>NZ_BAABWV010000004.1:0-296070 GCF_040365005.1 Aquicoccus sp. SU-CL01552 | reverse complement strand
TGGGCTTGCGCGACGGTTGCGGCTGTATCCAGGCGAATTGAACGGCCAACGACCAACACTCTTTGGATGGCAGGCATGTGCCACCCCAACCTTTCGCACTGTGAAGGCGGACGGGTCCGGTTGCTCGCGCGGGGTTGCACCTTATTTGAGCGGTGCAGCTCAAAATGACAGCTTTATAAAATAAATTGACTATATGAAATTAAACTTGCAAATTATCCCGGAGTTCAATCCCTGATGCAGGTTTCTCCAACGTGCCAGCTCCTGTCCGTAACAGACTTTCCCATGCCCTCGAAAACGGCTCCAAGGCTGACAAGGCCATTGCGAACTACATGTTGAGCACATTGGCGGAGGTCCCTTTCGAGACCGCCGCCAGCATCGCCGACAAGGTCGGGGTCAGCGAGGCCACCGTCGGCCGTTTCTGTCGCAACAACGGCTACGCGAGTTTCAAGGATCTCAAAGAGCATCTGAAAGGGGATCTGGGCGACCTTCCCTGGTTGGTCAGTGACCGGCTGAAAGATCTGCGCGAAACCGCGCGCGAGGACGAAAGCCACCTGTCGCGGGGGATGGATCTGGAAATCGCGGCGGTCGTGCGGATCTATGAATATGCGCGGACCCCTGAATGGCAGGATGTCGTCACGCGGCTGGCCCGAAAGCAAAGCGTCTACGTGGCCGGGTTCCAGACCGAACGTGGTTTGGCGCAGTATTTCGCCAACCAGATGCAATATCTGCGCGATCAGGTGATCCTGATTGATCTGGCTGCGGGCAATTTCGCCGAGGTGCTGGCCTCGGACCGCGACGCCTGCCTGTTGATCTTCGAAGCCCGCCGCTATTCGCGGCTTGCCAGGCTGTTGGCACGCGAGGCGAAGGAGGCCGGAATTCCGGTGACCTTGGTCACCGACCTGTTCTGCGACTGGGGCCGCGACCTCGCCGACGAGGTCTTTGCCGTGCCGACCCAGTTCAACCAGTTCTGGGATTCCACGGCACAGATGGCGAGCCTGACCAATCTGCTCATCAATGGCGTGTTCATGGAACTGGGCCCACTGGTCGAACAGCGCTTGAACCGGGTTGCAGAGCTTTACGGTCGCTTCACGGGCCACGTCGGCGATCCCGTCGCCACCATCGAAAAATAGCCGAGTATTGGGAACAACAGGAGTACCCCCATGAAACTGAAAACGAAAGTTGCCTTAGTCCTGGCCGCCGCTACGATGGCAGCCAATGCAGCCTTGGCAGAGGGGTTGCGGCTGGGCACCGAAGGTGCCTACCCCCCGTTCAACTACATCGAGTCCAACGGCGAGATCGCAGGCTTCGATGTGGAGATCGGGCTGGAACTGTGCAAGCGCATCGGCGAGGAATGCGAAGTGGTGGCGCAGGATTGGGATGGGATCATTCCCGGGCTTCTGGCCAACAAGTATGACTTCATCATCGCTTCGATGTTCATCACCGACGAGCGCAAGAAGCAGGTCGATTTCACCGACCCCTACTATCTGGCCGCCATGACCCATGTTGCCCCGAAAGGCGCGGGTTACACGGAATTCACGAACGAGACGCTTGCCGACAAGGTCATCGGCGCGCAATCCGGCACCACCCAGGCCGACTACATCGAAGCCGTCTATCCCGATGCCGATATCCGCCTCTATCCGACCCAGGACGAGGTGAACCTCGACATGGCCTCGGGCCGCCTCGACCTGCAGGTCGGTGACATGCTGCCGATGCTGGACTGGACCACCAAGAGCGATGATGGCAGCTGCTGTGAACTGGCGGGAGAGCCGATCACCGATCCGGCCTTCGTTGGCGATGGCGTCGGCATTGCCGTGCGCCAGGAGGATGACGACCTGCGAGAAAAGCTGAACGCCGCCCTGGCCGAGATCCGCGCCGATGGCACCTACAAGGCGATCAACGACAAGTATTTCGACATCGACGTCTACACGATGAAGTAATCGAAATCTCCCTCCGGCCTGAAAGTATCATCCATGTTTGAACTGCTGTCATATGGCGATGCCGGTTGGGGGGACGAAATCCTGCAGGGGCTGGCGATCACGGTACAACTGGCGATCGTGACGCTGCCCGTGGGGTTGTGCCTGGGGTTCCTCGCCGCCTTTGCGTCGATGTCCAGGCTTCTGCCGCTGCGATACCTGGGGTTTGGCTACACCACCATAATGCGCGGCCTCCCCGAGATCCTGACGCTCTTTGTGGTGTACAACGGCGTCGGCCTCCTGATGAATGCGGTGTTGCGGTGGTGGGCGCCAGATGCCTCTCCTACCGATTTCAGCCCCTTTGCGGCGGGAGTCGTGGCGCTTGCCATGGTGTTCGGCGCCTTT
Organism: Aquicoccus sp. SU-CL01552; assembly: GCF_040365005.1. Classification (NCBI taxonomy): domain Bacteria; kingdom Pseudomonadati; phylum Pseudomonadota; class Alphaproteobacteria; order Rhodobacterales; family Paracoccaceae; genus Aquicoccus; species Aquicoccus sp. SU-CL01552. The sequence continues at coordinate 293,752 of NZ_BAABWV010000004.1, read as the reverse complement.
GCCGGCGAGGTGTTGCGCGGCGCGTTCCAATCGCTCGACCTGGGCCAGGTCGAAGCCGGGCGGGCGGTCGGAATGAACGATCGTCAAATCTTCCTGCGCATCCAGTTGCCGCAACTATGGCGCTTCGCGTTGCCCGGGTTGGGCAACCTCTGGATCAACATGCTGAAGGACACGGCGCTGGTCTCGGTCATCGCGCTGGATGACCTGATGCGCATGACAAAGGTCGCCGTCGGCGTGACCAAGCAACCCTTCACCTTCTACTTGCTGGCCTGCCTGATTTACTGGGTGATGTGCGTCCTGTCCGAACTGGTGCTGGCCCGGTTGGAACATCGCGCCAATCGCGGCATCCGGAGGGCATGAGATGAACCCGTTCGAAATCCTCGCTCAGTACTGGCCCCGGCTGATGGATGGCACGCTGATGACCATCAAGCTGACGCTGCTAGGGGCGTTTATCGCGGCGCTGGTGTCACCGGGGCTGGCGTTGATCCGCGTCCATGCGTTGCCGATCGCACAGGCCCCGCTCCGGCTCTATATCTCGTTCGTGCGCGGCTCGCCGATCCTGGCACAGCTCTTCCTGATCTTCTATGGCTCGGGCCAGTTTCGGCCGGTTTTGCAGGAATGGGGGCTGTGGAGCTTTTTCCGTGACCCGTTCAACTGTGCGCTTCTGGCTTTTGCGCTCAACTCGACGGCCTATCAGACCGAGATCCTGCGCGGCGGCATCATCGGCGTTCCGCGTGGCGAGATCGAAGCCGCCAGAGCGATCGGGATGAGCCGGCAGAAGGTGCTGCGCCGGGTGGTGTTTCCGCATGCCTACCGCATGTCCTGGCCGGCACTGGGCAACGAGGTGATCCTGCTGATGAAGGCCAGCGCGCTGGCCAGCGTGGTCACCGTCTTCGATCTGATGGGGCGCAGCCGCCAGATCTTTTCCAGGACTTTCGACTTCTCGGTCTATCTCTGGGCCGCGCTGATCTATCTGTGCATCACGGCGATCTTCGTCCTGCTCTGGCGGCAGGCGGAACGCCGTCTCAGCCGCCATATCACCGCCCGGGACAAGTCCCACGGCACCGTCCCCCCCTTGAAGGAGACCCGGCCATGACCCAGCGGGACATCATCGTGCAAGCCGATGACATCCACAAATCCTTTGGCACCGTCGAGGTTCTCAAGGGGATATCACTCCAGGCGAAGACCCATGACGTGATCTCGATCCTGGGGTCGTCGGGCTCGGGCAAATCAACCTTCCTGCGCTGCCTCAATTTCCTGGAAACGCCGACGTCGGGCACCGTCACGGTGCATGGCGAGGAAATCATGGTGAAGAACGGCAAGCCGCAGAATGCCCGGCACATGGAAACCATCCGGGCACGGCTGGGCATGGTGTTTCAGCAGTTCAACCTGTGGACCCATCGGACAAGCCTGGAAAACGTGATGGAAGGCCCGATTCAGGTCAAACGCGAAACAAGGGCCGAAGCCCGTGACAAGGCGGAAGCTTACCTGCAACGTGTCGGGCTGGAGGACCGGATGCACATGTATCCCTCGCAGCTTTCCGGCGGACAGCAGCAGCGTGTGGCGATCGCCCGCGCCCTGGCGATGGAACCCGAAGCGATCCTCTTCGACGAGCCCACCTCGGCCCTCGACCCTGAACTGGTGGGCGAGGTGCTGAAGGTGATGAAGGACCTTGCCGCCGAGGGGCGCACGATGATCGTCGTCACCCACGAGATGGGGTTTGCGCGCGAGGTGTCCTCGGAGGTGGTCTTTCTGAACGAAGGTCGCATCGCCGAACAGGGATCACCCGGAGAGATGTTCACAGACCCCAAGACCGACGAATTCCGCCGTTTCATTGCCAAGGCAATGTGACCCCAGCCCCCAACCAGGTTTCAGATATGACCATCAAAGACTCCACGATCCCCACCCGCCTTCGGCCTGGGGTCCGCATCGAAAGCGCCGAGTTGCGCATTGTCAGCCTGCCACTGCTGACGCCTTTCGTGATTTCGACCGGCACCATGACCGCCAGGGTCTTTCCGCTGCTTGTGCTGAAGGGCGAGGGCATCGAAGGCGTGGCCGAAGCGGTGATGGACCCGGCGCCGGATTACCTCGAGGAGACCATTCCCGGCGCGATGGCCTTCCTGCGCGACGTCCTGTTGCCGCAGATTGTCGGAAAGCGGTTCGACTCGCCCTATGATCTGCAGCCGATCCTGTCACCTTGGCGGGGCAACCGCATGGCCAAGGCGGTGGTGGAGATGGCGTTCTGGGATCTCTGGGCCAAAAGTCTGAATATCCCGCTGAAAGCGGCGCTGGGCGGCACGGGCGATCATGTCGATGTGGGTGTGAGCCTGGGGATCGCTCCGGTGGAAACCACGTTGGAGCGGGTCGGCGCCGCAGTCGAGCAGGGATACAAGCGCACCAAGCTGAAGATCGCGCAGGGGCATGACGTCCGGATTGTCGAAGCGGTGCGGGCGGAATTTCCCGACATCAAGCTGACCGTCGACGCCAACACCGATTACGGGATGGCGGACCTGCCGGTGCTCCAGTCGCTGGACGCCTTTGCGCTGGATTATATCGAACAGCCGCTGGGCTATGACGACATCCACGATCATGCCAAGATACAGAGGTCTCTGAAGACCGCGATCTGTCTCGACGAAAGCATTCGCAGCGCCCGCGACGCGCGCAAGGCACTGGAAAGCGATGCCGCGCGGGTCATCAACATCAAGGTCGGCCGGGTTGGTGGTTTTTCCGAAGCGCGCGCCATCCATGATACCTGCGCCGCGTTTGATGTTCCGGTCTGGTGTGGCGGGATGCTGGAGAGCGGCATCGGCCGGGCGCACAACATCCACCTTGCGACGCTCGCCAATTTCACCAAGCCCGGTGACACCTCGAGTGCCAGCCGATATTTCGCGCGGGATATCACCAACGAACCGCTCGAAGCGTTGAACGGCGAAATGCCGGTTCCCGCCAATGGTCCGGGCATCGGAGTGACCCTTGACCGGGACTACCTCGCCTCGGTCACGGTTCACGCCGAGGAGGTTACCGCATGACCAGGTTGGACACGGGCGTGGTCCTACGCGAACTGGATGGCGTGGCCGAACTGAAGCACGCGGAGCAATTCCAGAAGCTGGTATGGGGCGAGGACGACCCGTCCGATAATTCCGACCTGATGCTTGCGATCCAGCATGAAGGCGGCCTCGTCGCCGGGGCTTTCGAGGATGGGCGGATGCTTGGATTCCTGTTCGGATTTCCCACCAGTCAGCCGCACGTCCAGCACTCTCACCGGCTTGCCGTGCATCCTGACAGCCGTGGCTTGGGATTGGGGGAGAGGTTGAAATGGTTTCAGCGCGACTGGTGCCTGAAGCGCGGCATCACCCTTGTCCGCTGGACGTTTGACCCGCTGCGCCGAATAAACGCAGGGCTGAACATTGCGCGCCTGGGCGGATCTGCCGAGACCTACTACGAGGACTATTATGGTGAAATGCCGGGAATCAACGCCGGTGTGCCCTCGGACCGCCTGCTGGTCGACTGGGACCTCACGGCACCCCGCGTCGTCTCTCTGGCGCAAGGCAGTCAGACCCGCCAGCCGAACCCGACAGAAGATGGCTTGCGGGTGGAGATCCCCAGGGATCTGGACAACCTGCTGGCATCGGACCCCGCCAGGGCAGTTTCCGAGCGGCTCCGCGTGCGAAAGGCAGTGACTTCGGCCTTCGCCAAAGGGCATAAAATCACCGGATTTGATGCAAGAACGTGTTGCTACCTGTTTGGGCCGCGTTGAAAAATCGCGGAGTGGACTGCTTCCCGTTCTTTGGGCCGTCAATCCGCACGCAATCTTGGCTCTGACGCAGATTTGTTGCAGTTCTGGCATGGCCAACGCCGTTTGTCTCGGAGGTTTCCGATCGCTGGCACGTCTTGGAACGTGGAGGGGACCGTGGCCGCAGTGCGGCCGCGTAACCGACCGGCTCACGGACATGGTGCGGAATGCTCGCGAAGGCGATCTGGCCCCAAAGTTCAGCCGACAATCGCCTTGCGGAGCATGTTCAGGGCCACGAGGATCAAGAATGCTCCAAACGCCCGCTTAAGCGGCGCGGGGTTCATCGCATGGGCCAATTTCACGCCCAGGGGCGTCGTCAGCAGCGTCATGGCGATCACCACCAGAAATGACGGAATGTTCACTGCACCCACGGTCAGGGGCGGGCGCGAACCTGGCTCGATGTTCAGGAACAAAAAGCCGACAGCCGAAGGCCCGGCAATCAAAATGCCAAACCCGGCCGCAGTCGCGACCGCTCGGTGGATGGGTACATTGTGAAGGTTCATCAACGGCACGCCGAAACTGCCTCCACCAATGCCCATAAGGGCCGACAAAAAGCCCACCATGGGCGAGTAGAAATACTTCCTGCTTCCGCTCGGCATCGCTTCAGCAATGCGCCAGCTGCTCCTGCCCAATGCCATGTAGGCCCCAACGATTAATGCCAGTACGCCAAAGATCATTTGCAGAGTGACAGAACGCAGCGACGAAACCATCAGCACGCCTGCGATCGAGCCCAGAACAATACCTGGACCCCAGCCTTTGAGAATCTCCCAGTCGACCGCACCTTTGCGGTTGTGGCTGATCACCGACCGCAAGGACGTCACGATGATCGTGGCAAGCGAGGTCGCCAGACAGACCTGCATCACCTGCGGGCCGTCGTATCCCAGAATATGGAAGGTAAAGAAGAAGGCCGGCACCAGAACGATACCGCCCCCCACACCCAACAAACCCGCGAGCACTCCTGCCCCACCGCCAATGACGACAAGGAACAACAATAGCTCAAACGTCAGGGTCAGGTCGGGCATGGGATACTCCTGTAACTTTTAGAATTTGGGGGCGCGTTGTTCCGGCGCACGCCGGGCGAGGATGTCGGACAAAACAATGAAGGATGAGGCGACGTGGCTGCACATTTTCCGCCGGGTTGTATCGGCGTCCTGCGACAGGATCGCCTGAGTGATGCCACGATGCTCAACGCGCGAGGATTCCAGGCGTCGACTGTCTTCACGAAAATTCGCGGCGCGCCAAGCAAGTGTGCGCAGGTTCAACTCGTCCAACGTGGCGGCCAGGATCGAATTTCGAGCGCCTGATTTGATGATTTCGTGAAAGCGGCTATTGATTTCACTGTAAGTGGCAGGATCGTCGCAGGCATCGCCCTCATCCAAAACCGTCTCCAGTTTGCGCCGCTCGATCTCACTCATCCTTTTCGCGGCAAGCGCTGCAAGCGTGCTCTCGATCTCGCCTGTCGCTTCAAACAGTTCTGCCAGATCTTCAGGTGCCATGCGCCGTACCACAAAGGCGCGACGCGCCCCTCGCTCGGCAAGGCGTGCCTGCTCCAGCCGGTGCAACGCTTCTCTTACCGGGGTGCGCGACACCCCGAACTGCTCAGCGAGCGTCTGCTCTACCAATGGCTCACCCGGCACCATCTGGCCGGCCATGATCGCATCGATCAAGGTTTCAAAAATACTATCTGCCGCACGAATAGCCATTGTTCATCCAGTCTTCCCGCTTGGTGCACTTTTAGCTTTCAATTGTATACATCTCACTGCAACCTGAATTTACAAACTCATCGAATGAAGTGGAGGATTCGATGAAAAATGCCTCGAAACCGGTCGGGGCGCGCGAGTTGGGAGGGAACCCACCGCGTAGAAACTCGGATCGAACTGAAAATTGGGAGGAGATGATGCCAACAGGGAAGACCAGAAATGACCAAACTCGACCACAAGAAAGTCCTCGCCGAACGCCTGTCAGCGCGCTTCGGGCGTAGAGCTGTCCTGAAGGGCCTCGGTGCCGGGATCGTAACAGCCGCAACCGGAAGCATGCCCTCTCTTGCCCGCGCCCAGCAAAGCGGACACATCAAGATCGCTTCGATCAAGGTGATCGACACGCTGGATCCTCACTTCACCGGATTCCTCTCCTCGATCCAGATCATCAACAACATCCACAATGGCCTTCTGAAGATTGCCTATGATGGTGAGAACGTCACCTTCGAACCCGATCTGGCCGAAAGCTGGGATCTTGAGGATGACAAGACCCATGTCTTCAAGCTGCGCGATGGCGTGAAATTCCACGACGGCACGCCCTGCGACGCAGAAGCAGTCAAGTTTTCGTTGCTGCGCGTCAAGGAAGGTCAGCCCAAGTCACCTCACGCCTGGAAACTGGCGCTTCTGGAGCGCATCGAAGTCGTCGATCCGCTTACGGTCAAACTGGTTTTCTCACAGCCCTATGCCTTCCTGCCGGTCGCGTTGAACGGCTCAACAGGGCGCGCAGGCACGATCGTCAGCCCCGCCGCCGTGCAGAAATACGGCACCGACTATGGCCGCAACCCCGTGGGAACCGGGCCTTTCAAGTTCGTTTCCTGGAAGGAGAACGACTCCATCGAGCTTGAGGCCAACCCCGACTATTTCGAACCGGGTCTGCCGAAACTCGAACGCGCAACTTTCGTTCTCATGAACGAAGCCTCGACCGCGCTTGCGGCGCTGATGTCGGGGCAGATCGACGGCATGACGGACTGCCCGATGCAGCTGGTCAATCAGATCGAAGCTTTCCCGAACGCAACGCTCTATGGCGAAATCGAAGGCAACTACACCTTTGTCGGCATGAACTGCAAACGCAGCCCCTTTGACGACATCAATCTGCGGCGTGCCGTGGCTTGGGCGCTTGATCGCGATACGATCGTGAAACAGGCCTATTTCGGACGTGCACAACAGGCGTACACCCCCATTTCGCCCCCCATGACCGATTTCTTCGATCCCGACATCGCGACCAGCGGGCGCGGCCAATGGTATGATCTCGACAAGGCCAAGGCGTTCCGCGCGAAAGCCGCAAACCAAGGTGAAATCGAAGCCGTCTACATGATGGCCGAGCGCGGCCCCGTCGGCACCCGTATCGCCCAGACGGTCGCGCCCATGTTGGCCGAAATCGGCATCAAGGCAAAGCTGGAGCTGGTCGAGCCCGCAACATGGGTCAAGCGCCGCAACGGGTCCGACTTTGATCTCTATGATTTCGAGTGGGTGGCCGACCTCGACCCGGACGAGACCTTGTACCCCGAGTTCAAGTCAGACGGCGCATGGAATTTCGGTGGCTGGGTCAACACCGATTTCGACGATCTTTGTGCTCAGGCGCAGGTCGAACTCGATCCGGCGGCCCGGCGCGCGCTTTACTACAAGGCTGAAGACCTGCTGATGGATGAGGCCGGCATTGCGGTCATGGCGCATATGCCGATCTACAAGGTGTTTTCGAACAAGGTTAAGGGCTTCAAATACATCCCCGCGGACCTGGTAAACCTGCACAGCGTGAGCCTCGGCTAATGCTCTTGCAGGCACTGGGAAAGATCGCGCAGACGCTCGTTGTCTTGTTTTTCGTCTCGGTGGCCAGCTTCGGACTTCTGAAGCTGGCGCCCGGCGATCCGATTCAAATCATGCTCGGGTCGGAATATTCGCAGGAGAGCTACGACTCGCTCAAAACCGAACTCGGACTCGACCAGCCCTTTCTCGTGCAATACGCGGATTGGGCCGGGCGGTTCATACAAGGCGATTGGGGGACATCCTATGTCGCACGCGCGGAAATCTTTACCTATGCCTTTAAGGAGGCGCTGCCCGTCACCTTGACGCTCGCCTCCTTTTCCCTTGCCTTCGCGATCTTGATCGGCGTGCCACTTGGCGTGCTGTCCGCAATCAAGAAGGACACAATTTTTGACGCCGGTTCTGCGGTGCTTGCCCTGACGGGCACCGCCTTTCCTTCCTTCCTGCTGGGGATCCTGCTGATCTGGTTCTTCGCGGTGAAACTCCAGCTTTTCCCTGTCATGGGCTATGTCTCTCCCTGGGAGAATTTCTGGTTGGGCATCTATCACATGATCTTGCCCGGATTGACTCTCTCCACCTATTTCATCGCCATGATCACGCGTCTGACCCGTGCGACACTGATCGAGGTCATGGAGCAACCCTACATCACGGCCGCTCGCGCCCGTGGTGAGCCGAGCTGGCGCGTCGTCTGGGTCCATGGCGTGCGCAATATCGCGATGCCGCTGGTCACCATCCTTGGCCTGCAACTGGGCGTTCTCCTTCAGGGCACAGTGTTCACCGAAACCGTCTTCAACCTGCCCGGCATCGGTCAGATGCTGACCTCGGCAGTCCTGGGGCGCGAATACCTTGTGGTACAGGCCGGTGTCATGATGACAGCCGCGCTGTTTATCGGGGTGAACCTGCTTGTCGATCTGTCTTATCCCTTCCTCGATCCACGGCTGAGGGCCCGCAAATGAGCATGCACACCCCCGAGGCCCCTGCAACGCTGTCCCCGCCTGTACCGCTCGACACGGCAAAGAGATCCCGCCGGTCGGTCTTTGTGCGTCGTCCGTTCTTCACGATCGCCGTGATCGTCACCGTGGCCTACCTGGTGGCAGCGCTCTTTGCGCCGCAGGTCGCCCCGTTTGATCCCGTGACGCAGGATTTCAACGTCATGATGCAACCGCCAACGGCCGCGCATCTGTTCGGGACAGACAGCTACGGGCAGGACATTCTTTCGCGGGTCATCTATGGCGCGCGGTTCGCATTGATCATTGGCATCTTCGCCGTCTTGATCGGGGCGGCGGGCGGTCTTGTGATAGGGCTTGCCGCGGGGTTGTCCGGTGGGGCATCGGAATGGGCCTTGATGCGCCTTATCGATGCGATCCTCGCGCTTCCTTCGCTTATCCTCGCCGTGGCATTCATCGCAATTCTCGGGCAAGGCGTCGACAAGGTGGTGATCGCCGTCGGGCTGTCGATGATCGGCCCCTTTGCACGGACCGTGCGCAGCGACGTCCTGCAGGTTCGCGTCCAGCTTTTCATCGAGGCGGCGCAACTCATGTCCATCCCCTACCTGCGCGTGGTTTGGCGCCACGTGTTGCCGAACGTCATTTTCCCGCTGGCCGTACAGGTGACAATCCGCATTTCCGAGGCGATCCTTGTCTCGTCTTCGCTCTCGTTTCTCGGCATCGGGGTGACCCCCCCGACGCCTGACTGGGGGCTGATGATTGCCGAAGGGCGCGACTTTGTCAGCTTCGCCCCCTGGATGTCCGCCATGCCCGGCTTTGCGCTGGCGCTTCTTCTGATCGCGCTCACCATCGTCGGTGATGGCATCCGTGAGGAGTTCGACCCCAAACTTCGGAAAGACTCATGACAGATCGCACGGCAGACACGGCGCAGCGCCCCGTCCTTACCCTTCGGGATCTGACGGTTCATCGCGGCGCGGCCAAGATCCTCGATCGGGTGAACTTGTCGCTCGGGCAAGGCGAAACACTGGCTCTGGTGGGCGAAAGCGGCGCGGGAAAGTCGACGATCGCCGTGGCAATCATGCGGTTGCTCGGCAATGCCAAGGTCGCCGGCGCAATAGAGCTTGCCGGCGAAGGTGATCTTCTTGCACTGACGGAACGTCAGATGGTCAAGCTTCGGGGTCAGCGTCTCTCCATGATCTTTCAAGACGCAGGCGCCGCCCTGAACCCGTCTTATACCGTTGGCCGTCAACTCAGCACGACCCTGCGGCGTACACAGGGATTGTCCAGGGAAGAAGCCCGCGAAAGGGCGGTCGAGCTATTCACCTCTGTTGGAATAAATGACCCAGAAGGGCGTATGTCAGCCTTTCCCCACCAGCTTTCGGGTGGAATGCAGCAGCGCGTGATGGTCGCCATTTCCTTGGCGGGCAGCCCTGATCTCCTGCTCGCGGACGAGCCGACCTCGGCGCTTGATGTCACGATCCAGGCCCAGATCGTCCGCCTGATCCTGACCTTGACCCGCGCGCGCGGTGCGAGCTGCATTTTCGTCCTGCATGATCTCGCGCTTGCCAGTCAGTCCTGTGATCGGATCGCAGTGCTTTATGCGGGACAGGTTGTCGAAAGCGGTCCGGCACATGATGTGCTGGAGCATCATCGCCACCCATACACCCAGCAGCTCAAATCCTGCGTGCTCGAGATTGGTACAAAGACCCTGACCGCCCCCGAGGGCACAGTGCCGTCACATGCCCAGATGCCGCGCGGATGCCGATTTGCCACGCGCTGCCCACGCGCGCTGACCCGGTGTGCGGGTGAGGCTCCGCCCCTCGTGCCATTGCGCGCGAATGCGGCCGGTCCGCTTGATCACCACATTGCTTGTTGGAATCCCGAATGACCAAGCCCCCCCAAGCGCCGAACGCGCCGGTCCAACCGATCTTCGAGTTGATCGAGGTCGAACAGGTTTTCGAGGTTCCCAAACCCGGACGCCCTCTGTTCAGTCGCGAGACGGTGGGCCTTCGGGCCCTGGATGGTGTTCGGCTCAGTATTCGCAAGGGCACGTCTCTGGCGATCGTAGGGGAAAGTGGTTCAGGAAAATCCACTCTGCTGCGTGTGCTGCTCGGCCTCGACAAGCCGAGCGGTGGTCGCGCGCTCTATCGCGGCAAACCAATCGGTGAGGCCCGTGCCCGAGGCACCGACTTTGCCCGTGACGTGGCAATGGTCTATCAAGACGCACGCGGATCGCTGGACCCGCGCATGACGATCGGGGCGATCATCGCAGAGCCACTGCGCCATTTCAACATTGTCCCGCCCGAGGGTGAAACTGCGCGCATCGCCCATTTGCTGGATCGGGTCGGCCTTCCCGCGGACGCCGCCGGGCGTTTTCCATCGGGCCTGTCTGGTGGCCAGGTGCGCCGCGTGGCAATTGCCCGCGCGCTGGCCTCGGAACCCTCGGTTCTGGTCGCGGATGAGGCGGTCTCGGGCCTTGACGTCTCAACGCAGGCACAGCTCTTGACGCTGTTGCAATCGTTGCAGCGTGACATGGGATTGACGCTGGCCTTCATTACGCATGACCTTGGCGTTGCGAGCTATCTCTGTGAAGAAATCGCCATCATGTATCTGGGTCGCATCGTCGAAAACGGGCCGACTGATGCCGTGCTCAAGGCACCTGCACATCCCTATTCGGCGGCCCTGCGCGCCGCTGCACCACAGTTTTTCGAACCGCTATCCCGACCGCTGCCCGGCGAGATACCAAGCCCACTTGATCTGCCAAAAGGGTGCCGGTTCTCGACCCGTTGCCCGGCGGCACAGGCAGATTGCCAAACAAAGGATCCGCAACTCGGCAAACTTGGCTCTCGGCGGGCCGTGGCTTGCATCCACCCGATCACTCACGCCTGATTCATATTCCGCACAACACCAGATGGCCTCGCCCCCGTTCGGAGCCTTCAATCCACACCCAACAGGACGACTGACATGTTCAACTTCTTTTCCGCTCGGCGCCCCAGCACCCTCGCCTCGAAAGCAATGATTGCCACCTCTCACCCGCTTTCGACGGCTGTTGGCCATGAGATATTGGCCCAAGGGGGCAATGCCGTCGATGCGGCCCTTGCCGCTGTCGCGGTGCAATGCGTGGTCGATCCGCTGATGACAGGCATCGGCGGCGACTGTTTCGCGCTCTATGCTCCGAAAGAAGGAAAGGTAAAAGCGCTCAACGGGTCGGGCCGTGCCCCCGCCGCCGCAACGGTCGATGCGCTAAAGGCCGCCGGCCTTACCGATAGCATCCCGCAGACCAGCCCACATGCCGTCACGATCCCCGGCGCAATTTCGGCATGGTGCCGCCTGCACGACGATCACGGCTCCCTGCCGCTCGACCTGCTGTTTTCCCGCGCGATCGGCTATGCCGAGAATGGCTATCCGGTGACCCCACGCGTCGCCATGGACTGGGCCGCCAATGCGGCGATCGTGGGCGGAGACGAACATGCGGCCAAGCTTTTCTTGCCGGGGGGCAAGGCGCCCAGCGTAGGCCAGATGCATGCCCAACCACTTCTCGGCACGCGCCTGCGCGAAATTGCGGCCAAGGGCGCGGCGGCATTCTACGAAGGTGAGGTCGCCGCCAAGATGGCTGCGCATCTGCGCTCACTTGGGGGGCTGCACACCGAAGAAGATTTCCACGAGGCCCGCGACGAGGCCCATTGGGTCGAGCCGATTTCGACCAGCTATGGCGGTTACGATGTCTACGAATGCCCTCCAAACGGCCAGGGATTGGCGGCGCTGCTGATCTTGCAGATACTGTCGCGCTTCGACATGGGAAAAGGGCTGTCAGAAGCCGATCGCATTCACCTTCACGCCGAGGCCACCAAGCTTGCCTATCATCATAGGGATGCATTGATCAGCGATCCTGCATCCTGTCCCGATGTCGTCGAGACGTTGCTGTCGGACAAGGTCGTGGACACGCTTGCCGCGCGGATCGACATGCGCCGTGCTCTGCCACCAACGCTGTGGGACGAGCCCGAGCACAAAGATACGATCTATCTTTGCGTCGTCGACGAAGACGGCAATGCACTGTCCTTCATCAACTCGATTTTTCACGGCTTCGGATCAACCCGCCTCGATCCTATGACAGGCGTGCTGTTTCATTCGCGTGGTGCTTCTTTCCGGCTGATCGAGGGGCATCCCAACGCCATCGCTCCGCGCAAACGGCCTATGCACACGATCATTCCGGGCATGCTCTGCAAGGAGGGCATTGCGACGATGCCGTTTGGCGTGATGGGCGGGCAATATCAGGCGGCTGGTCATGCGGCGTTCCTGTCTGCCGTGCTGGACCTTGGCATGGACCTTCAGGAAGCGATGGATGCACCGCGCAGCTTTGCCCATGACGGGAAATTGCAGATCGAACCCGGTGTATCGGATGAGGCACGGGCCGATTTGGAAGCACGCGGACATGTTCTGGAGATTCAGACCAGCCCCATCGGGGGCAGCCAAGCGATCCAGATTTGCCCTGAGACAGGGTTGCTGACCGGTGCCAGTGACACCCGCAAGGACGGTATGGCCCTCGGGTTCTGAGCGCACAATGTTGAAAGATCTTTTCGCGTGCATTGCGAACGCTGGCCGATGTGCCGCAGTCGTCTTTCGAAGGCGTCTTGATGCCTTGCCGCACCGTACATGTGTTTGAAGGCGCCCTGTCGGGCATAGCGCGCATGCAAACCACGAGAGGGCATTTCCGGATGCCCTCCTTCGTCTTCGAGCCGGCCTCTCACCTTCGCATTGAACTCGGGCGCGTGCTGCTTGCGTTTAGACATCTGCTGATCTCCTTCTCGTCGAAGATCAGCAGATTGCAAATCGCAGCTTTTATCAGTGTCCGAGTTTCGGGGGGCTGTTCAGAGGACGCATTCATGACGACGCAGATCAAATGCCAGATCTGCATCGCCCCTTGATCAGACTGCCACCCTGTGGTCGGGGGCGACGGAGTTCAGGTTCAACCGCTCAGGGCCTTGCCCTGCCGGCCAGATCGGGCTGCCGAGATTTTCGGTCTTGATCCGCGCCTGGCGCAGCTGCGTGGGATCTGGAACCGGAACAGCCGACAGCAGGCGCTTTGTGTAATCGTGGCGCGGGTCGCGGAGCACCGCGTCGCGCGCACCTTCTTCGACCACCTGGCCCAGTCGCATCACCATGACCCGGTCTGCCACCTGCTCGATCACGGCCATGTCGTGGCTGACAAAAAGAAATGCCAGCCCATCCTGATCCTGGATTTCCTGCAGCAATTCAAGCACCTGTGCCTGCACCGAAACATCCAGAGCCGAGACGCTTTCATCGGCGACGATCAACTTTGGCGAGAGTGACAAGGCCCGCGCGATGTTGATGCGTTGGCGTTGCCCGCCCGAAAATTCATGCGGATAGCGTGCCATCATTTCGGGCGACAGGCCGACCCGTCGGAACAGATGTTCGGTCCGGTCTTTCAGTTCGGAACCTGATGCCAGACCGTGGATCAACAGCGGTTCGGCAACCTGATCCCCCACGGTCATGCGAGAGTCCAGCGATGCCCCGGGATCCTGAAACACCATCTGGATGTCACGGCGCACCGGTTTGAGACGGGCCGGCCCCATGCCGCGCGTCTGGCGGCCATTGACCAGAACCGAACCCTCCCAGGGGACCAGTCCCAGCAGAGCCTTGCCGATGGTGGATTTGCCGCAGCCGGATTCTCCAACAAGTGCCAGTGTCTCGCCGGCCCGGATGTTGAACGTCACGCCCTCGACCGCATGAACTCGCGCCGTCACCCGGTTGAGAAGGCCGCCGGTCACATTGAACCGTACCGTCAGATCCTTCACCTCGAGGACAGTGGCTCCCGCCGGTTTTTCCGGGCGTGGCGGAGCACTGCCGAGGCGCGGCACGGCGGCCAGAAGCTCTTGTGCATAGGCGCTTTGCGGCGCCGCAAAAAGGTCCCGGACCGGCGCGCTTTCCACTTCGCGCCCGTGCCGCAGGATCACGACGCGGTCGGCCATCTCGGCCACGACCCCCATGTCGTGGGTGATCATCAGAACTGCCGTCCCATGATCGCGCTGCAAGTCCCGGATCAGGTCAAGGATCTCGGCCTGCACCGTCACGTCCAGCGCGGTCGTCGGTTCATCCGCGATCAGTACCTCGGGGTCGCAGGCCAGCGCGATGGCGATCATCACACGCTGTCGCATCCCGCCGGACAGTTCGTGCGGGTACTGTTTCAGGCGGCGCTCCGGCTCAGTCAGTTGCACATCGCGCAACAACTGCAATGCACGCGCCGGCGCCTCGGCCCGTGTGCAGGCTCCATGTTCCAGAAGCGTTTCGCTCAACTGCTGTTGCACCGTCATCAGCGGATTGAGCGAGGTCATCGGTTCCTGAAAGATCATCGCCACCCGCGCGGTGCGGATTTGGCGATAGCCGGCATCGGACAGACCCACCAGTTCGGTTTCGCCCAGCTTGACCGAGCCGCCGGCGATCCGGCACATCGGTTTGGGCAGCAACCCCATGATCGCCAGTGCGGTCATCGACTTGCCGGACCCGCTTTCCCCGGCGAGGCAAAGCGTCTCTCCCGCGCGCAGGTCAAAGGACAGCCCCTCAAGCACCATCTTCGCGCCCGAGGGGGTGGCGACCTGAACACTCAGGTCGCGCACCGACAGAACGGCGTCGTTCATTCGAACACCACGTTGGGGAAGTAGAAGCTGACCACCCAGTTCGGCATGTCCACGATCTCGGAAATCCGCAGGTCGCCACAGACGGAACACAGCAGGTAAGCATCCTCTGCCGATAGCCCCTTGGTCCGACCGAGGAGATCAACCATGGCTGCAAGCGCATCCTTGGCTGCCTGCATCATGTCATTGCCGATCCCGGTGGTGACCTCGTACCCCTTTGCATCCAGGTGCCGCGTCACCGGCCCCGGCGTCGAAAAGCGCGGGAAGAGCAGCTTTTCGCCCTTTATCACGTCCAGCGTCACCTCCACGTCCATCGGGCTTTCGATGGCTGTGCCGCAGACCTCGCCGTCGCCTTGCGCGGCATGGGTGTCCCCGACCGAGAACAGGGCGCCTTCAACCTCGACCGGCAGGTAAAGCGTGGTCCCTGCCGCCAGGTCCCGGATGTCCAGATTGCCCCCCACGCGTCGTGGCGGCACGACCGAATGGAGCCCTGGCTCGGCCGGGGCGAGGCCGATGGTGCCGGCAAAAGGCTTCAGCGGCACCTTGGCGATATCGGAAAACAGCGAGGGGGCCAGCGTTTCAGGATTGTAGTCCCAGATCTTCAGGTAAGGATCGGTGAACTGATCCGCCAAAAGGCCAAAGCCGGGGATGTTCGCGGTCCAGCCAAAACCCGAGGGGTGGAAGGCTTCGATCTTGACCTTCAGCACGTCGCCGGGCTTGGCCCCATCGACATAGACCGGCCCCGTCACCGGATTGATCTTGGAGAAATCAAGATCCGGAACATCCGCGCTGGTGCTGTCCTTGTTGAACTGCCCGCCCGAACTGTCGAGACATTGAAAGTGCAGGCGTGATCCGGGGGCCACCGTCTCGACGGGTGGGAGCGAATTGTCCCACCCGTGATGGTGTGCACCGTGGATCGTGTAATCACAGTGCTGACACATGGTTATTCTGCGTCCTTCGAATAGATGTAGTCATAGTTGACCGGGATATGGACCGGATCGACGAACAGGCTGTCATCGCCCGCGATTCTGTCCGAGGTCAGGGTGAAGCGTTGTTCGTTGAACACGGGCACCCAGGGCGCGTCCTCCATCACGTCAAGATAGATGGATTTCCAAGCCTCGATACGCGCGGCCGCATTGGCCTCTCCGGTCATGGCATCGGCTTCGGCTGCACGGGCATCCAGTTCTTCGTTACAGTACCACGACCAGTTCCAGCCGCCCTGCACCGCGCCGGCGCAACCCAGGATCGGGCCGTAGAAGTTGGACGGATCGGGAAAATCGGCAATCCACGCCATGCCGCCGGACCAGATCATCGGGGCTTGATCAGCCTCGCCGCCCGCGGCGATGACATTGGCCTGCGCAAGGCTGCGGATTTCGGCGGTGATGCCGATTTCCTTCAGATCCTGCTGGATGGCCTGCGCGATACGCGGATTCGGGTCCACGTTCATCACGTAGAGTTCGGTGGTGAACCCGTCGGCAAACCCCGCTTCGGCCAGCATCTCCTTGGCCTTGGCCGGGTCGAATGCATAACCTTCATAGTCGTCGGCATAGCCCGGCATGGTGGGCGGCAGCGGCTGGTTCGCGGGCACGGCGCGACCGTTGATGATCTTGACGATCCGGTCCTTGTTGATGGCCATGTTCACGGCCTTGCGGACCGTCACATTGTCGAACGGAGCCATCTGTGTATTCAGGGTGATATAGCCGGTATGCAACTGGCCACCCTCGATAACATGCGCCTTCTGTGCCGGATCATTCATGACCTGAAGGAACTGCGCCGGCGGAATACCGTCCCCGGGAACATCGGCTTGTCCTTGCTGAAGACGCAACAGCGCCACGGTCGGCTCAAGGCCGATTTCGAAGGTCACCTGATCCAGCTTGGGAAGGTTTGCCCGGTGGTAGTCTTCAAAACGCTCGAACACCACGCGCTGACCCGGCGACCATTCTGCCAGTTTGAAAGCGCCCGAACCGACGGGCTCCCGTCCGAAATCTTCGCCCGAGGCTTCTACCGCTTCTTTCGGTACGATGGACGCGAAATTCAGCGCCATGACGTGCCCAAAGGTGGCGTCCGGCCGCGACAGGGTGATCTCGACGGTCTTGTCGTCGATCACCTTGACGCCGGACAGGCCTTCGCCGTTCCCCGCGCTCCACTCGTCGAATCCGGCAATCATGCCAAAGAACCCGGCGCCGGGCGAACGCGTCTCGGGGTTGGTGACACGGTCGAGCGAGTATTTCACGTCCGCGGCGACGATCTCGCGCCCGTTGTGGAACTTGATCCCGTCCTTCAACGTGAAGGTGTGGGTCAGGCCATCTTCAGAGATGGTATATTCACTGGCCAGTTCATTGCGCAGCGTGGTGGTGCCCGGTTCATATCCCATCAGCCCGTCAAAGAGCGATTTGATCATGGACCAGTTCTGCCAGTCATAGCCAATGGCCGGGTCCAGCGTGGCCACGTCATCCTTGTAGGTGACGGTCATGGATCCGCCCATGGGCGCGTTTTCATCTACCTCGGCCGCTGCCATTTGTGCCGTCAGGGCCAATCCGGCAACG
Organism: Aquicoccus sp. SU-CL01552; assembly: GCF_040365005.1. Taxonomy (NCBI): domain Bacteria; kingdom Pseudomonadati; phylum Pseudomonadota; class Alphaproteobacteria; order Rhodobacterales; family Paracoccaceae; genus Aquicoccus; species Aquicoccus sp. SU-CL01552. Next base: position 276,295 of record NZ_BAABWV010000004.1, on the reverse strand, counting down.
CCGGACAAAAGAATCTTTCTCATGTTGTCAGTCCTCTGTTGGTTTCTACTTCATCTTGATTCGGGGATCGATGATGGGCGCGACAAGGTCCGCCAGAAGGTTGCCCAGAACGATCGCGGTCGCCGAAACCATGGTCACGCCCATGATGACGGGGATGTCCACGCGCTGAATCGCCTGCCAGGCCAGTTGGCCGATCCCCGGCCAACCGAACACGCTTTCCACCACGACGATGCCGGACATGAACAGGCCGATATCGATGCCGATCATGGCGATGATCGGCAGGATGGCGTTGGGAAGAACGTGCCGCAGGATGATGCGGACCTTTCCCAGCCCCTTCGCTTGCGCGGTGCGCACGAAGTCTTGCCCCAGTACATCAATGACGCTGGACCGCATCATCCTGCTGTACCATCCCGCCCCAAGGAACCCGAGCGTCACGGCCGGCAGCACCACATGTGCAAAGGTGCCGTAGCCGCCGATCGGGAACCAGCCGAGCTTCACCGCGAAAACGTAGAGCAGAAGGATGCCGATCACGAACTGCGGGGCCGAAATCGAGACGAAGCTGAAGATCATCAGCCCGTGATCGACCGGCTTGTTGCGGCGCAAGGCTGCGACGATGCCGATCGTCAGGCCGAACACCAGTTCCGTCAGGATCGCAGCGACCATCAACAGCAAAGATGCTGGAAGTCGGGCGGCGATCAGTTCGGACACCTCGGCACGTTGCAGGTAGCTGCGCCCCATGTCCCCCTGGAAAAGAGCGGTCAGATACCGCCAGTACTGCAGGGCGAACGGATCGTTCAGGCCCAACTGATCGCGAATGTTCTGCACCGTTTCGGCTGTGGCGGACCGACCGGCGATTTGCCGCGCCGGGTCGGCGGGGACGAGGTAGAGCAACACGAAGGTCACCAGCGTGATCCCGACAAGGATCAGGGCGCTTTCGACAAGGCGGCGGACAAGATAGGCCGGCATCAGTGGCGTCCTTTCAGCGTCGGGTCGAGGATATCGCGCAGCGCATCCCCCACCAGGTTGAAGGCCAGCGCCAGCAGAATGATGGCGATACCGGGGATGAACACCAGCCAAGGCGCCGTCGTGAAATAGGTCTGGTTCTCGAAGATGATGTTCCCCCAACTCGGCATGGGCGGCTGGACCCCGACGCCAAGGAAGCTCAGCGTCGCCTCCAGCAGCACGGTGGTGGAAATCCCCAGCGTGCCGAATACCACGATGGAGGAGAGCAGGTGAGGCAGCAGATGCTTGAACAGGATTCGCAGATGTCCCGCCCCCAGCGCCCGTTGCACCGTGATGAAGTCGCGTTCGGCCAGGCTGCGCGTCTCGGTATAGATCACACGGGCCATCTGCACCCAGTTCACCATCGCGATCACCAGTGCCACGATCAGCAGGGACGGCTGGAAGATCGCCGCCAGGACAATCGCCAGCAGCAATGCCGGAAAGGCCATCATCAGATCGGTGAAACGCATCAGGATCGCGCCCACCCAGCCCCCGAAATACCCTGCGGTAATGCCCACACCGGCGCCCAGCATGATCGCGATACCATTCGCGAGCACCCCGATGATCAAAGAGGTCCTTGTGCCAAGGATCAGCCGGGACGCCAGATCGCGGCCCAGAAGATCGGTGCCCAAAGGAAAATCGCCCCCCGGCGGGAGCGGCGCGCCAACCAGGCTGAGACCGTCGAAGCTCTGCTCGAAGGGGTCATGCGGCATGATCCATGGCGCGAACACAGCCGCGCCCACCATCAGCACGATAATGAACAGCCCGAAGGCGGCGCGCGGGCGTATCAGCAGATCATGCAGAATTTGACCGCCCTTTCGCGTGGACTTGGCTGGGGTGCTCGTGTCAGTCGCAGAGGTCATGTTCATGCCTTCCCGCGCTTGGCCGGGCTGGCGAGATAGAGCGTCGCGGCATCCTCCAACGCCACGCGTTCTACCATGGCAAAGGCGCGCAGTTTTTTTAGCGCCCGGGCCTCGTCGATGCCCTCGGCCTGCATGATGGAGAGAACCGCGCGCAGCACGTCCAGCCGCAGCGAAACGCGCCGGGCGCTCTCGGCTTCTCGGCGTCGTGTCTCGCAGCGTTCGTCATGGCGGGCAAAGCCCAGCACCAAGGCCGAATACAGGTTCGCTGTCGCGCCAATGGGCAAGAAGGCGTCCAGCCCCTGCCGGACCGCCCACTCCAGACGACCGGGGGTCTCGGACCCGATCAGCCCCAACACGGGCATCGGCGCTGCCTGCGGCGGCCATGGGAATTGGCCATCCTCGGCCCGGTCCAGGTCAACCACCAGCAGATCGGCGGTCGTGTCGCCGGGCTCGAGTTCGGGCCAACGTCCCTGGGCGCGGATCCCGTAGGTCGCCAGCCGTCGCACCAGCTGCTCGCGCATTTCGGCGCTGGGATGCAGGACGATGCCGGTCTTTCCGACAAAGCTGTAGGTCATTTCACGATCCTCAGGCTGGGTGTCTTTCTCAGACCACCTTGCACGGGTTGCAGGCTGGTCAGGTAAGGGTCGGCGATGATTGGCCCCTCGGAAGAAGCGAGCAGGTGGAACCGCCCCTGCCGGGCTTGCGCGATATGCGGGGTCAAATCCGCGTGACGTGTTATCGGATCTATCCGAACCGCCCCCAATACGGTGTCGTGCGATCTCTCGCAGGCTGCGCGAAAGACCGCTTTCGGTGCCGTGCTCCCTGCTCTCTGGATCGAGTGGGCGAGGATGCAGACACTGGCGTAGGTCGTGGCGAAAAATGACGAGCATCGACCATTCGGTGCGACGACTGCCGCGCGACGAACGAACTCCTCCGGCCCCAGTTCTTCGAAATAGGTGCCGGCCGAAACCAACCCGTCGCCAGCCTCGCCCAGCGTCTCCAAATCCGCCTCCGATTGGTTGCAGGACACCACTTCTGGGTGGCCCCGCGCGGGCAATCCGCGCATGAATGCGACGTTGGACGGGCCGATCAGAGAGTTGATAACTGTTTCCGCGCCCAGTTCCGCGATCTCGGACAGGGCCAAAGCGCAATCGGTGTCGCCCAGCGGCACATACCGCTCTCCGATGATCTCTACACCGGCTGCATTCAGACGCTCACGGGCAAGGCGCAATGTCTCCCATCCCCAGACATAGTTCGATCCCAGAAGGTAGGCCCGACGGACGCCGGCGGCCAACATCCGATCAAGAAGCGGGATCATGTGATGGTTGGGCGCCGCCCCCATGTAGACCACGTGATCGTTGCTTTCGAATCCTTCGTAGGGACAAGGATACCACAAAAGCGCCCCGTATCGTTCCAGCACAGGGATCATGTCCTTGCGGCTCCATGAGGTAATCGCACCAACCACATGCGACACCCCGCGCTCAAGAATATCGCGCGTCATGGCCTCATAGGCATCGGGGCGGCCGGCCGGATCGCATATGATCGGCGAGATCTGGGCCACTCTGTCACGCGCGAGATCTGCAATTGCAAGCTCAGCTCCGGCTCGGGCAGCCCGCCCCAGGGCGGCGTATGGGCCGGTGGTCGAAAACACGAGGCCAAGGTCAAAGCGTTCCATGTCGACCTCTCCAAAACAAAAAGCCCCGACACCCTGTAACGGGTGAGCGGGGCGCAAATGCCATCGGCGGATCAGTCCACCATTTGGCACCTAGAGACCAAAAGACGTAGGGGATGTCAAAATTATTCTACATTCGCGAGGCCTGTGGGTCGAGATTTGCCTATAATTCCATCGCCAGCCCTGTGTCACGCTGTTCTGTGTCTACAGATACCTGAAATGCAGGCATCGGGTGCGATCAACGAGTGGTTTCTCTTTTCCGGCACAGATCACGCGATCCAGCCCATTGCAGGTAGATATGCGGCTGCTCGCAGGGCCGCTTCGCCATCAACCGCAGCCTCTTCCGGGCGTTTCACTCCCGCCTGCAAGGTCTTTGGGCCGTTATTTTACAGAGGGTCAGCATGTGGGGTATTCGCTCGAAACAGACCTCCGCTACCACTGCACCCCTCGCTTGTGAATCCGACGCCTTGACGAGAGTGCTCAATCGCCGCCGAACCTAGACCGGGATACCATCGGCCCTCGCCGGGCACACGATGATCTCGGATACCAATGCCCTTGCCGCATCGCGGGTTTTCGGTTCAGGACGACCACGCCGCCCTTTTTCGTCTGCATCCCGGGTCTGAGGCAATCACCGACGGCTGGTCTTGTCCCCGAGTATCCGCTGAAGGAGGCGCGCTTATGATGAGCGCCGGTGTGGCCGCTTGGATTGTGCGCGGCAAGTTTGTCTTCAGTGTGCGCATGCGCGCGATCACGTGCATGAAGCAAACATTGAATAGACGTTTCTCTGCCGTGGGCGGTCGCTCCATCGGGTTTCGCCGCTGTGCATCTGCGGCAGCGCGTGCCTGAAGTCACTCGATGTCGCGCCGCTTGCAGTCACCCCGTGTCGTGTCGTGGGTGGTAAGCCGTGACGCGGGCGGTCACGGTCGATCTTCGGAGAAGGTTCGGATCGCCGGGGTGCTTTCGGAAAAGATGATCAAGAGTTTTCGGCAACAGCGTACAGCCCGATTGCCGCTGCGCGATTCCGCGTGATCGGCTGTGACGGGCCTTTGGGGCAGCCCTGAATATTGAGAGAAAACGATATGATTAAAATTTTCTCACACCAAGACGTCAGCAGTTACGTTGGGCCCCCTGCCTGTCGCAGAACTTGATTTTGAGCGAAAGCTGAGTTTTGATCAAATTATGACGTCAGGGGGCTGCATGATAGAGATCAACACCGTTAGCAAGATTTTCACCGGCAGAGGGGCGCCCTTCACCGCGTTGGACGAGGTTTCGGTCACCATACGTGAGAACGAATTCTTTACCCTTCTGGGGCCGTCGGGCTGTGGCAAGACCACGCTGTTGCGGGTGATCGCAGGGTTCATATCCCCGACCAGCGGCTCGCTCACGCTGGAGGGGCAGGATCTTGTCAGTCTTCCGCCCTTCAAACGCCCCGTGAACACGGTGTTCCAGTCCTACGCATTGTTTCCCCACATGACCGTGGCGCAGAACATCGCTTTCGGGCTGGAAATGCTGAACAAGCCGCGGGCCGAGGTGAAAGCCACCGTCGACGAGATGCTGGCGTTGGTGCAGATGACCGAGATGGCCGACCGGAAGACGTCCGAGATTTCCGGTGGCCAGCAACAACGCGTGGCGCTGGCCAGGGCGCTGGCGCCCCGGCCCAAGGTTCTGCTGTTGGACGAGCCGCTCTCGGCGCTGGATTTCAAACTGCGCAAGGACATGCAACTGGAACTGAAGCGGCTGCAATCCGAAACCGGGATCACCTTTGTCTTTGTCACCCACGACCAGGAAGAGGCCTTGACCATGTCGGACCGGATCGCGGTGATGAACGCGGGCAAGATCCTCCAGATCGGCGGGCCACGCGACATCTATGATCATCCTGCAGAACGCTTCGTCGCCGATTTCATCGGCGAAACCAATTTTCTGTCCGTCGAGCTTCTGTCCGTCGAGGGGGATCAAGCCCGGGTGCGTCTGGCATCGGGGGCCGAGGCGACAGCCCGCGCGCCTCACGACGGCCTCACGCCGGGGCCGGTCACGCTGGCGGTGCGCCCAGAACATGCCAGCCTCGGGCCGGTCGAGGGGGCATCCATGGCGGGAAAGTTGGAAAACATCGTCTATTTCGGGACCGACACCCACTACCATGTCCTGCTGGATGGCGGCGCGCGCTTTGTCCTGCGTCAGCAAAATCAGCCCGATCAAGCCCAATCCCGCCAGATCGGCGACCGTGTCGGGGTGCTCCTGTCCCCCGGTGTCGGCCAGGTTCTGAGGGATTGAGGCGATGAGCGACGGAACCGATCTCACCCCCCGCTCACGCTGGCTGCTTTTGTCGCCTGCCCTGACGGTGCTGCTCTTTGCCGCCTCCGGCCCGTTGCTGATCGTCGTGGTCTATTCCTTTCTGGCACCGGGGGATTACGGCGGGGTCGTCTGGAAATTCTCGACAGATGCATGGTTCAGCGTGGTGCTGGAACGCGATTTCTTCACCGAACAGCTGGGTTTCGCCGATGCGCATCTCTCGATCTTCTGGCGGTCGATCAAACTGTCTTTCATGACGGCGGTCCTGACCTTTGTCTTCGGCCTGCCCACCGCCTATTTCATCGCCACCCGGCCAAAGGAAAAGCGCGACTTCTGGATGCTGTTGGTCATGATCCCGTTCTGGACCAACCTGCTGATCCGGACGTTCGCCATCATGGAGCTGATCCGGGCAGAAGGCACCGTGAACAGCCTTCTGTTGGCGCTGGGGCTCATCGACGAACCGATCCAGATGCTGTTCACCGAGTTCTCGCTGCTGCTGGGGATGGCCTATGTCTATCTGCCGCTGATGGTGCTGCCGATCTATGCGTCGATGGAGCGGTTCGACTTCAGCCTGGTCGAGGCCGGTTATGACCTCTACGCGACCCGCTGGAAGGTGTTGCGCCGGGTGATCTTCCCCCTGGTCAAACCGGGCGTGATCGCGGGCTCGATCCTTGTCTTCGTCCCGTCGCTGGGGGCCTATGTCACGCCGCGTGTTCTGGGCGGCGGCAAACAGCTGATGCTGGGTAACCTGATCGAGCTGCAATTCGGTGCCGGGCGCAACTGGCCGCTCGGGGCGGCTTTGTCGCTGGCGCTTCTGGCCATCGTGATGGTGGCGCTCATCCTGTATGTCCGGACCGCCGGCGACGACGAGGTGAAACATGGCTGAAGGTTTCGATATCCGCCGGCAAACCGGTTTCACACCCATTGCCATGACGTGTTTCGTGGTGCTGTACCTGCCAATCATCCTTTTGGTGGTCTATTCGTTCAACGCCGGCACCTCGATCGCCATTTGGGAAGGGTTCAGCTGGCGCTGGTACCAGGCGGCCTGGCAGAACGAACAGGTTCAGGCGGCGACCATCCGGTCGCTCGTCATCGCCACCTGGGCCGCCGGCATCGCAACGACCTGCGCGGTGCTGGCCGCGTTGGCAACGACACGGCAGCGTCGCTTTCGCGGCTATACCCTTGCCTTCGCGCTGATCAACCAGCCGCTCATGGTGCCGGAAATCGTCACCGCCGTGGCGTTGCTGATCTTCTTCTCGATGATCAAGGTGGGCACCGGCTATACCGGTCTGTTCTATCTCATCATCGCGCATTCCGCCTTTTGCATACCCTTTGCCTACATGCCGATCCGGGCCCGACTCCAGGGGATGGATCTCAGCCTCGAACAGGCGGCGATGGATCTCTACGCCACACCCTGGCAGGTGTTCCGCAGGGTCACCCTTCCCCAGCTCTGGCCGGGCATCCTGGCGGGAGCGATGCTCGCCTTCGTCATTTCACTTGATGACGTGGTGATTACCGAGTTCGTGAAATCCGCCGGGCAGGATACACTGCCGACCTACATGCTGGGGCAGTTGCGCCGTGTCGTGACCCCCGAGGTCAACGCCATCTCGACCGCACTACTGGCCATTTCGGTCGCCCTGGTGATCGGGTTCTTCTTTCTAAGTCGAACAAGAAAATAAACCAAAGTACCAACAGGAGAGAAAAACAATGAAACGGACAATATCCCTTGCCACCCTTGCCGCCCTGGCGATCGCCGGCACGGCCTCCGCCGAGGGCAAGCTCAACCTTTACAACTGGGGCAACTACACCAGCCCCGAGATGATCGAGAAGTTCGAAAAGCAGTACGATGTCGATGTGACGGTCACCGATTTCGACAGCAACGATACCGCGCTGGCCAAGATCAAGGCCGGCGGTCACGGCTTTGATATCGTGGTTCCCTCGGGGACCTACATCCCGATTTTCATTTCCGAAGGGCTGTTGATGGAGTCAAAGCCCAATGAGATGGAGAACTTCAAGAACATGGACCCGGCGTGGGTGGATGTGGAGTTCGACCCGGGCCGAAATTACACCGTGCCGTGGCAGTGGGGCACCGTCGGCATCACCGTCAACACCAGCGTTTACAAGGGCGACATCAATACCGCCGCCCTCTACCTTGATCCCCCGGACGAGCTGAAGGGCAAGATCAACGTCGTGCCCGAGATGATGGATGTGATGTCCACCGCCATCTACTACATGGGCGGCGAACAGTGCACCATGGACAAGACGGTTCTGAAAAAGGTGCGCGACAAGCTGGTCGAGGCCAAGAAGCACTGGCTGTCGATGGATTACGGCAATATCGAGAAATACGCCAAGGGCGACCTGGCCGCCGGGGTGAACTGGAACGGTGCCTCGATGCGGGCGCGTCTGCAGAACCCCGATATCGCCTATGGCTATCCGATGGACGGGTATCCGGTGTGGATGGACAACGCCGCCATCCTTGCCGACGCGCAGAACGTGGACAACGCCAAGCTGTTCCTGAACTTCATCATGGAGCCGGAGAACGCGGCGATGCTGTCCAACTTTGCCAAATACGCCAACGGCATCAAAGGCTCCGAAGCCTTCATGGATGAAGAGCTCAAGAACGCGCCCGAAGTGAACCCCTCGGACGAGTTGAAGGCGGCGGGCGTCCTGTCCAAGACTTGCCCGCCCGAAGCGCAAAAGATCTACACCGCGATCTGGACCGAACTTCAGAAGTAAACCCATTCGGGCGGCCTGTTTTCGGGCCGCCTGTTTCCCTGTGACGGAGCCTTGCCCATGTCCCCCGAAATCGTGATCCTGAACGGTCGTCTGATGACCTTTGATCCGGAACGCCCCACGGCCCAGGCGCTGGCCGTCTCGGGCGGCAAGATTGCCGCTGTGGGCGATACTGACGAGATCCGCAGTCTGGCGGGACCCGGCACGCGGGTGATCGACGCCGCTGGTGCGACCGTACTGCCCGGCTTCATCGACAGCCACGTGCATCTGTTCGGCGGCTCGGTCGAACTGGCCTGCCTTGATCTTTACGGGGTGCACGGGCTGGAGGCGCTTACCACGACGGTACGTGACTGGGCAGCCCAAAACCCGGATGACAAGGTCGTCTTCGCGGTCCAGGCAGATTACGCGATCATCGCCCCCGGTCACCACACCACGCGGCAGGATCTCGACAAGGTTCTGCCGGACCGCCCCTTTGCCATGTTCGCCGCCGATCACCACACGATCTGGGCCAATACAGCGGCGCTTGAACTGGCCGGGCTGCTGCATGGCGGTACCGTCGACAAGGGGGCCGAGATCGTCATGGCCGCGGATGGCACCGCCACCGGAGAGCTGCGCGAGGCCGGTGCCTTTGCCCCGGTGCTGGAACTGACCCGCCACGGCGGTCGTGATCTGCTCGGCATGGTGACCGGCGCCGACCCGGTGCCGCCCGCGACCGCCGCCGAACGGGCACTCGACAAGGCCGCGCTTGTCCGGGGGTTGAAACACTGCGCCAGCCACGGGATCACCAGCCTGCACAACATGGACGGCAATTTCTACACGCTTGAACTGCTCACCGAACTGGAGGCCGAGGGCGACCTGCTCTGCCGGGTCGAGGTGCCATTCCATTTCAAGAGCTTCGACAGCCTCGACCGTTTTGCCGAGGCCGAGCAGATGCGCGCGACCTACAAGAGCGACTGGGTCTGGTGCAATCGCGTCAAGATGTTCATCGACGGCGTGGTCGAAAGCTCTACCGCGCTGATGTTGGAGCCCTATCCCGGTCTCGATACGGTCGGCGACGCGGTGTTCGAGTATGACCACTTCGAGGCCGCCTGCGTTGAGGCGGACAAGATGGGTCTGCAAATCTCGGTTCATGCCATTGGTGATCTGGGCGTCCGCCAGACGCTGGATGCCTATGAGGCCGCGCAAAAGGCGAATGGCCGTCGCGACAGCCGCCATCGCATCGAACATATCGAGGTGTTGCACCCCGACGATCTGCCCCGGTTCAACGAGTTGGGCGTGGTCGCGTCGATCCAGCCGGGGCATGCCCCCTTCGGCGGCATCTTTCCACCCGATGGCGCGGGCCAGATGTTGCATCCGCATCAGATCCCGACCGCCTATGCCTGGCAGGATATCCGCGCCAGCGGGGCGCCGGTGATCTTTTCAACCGACTGGCCGGTGATCCCGGTCGACGTGATGCCCAACGTCAAGGCCGCCGTCGCCCCGATCACGCTGCCGCCGCCCTGGCGGGACCAGAGCCAAAGCCTGCATGACACGCTGAAATCCTACACCGCCGACAATGCCTGGGTGGAATTCAACGAAGCGCGCAAAGGGCGCCTGATGCCCGGTATGATGGCCGACATCGTCGTGATGTCCCACGACCTGGAGGCGATGGCCCCCACCGATCTCGACAAGGCCCGCGCACTGGTGACCATCGCGGGCGGCCGTGTTACCCACGAGGCCTGAGCGAGCGCCCGTCGCCCGCAGGTACTCGGGCGCCAGGCAACCCATTTGCGTCAAAGAAGCGGCGTCGCAAATGGCGAGGTTTCATTCCGCCATTTGCGTTCGCCTTGGAGTTGGACAGGTCAAGTCTCTCTTTTTTCCGGGGTGGTCCCACTCTTTCGGACAAAACCTTATCGAAAACGCCCAATTCGGTTGTCTGTCATGTGAAGAACAACCTCCCGTGCCCGGGAGGGACACATGACCGCAACGATGGCCGAACGCCGGCGCCCTCGGGGATATCCCAACGTATAGCCATGTAGCCGGCCGCAGAATCGAACTGCCTGTCTACGCCCGGTCCGGCGCCTGCGATTCCTGTCAGGGTCGGGGCTGGTCGTTCGCGTGTCCACAGCAGGTCACGCAGCTTCAGTTCAGAGTTCACGGATCGAGGGTGGTTCATTGAGAAAATACTTGTCCTGTCGCCGGCGATTGCCCGGCACCGGTACAGAGGACATCCGCGCAACCGCACGGATGAACCTCCAGTTCATTTTTCGGTCCCTCGTATCCGGCTTGTCGGCAAGGCGCGCGAGGCTCCGGTCCCGGCGGGTGTTCGCCGCAGGTCCGGGCAGGGCGTTTGGACTGGGCGGCGCCGCGCTTGTCGGTCTGGGGACCGGCCTGGCGCAGGCGACGACCTTCACCATGACGGTGCCGGGCACCAGCATAGAGCTGCCCGAGGACTATCCCCAGGCCGGGGGCGTCGCCATCGTGATGGAAGGTCTCAACGGCAACCTCTACTACCAGTTCTCGGATCCCTCCGGGGCCTTTGTCGGTTTCCAGCACACTGGTTCGCCGTCGCGGTTCCGGGGCAATCCCTTTACCATCAATGACCCGATCGCGCTGGATTGCGGTTATTCGACCTGCCGGGACTACTTCGGCGGCGCGCTGGAGCGGATTTACGTGCGCTTCAGCGCCTATGACGGCGATACCCAGCCCGGGGGCTTTGATCAGAACGACATCTCGCTTCTGATGAACGGCTACACGGTGGGAAGCTGGTCCGGGTTGACGACGCAGGTCACCAATACCGCGGGGACACAGGCCTACCGAACCGCCACGGGGTTCGGCAACAACACCTTCAACACTGGCTGGTTCAGCTCGATCAACCCGGCGCTGCTGGAAGATATCCTGACCTCGGGCCAGACCACGACACAGGTGCTGGACGATGACCCGAACGACAACTACTGGGATTTTCGCCGGGGCAATTCGCTGACGAACCCCGACGTGGTGACTGTCGCGCCGGGCCTTGCCATCGAGAAGAGCGCCGATGCGACCGATTACACCCAACCGGGCGAAACGGTGAACTTTACTTACATCGTCACCAATGTCGGCTCTGTTCCGGTCCGCGACCTGCGGGTGATCGACGACAAGATTGACACCGTGACCTGCGACAAGACCACGCTGACGGATTCCCCGCTGGGCGCGGAGGCGCCGGATTTCGCCACCTGCACTGCCGTTTATGTCACCACGCAGGCCGATGTGAACAACGGCTTTGTCACCAATATCGCCACGCCCGAGGCGGTTCCGGCCGAAGGCACCCTGGGCGCGGTTCAGGACAGTTACACGCTGCACGGCCCGCAATTCGCGGATCTGTCACTTTCGAAACAGGCGTTCGACACCGCCGGCAGCCCGGTTGCCCGGTCGGCCGCCGGGACGACGGTCAACTTTATCCTCAGCGTGACCAACGACGGCCCGTTCACTGCACCGGGCGTGCAGGTCCGCGACCTGATCCCCGACGGGTTCACCTATGTTTCGGACACTGCGGCGGCGCAGGGCGACAGTTACGATCCTGCAACCGGCATCTGGGAGCTGGGCGATGTGGCCGACGGCGCGACCGAGCAGCTGACCCTGCGTGTGACCATGAACGCGGCGGGCAGTTATACCAATGCGGCGGAAATCATCGCCTCGGATCTGCCGGATTCCGACAGCGACCCCGCCACCGGTGCCTTGACCGATGACCTCGCCGATGGCGTGGCCGATGACGACGAAGCCACCGCCAGTGTCGCGCTGGAGGGCACGGTGGCCACGCTGTCGGGGGTGGTTTTCCTCGACAACGGGGCCGGGAGCGAGACCGCTTATGACGGTGTGCAGGGCGCCAATGAAGCGGGCATCGGCACCGCGCTGATCGCGGTCTTCGATTCCTCCGCGGGGCAGATCGGCGCCCCGATGGTCGCAGCGGACGGTCGCTGGTCGCTGACCCTGCCGCGGGGCTTTGCCGACAGGGTGACCGTGACTTTGACTCCGGGCCCGGACCACGCTCTGGTGTCCGAGACGCCGGGCAACCTTCCGGGGGTGAGCAACACCGCCCCCCGCGACGGCAGCTTCAGCTTTCAACTGTCCGAGGAGGGCACCCATGCCGACCTGCGCTTTGGCCTGATCCGGGGGGCGCGGCTGAGCGACAGCCAGCAGGCCGCGCTCCGGGCCGGACAGGTGGTTGTGCTGCGCCATGATTACCATGCCCAAGCCGAGGGAACGGTGCAGTTCGGTACCCAGCTGAAGCAGGTGACGGAGGCCGGGATGTTCGCGGTCTCGTTGTTCCACGACACCGCCTGCGACGGCACCCCGGGGGCGCCAGTGGCCGGGCCGGTGGCGGTCTCGGCGGGAATGGACCTCTGCCTCGCGGCACGGGTGACGGCTTCGAGCGCGGCACCGCCGGGCGCCGTCATCGCCTTTGACCTGGTTGCCGACACCACCTACGGCGCGACCGGTGTGGTCGAGCAGGACCGCAATACCGACGTGATCCGGATCGACGGTCTTGAGGGACGCTTGCAACTGCGCAAGACCGTGCGCAACCTCACCCAGGGCACCCCGGAAGGGGTCAGCAACGGCGCGGCGCTGGGCGACGTGCTGGAATATCGTATATATGTCGAGAATCCGGGCACACTGCCGGCCACCCGGATCGCGATCCATGACCGGACCCCGCCCTATACCCGGCTGGCCGAGGCCATTCCCAGCCCGGTGAGCGTGGGGGCCGGCGTGGTCTGCAGCGTGGCGGAACCGACCTCGAATACCGTGGGCTATGCCGGCGGCCTGCGCTGGGACTGCACGGGCAGCCACGCGCCCGGCGAGACAGGGTTGGTCGCGTTCCGCGTGGTGATCTCGCCCTGAGTGCGGGTGTTCCTGATAGACCTTTGAAGAGCCGCCCCGATCAGGGCGGCTTTTTCATTGTCTGTTCTCCGTTGGAGCAAGGAAAAAGATCGCCCGCCCAGGCAAGAACCGATACGCGTCCTGAGGAGGCCGCTGGAGAGCAGCGCCGCATCGCGCGTCGGGAGGACCTCTTGCGCGTGGCTAATTTCCGTGGTCACGTCCCGATTGCGGGAAATGAGAATAGTCGCCTCATCGCGGCCATGATACGCTGATAGTGCCGTCAGGATGGCCGGGGCCGGGTGTCGAAATGAGGGAAGCAGGCAGTACATGACTCTCAGAGTTCTGATCGCAGATGATCACGACATGGTTCGTGACACCTTCAGCATGTATCTTGAAACAAGCGGAACCGCCCAGACGATCACCGCCGGCTCTCTGGACGAGGCCTTGAAGCTGATGCAGCAGAAGGGGCCGTTCGACCTTGTCCTGCTCGACTACACCATGCCCGGCATGAAGGGGCTCGAAGGTCTCAAGGCCGCCCTGGCGATCAGCGGCGGTAACCCGGTGGGCATGATCTCGGGAACCGGGACACGCCTGATCGCCCAGCAGGCGCTCGATCTGGGCGCAGCCGGGTTCCTGCCCAAGTCGATGCCTGCCAAGACGCTGATGAATGCGGTCCGCTTTATGGCCATGGGCGAGGTCTATGCGCCGATCGATTTCATGTCGGGCAGGGACGATCCCGAAGAGACGGATTTCGAAAAGGACCTGTCGGAGCGCGAGAAACAGGTCCTGCGCGGCTTGATGAAGGCGCAGTCCAACAAGGAAATCGGGCTTGACTTGGAATTGCAGGAAGTCACGATCAAGCTGCACGTCAAGACTCTGTGCCGCAAGATCGGTGCAAAGAACCGCACCGATGCCGCGATCATCGCCCGCGACGCGGGATTCGTCTGACGCCCGGCAGGCCTTGCGCCCCGGAATCCCACGACAAGAGACCCTCCCGACAGCGAAACACCCGGCGGGCCCTCTCCGGAGGGATTGTGCGCATTTCCAGGCAGGTACGGCGCCTATACGAGAGGTTAGTCACCTGACTTTGCGAAGCTGCGTGTACCCGTTCGCTTCCCCGTAACGCTTTCCCTTTTCGGGCATCCCGGTGAGGCGGCGCAGGGATGTCCCTGTGTCGTTTCAACAGCCGGACCAGCCCCGGCCAAAAGGGAAACGCACATGTTTTATTCCTTCACCCGTATCAGCAAGGCCTTTGTCGCAGGGCTGACGTTCAGCCTGTCGGCGACATCCGTCTCGGCAGACGCGCTCGCAAGCGACTTCTCCTACCGCATCGTCGAAGCCGACGCCGCCGGGCAGGACATTCTGGTCGAGCGGTCGTCGGTCAAACCCGGCGAAATCATGCATTACGAACTGCGCCACGAGAACAAGACCGAGGGCGACATGGCCGGTCTGGTCATCGCGGCCCCGGTGCCCGCCGGCGTGACCCTTACCCCAGGCGGCGAAGAAAGCTCGGTGCCGGCGATCTTCGAAGTTCAGGCCGAGATGGACCCCGAGAACGAAGGCCTGGAATGGTCGACGCTTCCGGCGGTTCGCAAGGTCGTCGATGCCAACGGCGAGCTTGTCGAGGAACCGCTGCCCGAAGCCGAGATCGTGGGCGTTCGCTGGCGCCTCTCCGAAGCTCTCGAAGCCGGTGAAACCGCTCTCAACAGCTATCGCGTCCGCGTGAACTGAGCCGGCTCCCGCTTCAAGTCCAACAATCGAAAATCAGGAAAATCCCCGTGTCTTATCACTCCAAGATCCTGCGCACATCCAGCGCAGCAGCTCTTTGCGTCGCGTTTGCAGGCGCCGCTTCTGCCGCCCCCGAAGCCGGGTCGGTCATCGGCAACCAGGCCGTGGCCACCTATGTCAACTCTGCCGGTGACACCATCACCGTGACCTCGAACACGGTCGAAACCGTGGTTCAGCAGGTCGCAGGCGTCACGTTGACCTCGGACAACACCGAGAGTGTCGCCCCGGGCGGCAAGGCCTTCCTGCCCCACATCATCATCAACGACGGGAACGGGTCGGACGCCTTCGACCTCTCGGCCACCGAGAATGATGCCGGTGCGCTGGAGACCTCGCAGCTGGTCTTCTATCCGGATGCCAACATGGACGGTGTCGCCGACAGCCCGACGCCGCTGACCGAGACCCCGGTTCTGGCCCCGGGCGAACAGTTCGGTGTCGTGATCGAGGCCACCGTGCCCGCCACCAACGCCGCCGGCGCCACCGACACCATCACCGTGACCACCACCTCGCAGCTGGACGGCAAGATCCAGGCGACCAACACCGACACGCTGACCGTGTCGAGCGACGCCATCATCGAACTGGTCAAATCAATGGTTGCCGATGCCTCCTCGGGCGGCAACCCCGCCATCATCGACGCGGGCGACACCGTCACCGTGACCCTGACCTACTCCTCCACCGGTCTGGTCGCGACCAACAACTACACCGTGACCGACGTCCTCGATGCCGGCTTCGAATACGTTCCGGGCTCGGCTGTCTGGTCCGACGCCGCAGGCCGGTTGGACGACGAAAACGATCCGACCGCGCCCGATGCCACCAACGGCACCCGCAACAGCATCGCCTGGGACTACGACGACGACCAGACCGTCAACTTCAACATCACCTCGGTCGGTTCGGGCCGGTCGGGCAGCGTGACCTTCCAGGCGCGGATCGCGGCGACCGCCCCGGCCGGCATCCTTCCCAACGTCGCTACCCAGAATGTCGATGGCGTGGACTTCCCTCCGTCGAACGTCGCCTCGGTGATCGTGGCCAGCCAGTACTCGGTTTCCGTCGCGGATACCGCGATCAAGGCCGATGGCACCGCCGATGGCACCGTCACCTCGGCCACCGACGATGACGCCGCGCAGAACGATGTCGTGACCGAGATCACCGACGTCTACCAGGGGGCCACGGTCCGCCACGAATTCGTGCTGACCAACAATTCCAACGCCGCCGATACCCTGTCGCTGGACGTCGCCAATGACGACTTTCCGGATGGCACCATCTTTCGCATCGTGGGCGCCGACGGCATCACCCCGGTGATCGGCTCGGTCGGTCTTCTGGCCTCCGGCGAAAGTAGCCGGGTCACGCTGATCGCGACCCTGCCCACCGATGTCGCGCCGGCCCCGACCGGGTCGACCGACTACACTGCCGTCGTGACCGTGACCTCGGATGGATCGGGTGTCACCGACACCTCTACCGCCGAATTCACCGGCGCGGTGCTGGCGGCCTCTGTCGACCTCGAGAACGCGGTTTCGGGATCCGAGGGTGACGGCGCGGCGCCGACCGACGGCCGCAAGCCCTGGCTGAGCGAAACCACCGATCCGGCAGAGCCGGTGACCTTCGACATGGTCGTCGAGAACAACGGCCCGGTCTCCGACAGCTACAACCTGTCGCTGGCACAGCCGCTGCCCGAAGGCTGGACGGTGGAATTCCGCGACGCGGACGGCACGTTGGTGAGCAATACCGGCACCATCCGGGCCGGGACCTCCGACACGTTCACCGTCACGGTCCTCCCGCCTGCGGATGCACCGCCTGCCGACACGTTGATCGACGTGCAGGTCGAAAGCGCCGTCTCCGGCCAGGCCGACCGCATCGTCAACCAGGTCACCGTGAACGAGATCTACGACGTGCGGATCCTCGAGGATCAGAACGTCCAGGCCGCCCCCGGCGGTGTGGTGGACATGCTCCACACCATCACCAACCAGGGTAACGTCGCGATCATTGAAGGTGCCATCACCGAGACCGGTCTGAGCAACTTTTCCGGCGCCATCTTCTGGGACCGGAACAACAACGGCAGCGTCGATCCGACCGACCCTGTGATCGACAACTTCGACGACCTGACCGATGGCGTGTCTGCCGGTGTCAATGGCCTGCTGCCGGGAGAGACGATCTCGATCATCTACCGGGTCCAGACGCCTTCGACGGCAACCGCGGGCCTGTCGGAAACCGGCACCGTGTCGCTGGATACCACCTTGAACAGCAGCCAGGCGGATGTGAACACAGCGAACAACGCCAACGCGGACCAGATCGTCATCGTTGCGGGTGACGTGACGCTGACCAAGTACCAGTACATCGATCCGCTCTGCTCCGGGGCCGTCGGAACCTTCACCAAGACGCGCCAGCCGGTCGAGCCGGGTCAGTGCATCCGCTACATGATCGAGGCCGAGAACACCGGCACGTTCGCCGCGGATAGCGTGACCATCTCGGACGCTGCACCCGCCTATACGAGCATCACCAATTGCGGCGGCGCGTGCCCCGAAACGCTGTTCCCGAAGGGTATCACCGCGACGATCACCTCCAGCTCGGTCTCCAGCGACCATGGAACGGTCCTGCCGGGTGGCGTCGCACGGCTCGAGTTCACCGTACAGGTCGACAAGTAAGCCCACCGATCCGGCCCTCGCCGCCCTTGGCGGGGGCCTTCCTTTTCAAGCGGCGCGTCACCGCCCGCGATCCCCACCCCAAGGAGCGGAACTGATGCGCGGTTTTCTTTGCTTGAATGGCTCGGGAGCGACACGGTTCCTTGTCCTCGCGGCGGCCCTTTTTTGTTTTTCCCTGTCTGCCGGGGACGTGACGGCACAACAGCCCTCTGCCGGCACGATCATCCGCAACATCGGCCAGGTTACCTATTTCGACACCGGCCTCGGCATTCTCGTCACCCTCGACTCCAACGCCGTCGAAGCCCGTGTCAGCGCGGTTCCGGCCCTCGAGGTTTCCGGAAAGGAAAGACTGCTTCTGTCGCGCGGCGCGATGGACCAGTTTCATTTCCGGCTTTCCAACACCGGTAACGTCTCACTGGACGTGACGCCGAAAATCCTGGTCTCGGGGGATGTCGCGCTGCCTCTGGGTCCGCGGCTCTTCATCGACCGGAACGGAAACGGCATCATCGACGCCGGCGAACCCGAGTTGTCGGGGATCGACAGTTTCGAGCTTCTGGCAGGGCAGGGCATCACCCTCATCTATACCTTCCAGGTCGCCTCCGGCGCGGAACCGGGCGACAGTTTCGGTGTGACCCTCACCGCCTCGGGAATGCCGCAGCTTTCGGCCGATACCGGGACCGAGGATGACACCGCACCCGTCACCGGAGAAAGCACGGGCCTGGTCGAGATCGTGCCGGCAACGCTGGAACTGGAGAAATCCCAGGCCGTGCGGCCCGGCGATGACGCGACCCGGGTGCGTTACGGGCTGCGGCTGCGCAACAACTCGGACTCCCCCGTCGCCGGCTACTCGGAAATCGACGGCATGCCGCTGCGCATCGACGGCAGCGTCGTGACCGGGGTGCTTCTGCGCGACGGGATTCCGCTGAACGCCCGCTTCGCAGACATCGAACGGACCGGCGGCATGACCGGGCTGTATCACCGGCAAGGCGACGCGAGGCATGATTACACCACCACCGCGCCTGCCGATGCGGCGGACGTGGACGCCGTCGCCTTTTTCCGCGCGGGGGACTTCCCGATGGGACGGTCCGAGGATTTCGGCTTTGCCGTCACTGCCGATCCGGCCCTGGGCACCGTCGACATCGAGAATACTGCGGCCACCTTCCTGGAAAGCGGTACGGGCACCGACGAAATCGGGTCGAACACCGTGGCCACCGCCCTGTTCGCCGGCACCGACGGCACCCTGTCATTCGTGGACCCCGACATAGGCACGCCGGTGAGCTCGGCCGTGCTGGACAGCAATCTCGTGACCCGGCTGGTATCGGGTGCCTGCAACCTGTCTTCGGACATCGACACGGTCGAGATCACGCTGCAAAGCACGCAGACCGGCGATCTCGAGACTGCGACCGCGCGGGAAACAGGGTCTAACACAGGGGTTTTCATGATTGCGCCGCTGCCGATCGCCGAGATGGCCATCCCCCGGCCAAAGGATGGCGTCATGGCATCGGGCCGGGGCGATACGGTCCGTGCCACCGCCCGATGCGGGACCCAAAACTTGTTCGACACGCTTGTCATCTCGCCCGGAAACTTTGTCTTCGACGCGATCTCCAACGAACCGATCGCGGGGGTGAGCATCGGGTTGATCGACGCCGACACCGGTTTCGAAGTGGCGCGCACCGAGACCGATGCACGTGGCTACTTCGCCTTCGGTGAGGTTCCAGAAGGCCGTTACAGACATGACATTCTCGATGCCCCAGAGTGGAGCTTTCCCTCCGTGCGAGAGGCGTTTCGCGGCTTTGGCCGGATCCTCACCGACGCGGCCTCGGGCGGTACCTTTGCGCATTCGGGGGGGCTGATGATGGAATCCGATATTCCGCTCGATCCGTATTACGGCGTGCCCGTTTCGCTGACAAAGACCGCTGACCGCGACCGCGCGAAGCAGGGCGAGTTCGTGACCTACACGCTGACCCTGACCAACAACATGCGCCAGGCGCTGGTCGCTGCGCAGATCCTCGACCGCCCGCCCTTCGGGCTGACCATCGTCGCGGGTTCGGTGACGCTGGACGGTATGCGGGTCGACGACCCGGCGCGCGACCGCCATGGCGACCTGCTGTACGATCTCGGCACTGTCGCGCCGCTGGGCAGCCGCGAGCTGAGTTATGTCATGTCCGTCGGCGTTGCCGCGCGCGAGGGCGATCTGGAGAACACCGCGCTGCTTTCGGGGCGGCAGGCCGGAACCGGCGTCCTGATGCAGTCGGCCCCGGCGCGCGCCGTGGTGCGGCTGGACAATTCCGGCGGCGTCCTGTCCCGCCAGGGCACGGTCCTCGGCACCGTTTTCATGGATTGCAACGCCAACGGCATCCAGGATCGTGCAGATGGGGAACCGCATGAGCCGGGCATTCCCGGCGTGCGCATCGTGACCCAGGAAGGTCTGTTCGTGGTCACCGACCGCAATGGCAAGTATTCCCTGCCCGGCCTGCGCCCGATCACCCATGCCTTCCAGGTTCAGGGTGCCACCCTGCCTGCTGGCACCGATGTGGCAGCGACCCGCACCAACGACCTGCGCCGGGGTGGATCGCGGATAGTACCGCTGCGCCGGGGCGAGTTGCGCACCGAGAACTTTGCCGTCCGCGCCTGCACCCCCGAAACGCTGGCCGAGGTCGAAGCCCGGGGCGCCTATTTCGACGCGAACGGCCAGCCCGACAGCCTGCGCGCCGCGGACTTGCCGATCGAAGGGCAGCGCAGCCCGCAGCGCTCGGTCCGGACCGAGGCCGGCGTGGCGACGACCACGCAGCTGACCCCCGGCCGTCTGGTTCAGGCCGGCGAAGGCGAGGCCTCCGCGCCGCGCCCGACGCTGGCCGCCAAGGCCCGGGCCAAGCGCCTGCCGCTGGAGGGCCTGATCAGGTCGCTCGACCCCGAGCCGGGCTTCCTCGATCTCGAGGACGGCGCGACACTGGGTCAGCGCACCCAGAGCATCCGGATCAAGGGCAAGGCCGACCTGACGTTGGGCCTGCTGCTCAACGGTCGCGCCCTTGGCGCCGACCGCGTCGGCGAGAAGACCAGCTGGGCCCCGCGGAACGTGCAGGCCGCCGAGTTCGTCGCGGTCAAGCTGCGTCCCGGCTCCAACACGCTGACCCTGGTGGGGCGCGACGGCTTTGGCATCGAACGGCTGCGCCACGAGATCACCGTGGCCGCCCCCGGCGATCCCGCCCGGATCGAGATCACCGTCCCCGCCGAGGCCAGTGCCGACCCGGTCAGCGTGCTGCCGGTCGTGGTGCGCATCCTCGACGCGCGGGGCCTGCCGGTGCCGGCCTCGGCCACGGTGACGCTGGACGCGGGGCGGGCGCTGTGGGACGTGGAGGATATCCGCCCCGGCACCCCAGGCGTGCAGGCCTTCATCGACAATGGCGAGGCGACCTTCGACCTGATCCCGCCGCAGGTCTCCGGACCCGATCTCGTCACCGTGACCAGCGGTTTCTCGAAATCCGAGGCGCGCGTCCTCTTCACCCCAAACCTCGAGGAGCGGGTGATGATCGGCGTGGTCGAAGGGGCGGTATCGCTTGGCGGCAAGACCCGGGACACGTTGCTGCCCAAGGACCGGTTCAGCCATTTCGAGGACACCACCACCGGCCTGCGCGGCGAGCTCTATCTCAAGGGTGCGATCCGGGGCGATGCCCTTCTGACCCTGCGCTACAGCTCGGATCGGGACACCGAGGACCGCCTGTTCCGTGATATCCGCGGCGACGAGTACTACCCGGTCTACGGCGACGACTCGGAACGTGGATGGGACGCGCAATCCTCGACCAACCTCTACATCAAGGTGGAAAAGGGCCGTTCCCACGTGCTTTACGGCGACATCGCGATCCAGCCGGAGGCCTCTGCCTTCAAGCTGGGCAGCATGCAGCGTGTGGTCACCGGCGCCAAGGCGCATTGGGAAGACGACCGCGTGTCGGTCACCGTCTTTGCCGCCCGCACCGCGCAGGAGCAGGAGATCGTGGAATTCGCCGGGCGCGGCGTTTCAGGTCCCTACGATCTGGCTCTTGGCAGCTATGTCGATGGCTCCGAGCGCGTCGAGATCCTGATCCGCGACGAGGACGGCGGTGACATCCTGGCGAGCACCCCGTTGCGCCGGGGCACCGAGTACACCCTCGACTTTTTTCGCGATACCATCACCTTTGACGATCCGTTGCGGCAGTTCGATGCCGATGGTAACCCGGTCTCGGTCCGCGTGACCTATGAGATCGAGCGCGATGGCGCCGAGCGCTACTGGCTCTATGGCGGCGAGGTCAACTATGCGGCGGGCGACCGCACCAGCCTCGGCATCCGTGCCGTGCACGCGGATGCGCCGGTGGGCAACCCGGCCCGCGAGCGGTTGCTGTCGGCCTATGTGCGCCATGAAACCCTCGCGGGCGGCGTCTGGGAAGCGGAAGTGGCCCGTTCCGAGAATGCCGACCAGATCAGCGACCTCGCGGCGCGCCTGTCCTATGAGATTCAGACCCCGACCGAACGCCTGAGCTTCGAGGCGATCCACACCGGCGCAGATGTCATGGCGGGCGGGCTGGCCCGACCGGGCACCACCCAGGTGCGCCTGACCTACGGGACGGACATCGGCCGCAAGGGCGATCTGTCTCTCTCGACGGAATACCTCCGGGATCGCGGGGGCGACAGCACGCAGACCACGCTGGACGTCCTCTATGGCCACCGCTTCAATGACGGCCTCCACGGTGAGATCGGGCTGGAGCTGTCCCGCGACAGTCGTGATGGAACGTCTCGGAATCAGCTGGCCCTGCTGCTCGGCGGTCACTGGACGCCGCAGGACCGTCCCGGCGTGTCGGTGCGCAGCCAGCTGCGCCTGCCGGTGACGGGTGATAATCCAGACGCGGCCGAGCTGACCCTTGGCATGTACCGCGAGACCCAGCCCGGCCGACGCACTTTCAACGAGGTCGAGCTTAGCTTTGACGGCGGCGTGATGCTGACCCGCGCCCGCTTTGGTATGGAGGTGCAGCTCAACGAATGGTTCTCCAGCTCGACGGAATTCAGCCAGGCGCCCGAGGAAATCGAAGAAACCTGGCACCAGGGCGTCTCGACCGTGTGGGAGGTCAACGACCTGACGACCCTGCGCGCCGATCTCGAGCATTCGCGCGGCGTCAAGACCGGCGAAAACTGGCTGACCAGCGTCGCGCTGGGCGCCAGATGGCGCAGCGGGGACGAAACCGTCGTGGGGGATGCCGATGCGGATGCCTCCTTCGAGGACGAAGGAAACACCTACTACGCCTCGCTGGGCATGGCGGTGGATGTGACCGACGAATGGACGCTGCTGGGCCGCAGCCGCGTCGCGCTCGACAACCGCAACGGGGAAAGCCACCTGCGAACCCGAACCCGGATCGGCGCGGCCTATCGCTCGCTCGAGGATCCGCGCCTCGACATTCTGGCCTGGTACGAACACCAGCTCGAGACCAGGCATGGTCGTTCCGAGACCCACCTGTGGTCCGTCGATGCCAGCTTCGAAGCGAACGAGGATCTGCGTCTGAACGGCAAATATGCCGGCCAGCATCAGGAGATCTCCAACGACACCGTCCGGGCCTCGACGACCACGCAGATCGTGCAGGCCGGCGCCTATGTCGATCTGGCCGGTGATCGGTTCCAGCTCGGCGTGAACGCCGCGCATATGTGGGACAGCCGTGGTGGACGCCTCTCCGGGGTCGGCGCCGAGATCGGGTTTTCCCCGGCGGAGAGCACCCTGTTGGCGATCGGCTACAACGCCGTCGACGGGCAGGTGGCGGGCATGTCCGGGCTCTACCAGAACGGCGTCTATTTCCGCTTCAACCTGCTGCTCGACGATGGCCTGTGGGATCGGCTGGACGGATTTCTTGGCAACTGAATGATCCGGGAGGGTGCCGGGATGGTGGGCCTGCCCGGTAGGGCCAGCCGACTATACTTTTGCAGGGGCGCCTGCCTGTTTGCGCCGTCCGGTTTCGATGCTCCGATTTCTAGAATGCGCCCCATTCACGTGGTTCAGGAGTACAGGAAATGAAGACATCGCCTTTGACCCTTGCATTGGGTTTCGTGGTCACCGCGATCACAGGCGCCGCCCGGGGCGAGCACGCCCTGGTCAGCATGCACGATATCGTCAGCCTCGGGCCGACCGCATTCGGGCTGTTCCCGGAGCGCGGCGCCATCGTCTTGAATACCAGTGTTGCACCCCATCGCGCGCCGGTCACAAGGGGCCCGTTCACCTCGTCACCTTCGAAAGGGCAGGCCGCCCAGCTGAGGGATCTGATAGGACATGCCGAGGCCAGCCGCGCAGGATATGACTCCGTGCAGCACGGTGCCAGGACGCCGCCATCGAAACGCCCGACCGAGATGACCGTCGGAGAAATCTTTGCCTGGATCGCGGCTACGCCGGGACAGCCCCACGCGATCGGACGCTACCAGTTCATTCCCAAGACCCTGCGCAGTCTTGTTGGGCGCGGTAAGATCGGCATGGATGAGCGTTTCTCCCGCGCGCTTCAGGATCACCTGGCCGACATGCTGCTCGCGGATGCCGGGTTCGATGCCTTTCAATCCGGGCAGATGTCGCAAGAGGCGTTCATGTACAACCTTGCCGGAATCTGGGCCGGGTTGCCATTGCCGTCCGGCCGGTCGCGATACCACGGCTACGCGGGCAATCGGGCGACGATCAGCTGGACCACCTATCAGACCGAAATCGCCCTCATCTACGCGCGCCGGTAAAAGGCCGTCTCTGACATGATGCCTTTCCCCGACCGTTGAGACCCTTGTGGGAGCGGCGCGTAACGTCGGGGTACAGGCCCCGGACCGCGGCATCGGACCTGCGCCGCACGCTCGGCGAGGTCACGGCAGAAGCGCGCCCCGGATCATGAAGAAGATCATCGCGGACAGCATCGCGGCCGCCGGGACCGTGATCAGCCATGCCGCCGCGATCCGAAGCAGCAGCGTACGCTTGACCAGTTCGATCCTCTGGATTTTTTGCAGACCCTTGCGTTCACTCCGGTCGAGCGCACCCGCCGTCCCGCCCGACTTGAGCTTTCGCAACATGTCGCCCTTGTCCTGAACGCTTGCCGCCTCGAACCGCTCGAGAAACGCGTCGACCGTTTCGCCGTCGCTGTCGGCATCGCGATGATGGTCCCGGATCTCCGCGATCATGCGGGAATAGCTGACCTTGAGATATTCGCGCAGGAAGCCGACGCCGAAAACGCCCCCCACCGCGATATGGGTCGAACTCACCGGCAAGCCGAGCTGCGACGCGAGGATCACGGTGATCGCCGCCGCCAGCGCGACGCAGAACGCCCGCGCCTTGTCGAGTTCGGTGATCTCCGATCCGACCGTCCGGATCAGCTTGGGCCCGTAAAGCGAGAGGCCGAGCGCGATACCGGCCGCCCCCACCAGCATGACCCACAGGGGAATCGGGGCCTTGCCCGCGATGTCGCCTTGCAAAACCGCATCGCTGATGCCCGCCAGCGGACCGACGGCATTGGCCACGTCATTCGCCCCATGCGCAAAGCTCAGCAGCGCCGCGGCGCAGATCAACGGCGCGGTGAAGAGCGTGTTGACCCCTTCCTTGTCGTTCGGCAGGTCGGGCGCGACTCGGGCGACGTATTTGCGCATCAACGCCCAGACGATTGCCGCGGCGATCAGGCCGACGACGCTGGCCGTCAAGAAGCCGACCGGGAAAACCTTCTTGAGTCCCTTGAGCATCAGATAGGTCGAGAAAGCCCATGCCATCACCCCGATCAGGATCGGCGCCATCCGTTGCGCCGCCGCGAGGAGATCCGACTGATAGGTGATGGTCCGCTTGATGAGATAGAGGAACGATGCGGCGATGACACCGCCCAGAACCGGCGAAATGACCCAGGAGGCCGCGATCTTTCCAACCACGCCCCAGTCCGCGATGCCCCATCCGCCGGCGGCAACGCCTGCCCCCAGGACGCCGCCGACGATCGAATGCGTCGTCGAGACGGGCGCGCCGATGGCAGTGGCGAAATTCAGCCACAGGGCGGCGGCAAGTAGCCCGGCCATCATCAGCCAGATGAACGTTTCGGTATCGCCGATCATCGCCGGATCAATAATGCCGCTCTTGATCGTTCCGACGACGTCGCCGCCCGCCACCAAGGCGCCCGACGCCTCGAACACGGCCGCGATGAGGATCGCGCCAGTGAGGGTGATCGCCCGCGACCCGACGGCGGGACCGACATTGTTGGCCACGTCGTTCGCGCCGATATTGAGCGCCATGTAGCCGCCGATCATCGCGGCCATCACCAGCAGCGTCCCGCTTGGCCCGTCAGGCCCGCGCACCATCGCGAAGAGCATGATCAAGACAATGAACAGGATCGCGGTGCCAAGCCGGAACAGCTCGCCACGGTTGACCAGAAGGCCCTCCTCGACCTTTCTTACGTTCCAGGCGTTTCCGCTCATGCCTCTCCCCCTCCTGATGGCCACGATCACCGATGACTGGCGGCATCATGACAAGTTCATATCAGTTCTGGGAGGATTAAAGCACAACGCGCGGTCGAACGTGTTGACCTGACGCAAAGCCAGTCGGATCCGCCTTGGCACGCCGAGACATTGATGCCCCGCCCCCTCGAAAACCAAAGCGCGTGTCATGCGTCGCCGGGTGGCCGGATGTACGCCCGCGCCTGGCGCGACGGTCGACACGGCGCGGGAGGCGCCATTTTCGGGGCTGGCCGCTCTCGACGGGGCGTCTTGATGAGATCGGCCCGAACTGACCCTTCAACGCGACCGCAGATGCCGAATTTCCTCTTCATCAAACCGTCGGTCGTGACAACGCCCGCGCAACGCACCGTGACATGCGCGGCGTCAGGGCCGCCGCTCTCATGTCCCGGATGCACGCAGATGCTCGGTCAGGCGCAGCAGGACCACGCAATCGCGCCAGTTTGTCCCGCGCGGATCACGGACCGCTCTTTCCGACCTGTTCTCAATGGCCGAAAATCTGGCTGAGAAAGAGCTTTGTGCGGTCTTGTCGTGGCGTATCGAAAAAGGCCTCGGGTGTATTTTCCTCGATGACCTCTCCCTGGTCCATGAAGATGACGCGATCTGCAACCTGCCGGGCAAAGCCCATTTCGTGGGTCACGCACAACATGGTCATGCCGCCCTCGGCGAGGGCGGTCATGGTGTCGAGGACCTCCTTGATCATTTCGGGGTCAAGCGCGGAGGTCGGTTCGTCAAACAGCATCACCCGCGGCTTCATGCACAGCGACCGGGCAATGGCCACGCGCTGTTGCTGCCCGCCCGAGAGCTGGCCGGGGAATTTGCCAGCCTGATCGGCGATCCTCACCTTTGTCAGAAAGTGCATCGCAGTCTCTTCCGCCTCGTTGCGCGTGATGCTGCGCACCGACATCGGGGCGAGAATGCAGTTCTCGAGAATGGTCATATGCGGGAACAGGTTGAAGTGCTGGAAACACATGCCGATCTCGGACCGGACTTTCCCGATGTTTTTGACGTCCGAGGTCAGTTCGATCCCGTCGACGACGATCTGGCCTGACTCATGTGCCTCAAGCCGGTTGATGCAACGGATCAGGGTGGATTTCCCGGACCCCGACGGGCCGGCGATGACAATGCGTTCGCCTTGTTGCACGGTCAGGTTGATGCCGCGCAGGGCGTGAAAATCCCCATACCATTTGTTCAGATCGGTGATGCGGATGATGGCATCGTCTTGCGCGGTCTCCGGTGGCGAAACGGTCATGATCAAGGTCCTGTCAGGAGAGGGGCGGCGGTGAGAGGAGAGGTGTTGGTGACCCGGTGATAGCTTTCCTCTCCGGCCAGCACGAAGCGCAGGATGAGAAGCTCGACGTCGGCGCCTCTGCGGCTGCTGAACGCCGTGTGCATTTTTCGGTGAAAGCCGACGAGGACACGATGGGCCTGTGCATCGGGAAGGGTGGCCATCCGGACGGCCTGGATCTGCACGATGTAGCGCAAGATCGTATCCCTGAGCGATATGTTCGGAACCGCCATCACCCAGATGCGACGAATATCTTCGGACGCCCGGTAGAGCATCTCGACATCCCCGGAGGTGATCGTGCTTTCGGACCGATCGACGGCCCGCGCCATCTCGGCGAGGTTTTCCTCGGTCAGCTCATAGGTCGCAAGGGCCGCCGCGCGGGGTTCGAGCAGACGCCGCAGTTCGAATATCTCGAGGATCTGGCGGGGTTCGAGTTTGGGAAGGGTAAAGCCACGGGTCGAGCTTGCCAGGTATCCTTCGTGAACAAGCCGCATGAGCGCATCGCGCACCGGCATGCGTGACACGTTGAATTCCTCTGCCACGGCGGTGTCCACAAGGCGATCCTCATCGGTGATCTCGCCGCGCCGGATCCGCCCGAGATACTCGTCATAGATCACATCCTTCATGCGGCGTTTGTTCTTGCCCGACATTTTGCCCCCTTAACTGTATACGGTTTCTACGCTGCATCCAGCGGCAGGTCCATGATAGACGCATCACAATATGCTTTAAGCCTAAAAACGTTTGAAACAGTATACCGAATGTGCAAGCGATACAGTCAGGGCGCGGGCTGGAAAACGACGCGACCAGATCCAACAAGGAGAGAGACCCCATGAAAACCGGAACACGACTCATGCTCGGCCTTGCCACGGCCGCAGTAACCGCCCTCTCGAGTGTGGCCGCATTCGCGACCGAGACGCTCAAGATCGGCTCCTATCCGGCGAACCCGCCCTGGGAATACAAGAACGAGGCCGGCGAATTCGAAGGGTTCGAGGTGGATATCATCAACGAGATCGCCTCGCGGATCGACGCCACCGCCGAGTTCAGCGGCCTCGATTTCCGCGCGCTGTTCGTCGCCACCGCGTCGCGGCGCGTGGATGCGGTGATTTCCTCGCTGACGATCACCAACGAACGGCTGGAGGCCCAGTCTTTCACGCAGCCCTATTTCTCGGGCGCCCTTGGCATCGGTACCAAGGACGGTGCCGGCATCGCGCGTGTCGAGGACCTGAAGGGAAAACGGGTCGGCTCGATCGCCACCTCCTTTCCCGAGAACTGGCTCAAGGAACGTGAGGGCGAACTGGGCTATGCGTCCTATGCGAGCTACGACAGCACCGCCAACATGCTGACCGACCTGCGCAGCGGGCGGATCGATGCGGCGGTGAACGACATTGTCAGCCTGCGTTACGCCTTCACGCAGCCGCAGATGAGCGGGCTCACGGTCGCGGCGGAAATCCCGACGGGTGACAAGTTCGCGATCATGATGCCGAAGGGTTCCGACAAGCTCGAAGCCTTCAACGACGCGCTCTCGGAGATCAAGACGGACGGCACCATGGCCCGTCTGTACGAGAAATGGTTCGGGGTGGCGCCGGCGGCGGACAGCCTTACCCTGACGCCGCTTCCGATCCCGACCTCCGGCGATTGATGCGCCAGCCGGGCAGGGTATCGCTTTTGATGTCCCTGCCTGGCCTTTTCGGCCGCGTCCCGCGCGGATCGCCTGACAGACAGCAGGGCACGACATGGAAATCTTCGATATCTTCTTCAATCTCGACGTGATGCGGCGCGCCTTTCCCATCCTGATGCGCGGCCTCACCAATACCCTGCTTCTCGGCGGGGCGGCCATTGTGTTCGGCGGCATGTTCGGGGTGCTGGTGTGTCTCGTGCGGCTCTATGCGCCCAAACCCTTTCGCATCCTGGCGATCCTCTACATCGACGTCCTGCGCGCCATGCCCGTGCTCGTGGTGCTGATCCTCACCTACTACGCGCTACCGTTTGCCGGGATCGTCTTTTCCTCCTTCGTCGCGGCCACCATTGCCCTGTCGCTGGTCCTTGCCGCCTACACGGCCGAGGTCGTGCGGGCCGGGATCGAGGCGGTGCCAAAGGGGCAGTTCGAGGCCTCGGAGGCGCTCGGCCTGTCGTTTGTCACCATGATGGGAAAGGTGATCCTGCCCCAGGCGTTTCGGATGATGATCCCGCCGCTGGCTTCTTATTGCGTGGCGATCATCAAGGACACCTCGCTCGCCTCGGTCGTTGCCATGGGCGATCTGCTGAAACAGGCGACGGACGCGCAGGCGCTGTTCGCGAACCCCACGCCGCTCTTGCTGGCGGCGCTCATTTATATCGCGATCCTGCTGCCCATGGTCCGTTTCACAGGCTGGCTCGAACAGCATTACAAGAAGGGATACCGCTGAGCGCAGCCCGCCCGCGGCAAGACCGACGCGCTCATCGCATTCCCACACCCCACGGAGAAAGAAATGTCTGCACTTCCCGGCGGCGGCGACGCCTATCTGCTGTACCATTCCATCGGCCACTATCCGAACAAGGAGGCTGACCTGAAGCAGGAGCTGGCATCCTTTGCCCATACTTGGGCCGCTTACGATGACGGTCAATGGAGTGAGGTCCTGTCCAGACGCCAGAGGTTCATCGATCTCTGGACCGACTTGATCCGGGCTCCGAAAGGGACGCTGACCACCGCCGAGAACGTGACCGGCGCGATGATGTCGCTGATCGGCGCCCTGCCCGAAGAGATGCTGGCGGGAAAAAAGGTTCTGGTCGCCGAGGACGGTTTCCCCTCGCTGCACTTCCTGCTCTCGGGTCTCGCGCCCCGCCTTGGTTTCACCTTACAGACCGTGCCGCTCCGGCAGGGCGCGCATTGGGTCGAGGAAGAGGATATCATTTCGGAATGGGGAGAGGACGTGGCCCTGGCGCTGCTGACCTGGATCAGCTCGACCAGCTCTCACCGCAACGACCTCACGCGTCTTGTCGCGCACGGCCGAGAAATGGGCAGCCTGATCGGCGTCGACATCACGCAGGGCGCGGGGCTGTTGCCCTATGATGTGTGCGCCCCGCAGGTGGACTTCGTGATCTCGACCAGCCTGAAATGGCTGTGCGGCACGCCGGGCGCGGGCATTCTCTATGTGGACGAGGCGTTGATTCCACGCTGCGAGCCGGACCTGCGCGGATGGTTTTCCCAGGACAACCCGTTCTCCTGGGCGCTCGACGCGTTTTCCTTTGCGCCGGATGCGCGCCGGTTCGACAATGGCACCCCCTCGACGTTGCCCGCGCTTGCAAGCCTCCCGGCCATCGAGTGGCGGATGGCGCAGGACGACGCGGCCTTTGTCGCCCACAACCGCGCGCTGTCCATGACATTGTGCGAGGGACTCGAGGCGATGGGGCTGACGCTGGCAAGCCCGCGGGATCCGGACCGGCGCGGCGGCAGCCTCATGGTGGCCCTCCCCGAGACGCGGCCGGCCTCCGACGTGGTCGATGCGTTGCGTGCGCAGGACATCCACATGGATTTTCGCAGCCAGATCCTGCGAATGTCGCCGGGGCCGATCACGACAGAGGCGGGCGTTGCCCGCACCCTGACCGCGCTCGAGGCCCTGCTCAGGTAAGCTTCAGGCAAGTTGGATACCGCAAGCCCCGGGGCGTTGCGGTGTCCGTCTCAGCCTTCGGGAATGTCCTGCACGAAATGCGGCACATGATAGCCGCGCTGCACTGCGGGGCGGTCCTTGATCCGGTGATACCACTGGCGCACGTTGGGGAAATCGGCCAGGTCCACCTCGTGGTAGTCGTGGCGCGAGACCCACGGCCACATGGCCATGTCGGCAACGGTATAGACCCCCGCACCTTCCCCCACGACATAGTCGCGCCCGGCCAGGCGGGTGTCGAGCACCCTGTACAGGCGCTGGGCCTCCTTGGCGTAACGCTCTTCGGCATAGGGTGCCTTGCCGCGGTTGTATTTGACGAAGTGATGGGCCTGCCCCAGCATCGGGCCAAGCCCGCCCATCTGCCACATCAGCCATTCCATCATGCGCCAGTATTCGTCTCCGGTGACCTGGAACCGGTCGTACTTGTTGGCGAGATAGAGCATGATCGCGCCACTCTCCATCAACTGGACGCCGGTTTCGTGGTCGACGATGGCCGGAATCCGGTTGTTCGGGGCGATCTTCAGGAAATCCGGGGCGAATTGTTCGTCCTTGGAAATGTCGATGGGGTGGACGGTGTAGGGCACCCCCAACTCTTCCAGCAGGATAGAGACCTTGCGCCCGTTCGGCGTGGTCCAGGAATAGAGATCGATCATGTTCGGTCCTGTTCGTTGGCCAGTGTTGCCCCATGTTAGGCGCCTTGCGCCCGCGACGGAAGTAATAATTATCGAATGATAAACAATTGATGCGACGTGAGGCCCGGCACACGTCAGGCGGGTGTCGCGGACTGGGCCTCGGTGAACAGCATGTACATCTCCAACGCCTGCCGGATCGCATCCGCGCGTCCGGGCGCGTCGTCCTCGCCCGCAACCAGCTGGCGCAGGCCGTAGTTCAGCAGCCCGCCATGCAACAGCCACGGGGCCTGGAGCTCTGCCGGCGTAACGAGGAAGCCCTGATTGCGGCCCAGTTCGATCCGCCGCTCGCGGACAAGGGGTTTCAGGATCTGTTCCTGCACGACCTCCTTGTACCAGTCATAGACCTCGGCATCGCGCAGCGACGCGAAATGCCAAAGCCGCAGCCAGACCGGCCGAAAGATCGTTTCGGTATAGGCTTCGTAGAATCGCTGGAACCGATCTACCACCGGCAGGCTCCGGTCTTGCAGGATGTCGTCCCATGCGGGATCCCAGCTTTCCAGGAAGACGCGGGTATAGACCGCTTCGATCAGGCTCTCCTTGTCGGGGAAATACCGATACAGCAGCGGCTGGGTGATCCCTGCGCCCCGGGCCACGTCGCGCGTGCTTCCGTCGAACCCGGACTCGGCAAACAGTTCGACCGCCGCGAGGACGATCTCTTCCTTGCGGGCCTCCGGCGACAGGCGGCGCCGCGTGTGCACCGTCGCGCCGGTTGAATTGGGTTGCTTTTGTGTGGACACCTGAACTCCGCCGCTTACGAATACCCTGTGTCTCTAAAAGAAAGCATTCCGCCCTTGCAGTCCAGATATTTATCGTGTGATAATTTAGAAAAGGGCTGAGGAGGCTTCGACGATGCGCCTATGGGGACGGACAACATCCGTGAATGTTCAAAAGGTTCTTTGGGCGCTCGAAGAACTTGGCCTGACATATGACCGGCTGGACGCGGGCGGCGCCTTTGGCGGGCTCGACACGCAGGATTATCAGGCGATGAACCCGACCCGCAAGGTGCCTACCCTGCAGGACGGTGACCTGGTGATCTGGGAATCCAACGCGGTCGTGCGGTACCTGGCGCGGGCCTATGGCGACGGCGTTCTGGCCGGCGGCAGCTCGGCGGAAACCGGCCGCGCCGACATGTGGATGGAATGGTTTCAGAACAACCCGTACCCGCATTTCATCGCGCTGTTCTATCAACTCGTCCGCCTGCCGCCGGCGGATCGGGATCCGGCCGCGCGCGACCGCGCCATCGCGGCGGTGACCGAGAATTTTGCGGTGCTGGATGCGCGTCTGTCCGATCAGGCCTATGTCGCGGGAGACCGGTTCACGATGGGGGATATCCCGGTGGGGGCGGCGCTCTATCGTTATTATACGATGGAGTTCGACCGCCCCGATCTGCCCGCGCTGGCCGCCTATTATGATCGGCTGGAACAGCGACGGGCCTATCGGGAAACGGTCATGACCTCTTACGAGAGCCTGCGGGCGGCGACCGCCTAGCCCACGACCAGATCCAGGAAGTTGTGGATCCCGACCGAGAAATCATCGGGGCGGTCCACGTTGATCACGTGTTTCGCACCCGGAACGACCGTATAGCTGGACGCCGGGCAGGCGTCGGCCATGGCGCGCATCGTGTCGGGGGTGGCGCCGCCGTCATTCTCGCCGGCGACGAACAGGGTCGGCACGCGCATTTCGCCCAGGTGTTGCAGGTAATCCAGCCCCATCAGTGCATGGGCGCAGCCGCGATAGCCCTCGGCCGTGGTCTTGAGGAACCCCTCGCGCAGGGCGGCTTCGCGCTCGGGGTGATCGCGGCGGGTGTCCTCGGACAGCCAGAACCCGACGGTGCCTTCCCAGACCGATTCGATGCCGCCATCGTCCAGCTTGGCCATCCGGTCATGCCAGCTTTGAACAAAGGGCGGCGGCGCGTCGGCACGGGCGGCGCAGCAGATCAGCCGCTCGATGCGCTCGGGCGCGGCCAGCCCCATTCCCAGCGCGGTCATGCCGCCCAGCGACAGACCCATGACGGTGGCGCGCTGTGCCCCATGTGCATCCAGCACCGCCAGCGCGTCCGAGACGATCTCGTCAAAGCTGTAGGGCGACGGCGGCGTCGGGCTGTCGCCATGGCCACGGGTGTCGCAGCGGATGACCCGGTAATAACGTTCCAGCAGCGGCACTTGCGCGTCCCACATGGCACTGGTCGCGCCGAGGCTGTTAAGCAAGAGCAGGGCCGGGGCGTCCTTCGGTCCGCTTGCGGTGGAGTGGAGTGTCTGTCGGGTCATGCGAGTTCCAGCTTTCTGAGTTTGCGTTGGGTGTGAGTTTGGTGAATCTGCGAAACGGCATCCGAGAACAGGATCAACGACCGCCGCGCCAGGGCCGCGTTCGTCCAGGCGTGATCCACGAAGGTCAGCGTGCCAAAGGCGCCAGCGGTCTCGGTCATCTCGCGCAGTCGCGCCCCGACCATGGTCTGGGTGCCGTAGAGAACGCAGTCGTCGATCAGGGCATCCACTGTGGCGTCATCGGCGCCCGGCGCAAGGATACCCCGGTAATAGGCGCGGCAGGGGCTGTCAGGCGCCTTTGCGGTTGCTTCCGCCCGGGCCGGATCATCATCCACCACGACCGTGCGGGCGACGCGCCAATCCTGCCTGCGGGCGCATCGGGCGGCATGGGTGCAGCCGGTGACATGTGCCGCCCAGTGGCGCGCCAGCATGTCGGCATCCAGCCAGCTGACCGATAGTGGCGCGCATCCCCGAAAGGACTGCGCCCGGACATCCTCGACATGTTCGACAGGGGCGGCCATCAGGCCGGTCGCGGACGCGTCCTCGCGCCAGGAGGCGCCATCGACCGAGACCAGTTCCGGCAGCCGCCTGACCGGGCGATCCGGTACGATCCGCAGCGAGTCCTGCTGTTCCGGGCCCCCCCGGTGGGGCAGGGCGCAGGGATCTGTCGAGGCGGCGTAGAACTCGGAAAATCCGAGCGCTTCGGCCAGGTGGTCGCGGCGCCCTGCACGCGGGCCGTCGAGGCCGTCGGGGCCGCGCCCATCTGGGTATACGGGGGGAATGGATAAATATCCGAGTTTCAAGACGGCCTCCTCCACAAGGCGGAGGCTTTTTCTGACCTCCTGCCCAGAAAGGGTAAGGGCAGGGGGTCGAACATATGAAACTATATATGCGGGCGGCGGCTATCAGAAAACTTGATAATCGCCGCGCCGCATCTCATTGCAGGTCGTAGTCGACAGGCCAGACATGGCCCCCGTCCCGCGCGGCGTCGATGAAGTCCTGCATCACCTTGGTGCCGGGCATTCCGCGCGAATCCGCTTCCTTGGCGCTCTTGCGGGGAAGTTCAGAGACGCTCTGTGCCCATTCGGCGCGCACCGCGTCCGGCAGCGTGGTGATGATGGCGCCGTTTTCCTTCAGCGCGGCCAGACCTGCCGCCTGGCTGTCATCCATCGCCTTGCCGTTGCGCCGTTCCCATTCCATCCCGACCTCGGTGATGATCTGGCGCAGGTCCTCGGGCAGGCTTTCCATCTTGGCCTGATTGACGGTCAGCACCACCACCGGCATCGCGCCGTAGCCGATCAGGGTATAATATGGCGCGGGCTCATAGTACTTGAAGCCGTTGTACCCGGCAGGGGTCATCAACCAGCCATCGTAGACACCGGTTTTCAGCGCCATGTAGCCTTCGGGCAGGCTCGATTGCACCGGCACGGCGCCGGCATATTCCAGCCACGGCAGGTTCGGCCCGGCGCCGCCGATCTTCACGCCCTTCAGGTCGGAAACCTGCGTCCATTCCTCCTTGGTGCCCAGGTGGTAATTGTCCCATGCACCCAGCCCCAGCATCTGTTGGCCGAACTCTTTCTGAAAGACCTCGGAAAGCCACGGGTTCTTGTCATAGACCACGCGGACCGCTGAAATCGCATCCGACGAGGCCTGCGGTCCGAACGGCTCGAAATAGGGGAAATTGTGCAGGTAGAGGTTCGACGGCTCGAAGCACACGCAATAGCCGCCGAAATCCAGCAGCCCGTTCTGCACCGCTTCCAGCGTCTCGGACACGCCGGCAATCCCGCCGCCATATGATTCGATGAAGTTGACCTTGTGGTCGGTCTCTTCCGCCGCGCGACGCTTTACCTCAGCCACAAAGAAATCCGACATGGTGGTGACATAGGGGGCCGGCCCTTTGGGATGCCCTGACCCGATGCGAAACGTGAACCTGTCCGCCTGCGCCGCGGTGGCGACAAGCGCACAAGCAAGTGCCGTACCGGCAAGCTTTCCCAGAACTCTGGCTTTCGTTGTCATGATAGATGTCCTCCCTTCAAGACATTGTGCCGCTTTTTCCCACGGGGTCACGCGTTTTGCGTCCGGGTTGAATCGCGGCTGAGGACCAGTGATACATTAATTTATCGAACGATAAACAAAAATCTTGTGCAATGCGGTCGCGCCACCTACGCTGTTCCGGGACATCAGCACTGAGGAGGAGTGATGAGACTTCAACTGGCAATCGCGCGATGGGCGCATGTTCTATCGGCTGTATGGGTCTTCTTGCTTGCCCTGCTGATCATCGCCGACGTTCTGGGGCGTACCCTGTTCCTGCATCCAATCGCGGGCACCAAGGAGATCCTGCAGAACTCGGTCATCGCGGTCACGTTCCTGCAACTGCCGCTGGCGGTCTATTCGGGTTCGATGCTGCGCACGACGATCCTGCTCGACTCGCTGAGCCCGCGCGGCGCACGCATGCTGCGGGTCTTTGCCTGGCTGCTGGGGGCGTTGCTGTTCGCCGCTGTGGCCTATGCCTCGATCCCCCCGGCGTTGGCGGCGATCCGGCTTGGCGAATACGAAGGCGAAGGGGCGATGCGAATCTATACCTGGCCGGTGCGCTGCCTGCTCGTGGTCTCGAGCGTCTTTGCCGCCGTGGCCTATGTATCCGCCTTTATCACGGACCTGCGCGGCCCGCAGGGCAAGGTCCCCGACGCCCCCAAACCCGCCCCGAAATCCCTGGCAGGAGCTGACCAGACATGACCATTACCATTTTCGGCATTCTCGGCCTGCTCATGCTGTTCATCTTCCTCGGCGTCCATCTTGCGGTGGCGCTGGGCACGGTCAGCTTCGTCGGCGTCGCCTGGATGATGGGCAGCGTGGATATCGGCCTGTCGATCCTCAGCACCACCGCCTACGAGGCGCTGCGCAAGGATGTCTTCATCATCATTCCCCTGTTCGTCCTGATGGGGGATTTCGTCAGCCGGTCAGGCTCGGCCAACGATCTGTACGGGCTGTGCAACCGGGCCTTCCGGCGCCTGCCCGGCTGTCTTGGCGTGGCGACCGTGGTGGGCAACGCGATCTTTGCGGCGATCACCGGCGTGTCGATCGCCGCCGCCGCCACCTTTTCCCGAATCGCCTACCCGGAGATGGTGGCCCTCGGTTACAGCAAGCGGTTTTCGCTGGGCACGGTTGCGGGCAGCGCCTGCCTCGGGATGCTGATCCCGCCCTCGATCCTGATGATCGTCTGGGCCGTGCTGACCGAGCAATCCATCGGTGCGCTGTTCATCGCGGGGCTGATTCCCGGGCTGATCCTGGCGCTGGCGTTCTGCGGATATTGCGTCGTTTACGCGATCCGCAATCCCGACTGCGCCCCGCTCCTGTCCGCACAGGACGTGGCCGGGGACGACCCGGTCGTGATTCGGCGGCAATTGCTGGGCGGCCTGGCGATCCTCGGGCTGATCGGCATCGTGATCGGCGGCATCTGGGGCGGCTTTCTCACCCCGACAGAGGCGGCCGGGTTTGGCACCATGGGCGCCTTCCTGCTGGGGCTGGCCAAGGGAATGACGCGCAAGGATGTCATGGATGCGATCTACAGCGCCGGGCGAATCACCGCGCCGATCATGATCCTGCTAATCGCGGCCTCGATGTATTCGCGCTTTCTGGCCATGGGCGGCGCCACGCAGGTGATCACCGATCTGCTCTTCTCGGTCAGTGAAAGCCCGGTGGTGGTGGTGGGAATCATCTTCTCGGTCTGGATCCTGCTGGGCATGTTCATTGACTCGACCTCGATCATCCTGCTGAGCGTGCCGATCTTCGCGCCGGTTGCCACCACGCTGGGAATCGATCCGCTGGCCTTCGCGATCTTCGGCATCCTGGTGATCGAGGCGGGGCTTCTGACGCCGCCCTTCGGCCTGCTGGTGTTCACGGTCAAGGCGTCGGTTCCGGATCGAACCGTCAGCCTTGCGGACATCTTCAAGGGGGCGATCCCGTTCTGGATCCTGATCCTCGCCGTGGCGATCATGGTGCTGGTCTGGCCGGAGCTCAGCACCTGGCTGCCCAACGCCATCATCTGAGCCCCGGATCAGAACCGGATCAGAACAGTACCTGAACGCCCGTCAGCCCTGGCTGACGGGCGGAATTTCAAGGACCGAGTTCAGCTCTTCCTGAAGGACGTTGGCAAAGGCCTGCGCGGCAATGCTCAGCGGTTGCTTGCGGGCATGGATCAACATGTAGTTCACGGTGAGCGGGGGATCGACCAGCGGCACGATCTTGCGCCGCTTGCCATCCAGATCGGGCAGGCACAAGACACCTGGAAGGATCGACACCCAGTCGGAATTCGCCACCAGGTCCAATGTGCCGTGCATCGTGTCCAGTTCCAACCTGTCGGCCAGTTCGATGTTGTTGACCGCCAGATAGGTCTCGATCCGGTGCCGCCGCGCATTGGTCGGCCCCGGCAGCACCAGCCGCAGCGGCGTCACCTCGGCCAGGCGGATGCCGCCGTCCCGCACCGGCAGCTCGCGATCCCGTGCATAGACAAGGCATTCGCGGTCCTCGCCCATCACCTTGGACTCCAGCACCTCGCTCAGGTCAAAGGTGGCCGGCACCACCGCGAATTCCAGCCGTCCCTCGGCCACTTCGTTGGCCAGGGCGCCGGAATAGGCCTCCGAGATCGACACGCGCACCTCGGGGTACTCCTGCGACATCCGCAGCAGCACCGAGGTCAGGACCGACCGTGTGAACGAGGGCATCAGCCCGACATGCACATTGCCGACAACGGCCTTGGACAGGTTCCGCAAACGGTCCTCCGCATGACGCGCCGCCGAGAGCACCTTGACCGCCTCCAGATAGAAGGCCCGCCCCGTCTCGGTCGGTGTCACCCCCGAGGAGCTGCGCCGGAACAGCGTCACGTCATAGCGTTTCTCGATCTGGCTGACATGCATCGACAGGCCCGACTGCGTGGCATTCACCTTTTCAGCGGCCGCCGAGAACGACCCCTGTTCATAGACCGCAGCAAAGTAACGCAGTTGTTGAAGCTTCATCAGACTATCCGTTTTTCTTGTAGTCCGTATTCAATATTATACTTATTTGTGACGGCTTGGCATCCGGTATTTTCGGCCGATCACATGGAGAAGAGGAGCCTGCCGTGTTCATGACCCAACCCTGGGATCATCCCCGCAAGACGCAGACCACATCCACCCGGCACCAGTGCCACGGGGTGACCCGATGACCCCGCTGCCCCGGCTGATGGTCGCGCCCAACGGCGCGCGTCGTGGCAAGGCCGACCACCCGCAACTGCCGATCACCGATGACGAGGTCGTGGCGACCGCCCGCGCCTGCCAGCAGGCCGGCGCCGACGGGATTCACGTCCATATCCGCGACGCCGCGGAAAAACACCTGCTGGATGCGGGCCGGTATCGCGCGCTGATCGACCGGTTGGCCGATCAGGTGCCCGGCATGTACCTTCAGGTCACGTCAGAGACCGCCGGCCGCTATGAGGCCGAGGAACAACGCGCCATGATGCGCAGCCTGAGGCCGCAAAAGATCTCGGTCGGCCTGCGCGAGATGGTGCGCCTGCCCCGCGACTGGCCGCAGGCGCTCGAGTTCTACCATTGGGCGGCCGAGGAGGGGATCGAGATCCAGCATATCCTCTACTCCCCGCACGAGGTGCACGCCTTTGTCAGCGCCTGCCTCAACCGCCTGATCCCGGGCCGCCACCACCTGCTCCTGTTCGTCCAGGGCAGCTATGCCAACGGCGCGCAGGACAGCGTTCCGCTGGAAGAGTACCTGGAGCCCCTGACCCGGGCCGAGGGGATGGAGTTCGACTGGATGGCCTGTGCCTTTGGCCCCGAGGAAACCGACAGCCTTGTGCGCGCGGTGCAACTGGGGGGCAAGGCCCGGGTCGGGTTCGAGAACTCGCTCTGGCACGCGGATGGCAGCCTCGCGCGCGACAATGCCGAAAGGGTCCGCGCCCTGGACGCCGCGCTGCGCGCGCTTGCCCCGGCAGACCCGGCGCCAGCCTGAGCGGCTGGCGCGCCTCAAGCGGAAAACCCCATAAAAAAACCCGACCCGAGAAAAACTCGGGCCGGGACGCTTCCGGTTTAGGGGGGGAAGAGCCGAGCGGGGAGAGAAGCTCGCCTCTGAAAACCGGAAACGATTAACCGATGAGATGCCGCAGAACCGCGTTGAACGTGTCGACCTGCGCCGGGCTGAAACCGGCAAAGGTTTCCTCCGCATTGGCCTCGGCCACGCGCCAGCACTGGTCGGCCTTGGCCTGCCCGGCCTCGGTCAGGTCATAGCTGTCGCCGGCCTGCGCCACGAGTCCGCGGTCCTCGAGGTTGACCAGCGCCGCATGCGCTTCGGTCTCGGGCGTGTGCAGATGCACGACCAACTCCTCGGAGGTCAGCGCCGAGAGATCGTTCAGCACCAACAGAACCCTTGCCTCGATCACGCTCAGCCCCAGGGTTTCCATCTTGGGCTGATACCGCTCCTGATAGGCACGCACCGCGCGCAGCATCAGGAAGAACGCGTGGTTGCCCATCCGGCCCTGGTCCGCGTCTGGAAGGTTGGCCTGGTCTGTCTTGGGAAGGCTGTCGGGATGGTCGTAGACCATCGCGTAGGACCCCTGGTGGAAACACAGCGGCGAGCGCCCGAAATCATCAAAGGCCACGACGCGTCCGACAAAGATCCAGTGATCGCCGCCGTCCAGCTTGGCATAGCTTTCGCACTGGAACCGCCCGGCGCACCCGGGAAAGATCGGGGCGCCGCCGATCCCGTCTTCATGCACGACGCCCGCGAACTTGTCGGGCTGCTGGCGGGCGAAATGGTTCGACATCTCCATCTGGTCCGCCGCGAGGATATTGACCGCGAAATGGGTGGCGGATTCGAACACCGCACAACTGCGCGCCTCTTTCATGCTGCTCCACAGGATCAGGGGCGGGTCCATCGACAGCGAGTTGAAGCTGCTGGCGGTCACCCCCACCTTGGTGCCGTCCGGCGCGCGGGTGGTGATGATCGTCACCCCGGTGGCAAAGTTGCCGAGCGCGCGGCGAAAGGCCTTGGGGTCGATGGCGGGTCTGGTGATCGTTTGCGTCATGTCTTGTCCTCCCGGTTGGAACGGGCGCGGGCCACGCCGCGCCCGTGGGGCCGTCAGGCGGCGGCGGCGGTGGGTTCCGCCTTGGTGGCGTCCGTCAGGATCGGCATCACCTCTTCGGCCATCAGGATCATGCTCTTGCGGCCCAGGTCATAGTCGGTCCAGTCATGACCGGCATAGACCAGGTGCTTGAACGGTCCGGTCTCTTCGCGCAGGGCAAGGATCTGGTCGGCCACCGATTGCGCATCGCCATGGATCACAAGGCGATCGAGCACGTAATCCAGCGTCACATCGTCGTCGGGCATGTTCTGATCCTCCTTGAAGAGGTTCAGCCGCCCGCCCTTGCGCATCTTGGTCAGCAATTGCGAGTAATACAGCACATAGGGGCTGCCCGGATCGCGCGCATAGGCCCGCGCGGTCTCCATGTCGTCGGCGACGCAGATGTTCTTGGCGACGCGCCAGTCGGCATAGTCGGGGACGATGCCCGCCTTTTCGCAGCCCTCGACATATTTCGGCCAATGGGTCGCGGCCCATTTCGGCAGAAGGAAGTTGCCCGAGATCGGCTGCCAGCCGCGCTCGGCCATCGCGCTGACGCCCTTCGAGAACGGCGCCACGGCGGTGCCGACGATGGGCGGATGCGGGTCCTGATAGGGCTTCATGATGTCGCCCTGGCCGATGTCGCGCATCATGGTGCGCTCGGTCGAGATTTCCCAGTATTCGCCCTTGAGGTTGTAGGGCGCCTGTCCGGCCCAGATATCAAGAACCATGTCGATGCATTCGACGAACATCGCGTTGCGATCCTTGTCCATCGAGCCGAAGATCTCGGCGTCCGACATCAGCCCGCCGGGCGAGATGCCGAAATTCAGCCGCCCTTCCAGCATGTGATCCAGCATCGCGACCTCGGCCGCGATCCGCGCCGGGTGCGAGTTGGGCATGTTCACGGTGCCGGTGCCTAGGCGGATGTTCTTGGTCTCATAGGCGAGGCTGGCCAGGAACGCCACGCAGGATGTGATGATCTCCGCCTGGTCGGTGGTGTGCTCGCCGCAATAGGCTTCGGCGTAGCCCAGCTTGTCGGCCAGGATGAACGCTTCGCGGTCTTCGGCCAGGCTTTGTGCAAACGGCTTGCCCAGCGGGTGTATCGGCATCGTAAAGAACGACAGTTTCATGGTGGCCCTCCCTTGGCTTCACAAATGAGTGTGACGCAGTGGGGCCAGCTGAAAAACTGAAACTTTCTGATGTTTGCTATCTGGTTTTGCGATGGTGTTGGGCGCGCAAGCGCCCCGATCACGCGGCAGGCTTGGGCCGAAGCGCAATCGGCTGCGTGCCGAACTGCTTGCGGAAGGCCCGGGTGAACCCCTCGGGCGAACCATAGCCGTAGCGGCGGGCAATCGCGTCGACCCGGTGGCCCTTTTCCACGTCCTGCCGGGCCAGCGTCAGGCGCCACTTGCGCAGATAGGCGGCGGGCGGCTCGCCGACGGCGGTCAGGAACATATCGGCAAAGCGGCTGCGCGACAGGCCCGCGATATCCGCCAGGTCCTCGTTGCGCCAACTGTGCCCGGGCCGGTCATGGATCGCCACGATGGCCCGGCTCAGCCGGGGGTCCGACAGCCCGGCCAGCACGCCG
The DNA here is from genome assembly GCF_040365005.1 of Aquicoccus sp. SU-CL01552. Taxonomy (NCBI): domain Bacteria; kingdom Pseudomonadati; phylum Pseudomonadota; class Alphaproteobacteria; order Rhodobacterales; family Paracoccaceae; genus Aquicoccus; species Aquicoccus sp. SU-CL01552. The sequence continues at coordinate 233,435 of NZ_BAABWV010000004.1, read as the reverse complement.
GGCCGGGTCGAGCCCGCCTCGATCTGCCCGCGCAGAATGCGCACCACCAGGACCTCGCCCAGCCGGTTCACCACCGAGGCCGCGCCGCAACGTTGCGCCTCGATCTCGGACTTCATCAACCGGGCCAGTGCCAGGGTCTCGGCGTCCCGGGTCATGTCCACCTCGATCACCGGCGGCAGGGCCGAGACCAGCGGGTTGGAGATCCCGCCCCAATCGACCCGGGCCGCGACCAGAACCCGGTCCGACGCAATGTCGAACCCGCAGCGGCGCGGCTGGAACACCGCCTTGCTGGGGCTTTCATCGGCACCGGCCAACACCACCAGCGTCGCCTCGCCCAAGGGCGCCGGATGCACCTTCAGCGTAAAGCGCGAGATCAGGGTGGTCAGTCGGTCGGCACGGGGCATTTCGGTGTTTCGGTCAGATTAATTGGATTTTCGTGATAACAATATCTGCAATACACCCCGATTACGCAATCCAACAAGAGGTAATCCATGCTCATCCCCCGCAAGAAGACCCCCGACCTGTCCCTGCCGACACTGGATCACGGCGCCTTTGATCTGTCCTCCGAGGTATCCGAGCGCGGAACGGTGATTTGCTTCTACCGCGGTCTTCATTGCCCGATCTGCGCCAATTACCTGAGCGAATTCCAGATGCGCGTCGACGATTTCGCCGCCCGTGGCGTCAACACCATCGCGGTCAGTTCCGACGGCGAAGAGCGGACCCGCGCCATGGCGGACAAGATCGGCGCAAAAACGCTGCGATTCGGCTATGACCTGTCGCTGGCCAAGGCAAAGGAATGGGGGCTCTATATCTCCACCGCGCGCGGCAAGACCTCCATCGGGATCGAGGAACCGGCCCTGTTCTCCGAGCCCGGCCTGTTTCTGGTGACGCCGGAGCAGACGCTTTATTACGGTTCGATCCAGACCATGCCCTTCGTCCGCCCGCACTTCTCGGAACTGGTCAAAGCCGTCGATTTCGCGATCGAAAAGGACTATCCGGCGCGCGGCGAATATACCGGCGCCGTCTGAGACGACCTTCGCGGGTCGGACAACGGGGGTGCGGCCCCACGGGTGCGAAGACGTCGCATCGGGATCCGTCGCAGGCCCGTTGCCGGTGCCGACACAAGAAAACAGCCCGGCGCGGGGCCGGGCTGTTCCATTATTCGAAGTCTGGTATCCGTTATGCCGGAACCGTCAGCCCCAGCCGTTTCAGCACGGCACCGGCCTCGGCCTCCCAGCGGGCCTTCCATTCGGCGTTGGTCGCGCGGCGCAGCCCCATCGCCTTGAGGCTCTCGGATTTGGTCGAGGTGGTCGAGCCAAAGCTCGCCGCGACCCGAGGCCACCAGTAATCGACGCTGCCCTGCAACCCGTCCTCGCCGCGCTCCAGCAGCTTGATCACGCCTTCCTCGGCGAGTTCGGCGTGCCGTGCCTCGACTGGCGCGATGGCGCGGAACGCCTCGGCCAGCGGCTGGTACGAGACCATCGAGAATTCCGCCATCTGTACCGCCACCGCGCGGCCCATCAGCAGGTTCATCACCACCGCGTCGGCCCAGCCCTCCAGCGGATAGTTGAAGACAGCCAGCCGCATGTCCCGCTCGGTGCGCGCGGTGCCGATATCGGCACCCCGCTCCAGCCGCGCGGTCCAGGGGTGGTGGTTGGCATAGCGTTCGGTATCGGCACCGAAATCGCCCATGATACGCAGCACCCGGTCGGCGTTGTCGGTCTTTTCCAGCACGATCTTGGCGGCGGCGATCCGCTCCTTGATGCTTGGCCCTGCGTTGATGATGTCGGCGAACCCGGCGGCGCCCGCCAACTCGCTGTCGACAAAGGTCGCCATCAGCTTCATCAGTTCGGCGCGATAGCGTGCAGGCACGTTGGCCGGGTTGGTCAGAACCCCACCCTGGGCCAGGTAGCTCTCGATGCTCATGTCTTCGGCCATGGTCAGCCCCCCCTTACTGGTCGTAATCGACCGTGACGGTATCGGTGAGCGGGAAGGACTGGCACGACAGTATATAGCCCTTTTCCACCTCGTAATCCTCCAGCGCATGGTTGGCGACCATCTCGACCTCGCCCTCGATCACCCGGCAGCGGCAGGTCGAACAGACCCCTGCCTTGCAGGCATAGGGTGCGTCCATCGCGTTCTCCAGCGCCGCGTCGAGAATCGAGGTGTCCTTGCCCATGGTGATGGTCTGGGTCGCCCCGTCCAGCGTGATCGCCGCCGTGGTCTGGTTGGCACCGCTGGCCGCGTCCTTGCTCACCGCCTTGCGCTTGAGCCGCCCGGGCTGGGCGCTGGCGAACAGCTCGAACTTGATCTGCCCGTCGTCCAGCCCATGCGCCCGCAGCGCTGCCGCGATGCCCAGCATCATCGGCTCCGGCCCGCAGATAAAGGCGGTGTCGACGTTTTCGATATCGATCCAGCGCTTGAACAGCTCGCCGCATTTCTCTTCCGTCACCAGCCCGGTGAACAGGTCGATCTCCTGGGTGTCGGTCTCAAGGACGTGGATGATGTTCAGCCGCCCCATGTAGAGGTTCTTGAGATCCTCCAGTTCCTCGCGGAACATGATCGTGTTCACGCCCTTGTTGGCATAGACCAGCGTGAAACTCGATTTCGGCTCGCGCGAGAGGGTGGTCTTGAGGATCGACAGCACCGGGGTGATGCCCGAGCCACCGGCAAAGCCCAGGTAATTGCGCTCGGCGCCCGCGTCGATCGCGGTGTGAAAGGTGCCCATCGGCGCCATCGCCTGCACCTTGTCACCCACCTTCAACTCTTCGTTGGCCCAGGTGGAAAACGCGCCGCCATCGACCCGCTTGATCCCCACCTGCAGGATGCCGTCATCCTTGCCGGCGCAGATCGAGTAACTGCGGCGCAGCTCCTCTCCGTCGAAGTCGTGGCGAAAGGTCAGGTATTGACCCTGGATGAAATCAAAGGCGTCCTCGTCGCCCTCTTGCGGTTTCAGCGTGACCACCACCGCGTCGCGGATGGTCTTGTGGATATCGGTCACGGTCAGATCGTGGAAACGCGCCATCTGCTTCTCCTCAGATGCACTTGAAATAATCAAAGGGTTCGAGACAGTCCTTGCAGCGCCATGTGGCCTTGCACGGGGTCGAGCCGAACTGGCTGACCTTCTCGACGTTCTCGGACCCGCAATGCGGGCAGCGGTCGGGGCCGCCGGCGGGCTGGGGCGGCGCGATGCCGAACGCCTCCAGCTTGGCGCGGCCCGCGTCGCTCAGCCAATCGGTGGTCCAGGCCGGCGACAACTGCCGCTTCAACTCGATCTTCTCGATGCCGTGGCCGCGCAGGGCGGTCTCGATATCGAGGTTGATGATCGAGGTGGCGGGGCAGCCCGAATAGGTCGGCGTGACGGTCACGACCAGCCTGTCGTCCTCCCAGGCGACGTCGCGGATGATGCCCAGATCGGTGAGCGAGATCACAGGGATCTCGGGATCCGGGACGGCAGAGAGCCAATCCCAGACCTGTTCAACGCTTGGATGTGTCATCGGTCTTACCAGCTGGCGCCGGGATAGGCCCGCTGCAACCACTGCATCTGGGTCAGGATATGGCCCAGGTGCTCGGTATGCATGCGCCCGTCACGTCCGCCCTTGTGGGCGAACCGGCCCTCGGGCATCTGCAGCGTCGCATCGGCCAGGATGCGGCCCACCAGCGCGTCATACTCGTCGCGCAGGCTGGCCGGATCGGGGGCGATCCCGGCCTTGACCATCGCCGCGTCGACCGCGTCGCTGGCGAACATCTCGCCGACATAGGGCCAGAGATAGGCCAGCGCCTCTTCCATCCGCCGGTGGCTTTCCTCGGTGCCGTCGCCCAGCGCCACCACCGTGTCAGCCGAGCGTTCCAGGTGATAGGCCACTTCCTTGCTGGCCTTCTCGGCGATATCCGCCACCCGCTTGTCGCTGCTTTTCAGCAGCCGCCCCAGATAGATCGAATGCCAGGCGTCGAACAGGAACTGCCGCATCAGGGTGCGGCCGAAATCCCCGTTGGGCACCTCGGTCATCAGGACGTTGCGGAAATCCCAGGCGTCGCGCAGAAAGGCGAGCGCATCCGCATCGCGGCCTTCACCCTCGACCTCGCCCGCCAGCCCGAGCCAGAGCTGGGTCTGGCCGATCAGGTCTAGCGCGGTGTTGGCCAGCGCGATATCCTCTTCCAGCACCGGCGAATGGCCGCACCATTCGCTGACCCGGTGGCCCAGAACCAGGGTGTTGTCCCCCAGCCGGCACAGGAATTCGAACAGGGCCGCGTCGCCCGATGTCACCTTGCCGCTCATCACATCGCCCCCACTTCCTCGGGGATGTCGAAAAACGTCGGGTGGCGATAGACCTTGGATTCGCTCGGCTCGTAGAGCGGGCCCTTGTCGCTGGGCGACGAGGCGGCGATATGCTTGGCCTCGACCACCCAGATGCTCACGCCCTCGTTGCGGCGGGTATAGACGTCGCGCGCGTTCTTGATTGCCATCTCGGCATCGGGCGCGTGCAGGCTGCCGACATGGCGGTGCGACATGCCGTGCTGTCCGCGGATAAATACTTCCCAAAGGGGCCATTCGTTCTTCATGGGGGTCTCCTCCTGGCACCGGCCGGCCTTGCGCCGCGCCGGAAACTGGGCCTTGCTCCGGCGGCGGGTGACCGCCGGTCCGGTCCGTGATCTGTTATTCGGCCGCGACCTTGGCGGCGGCCTTCTTGCGGGCATGGGCCATCATCGCGTCGCGCACCCATTTGCCGTCGTTCCAGGCCTTCTGACGCGCGGTCAGCCGGTCCGTGTTGCACGGGCCGTTGCCCTTGAGCACGTCAAAGAACTCGCCCCAATCGGGCTCGGCGAAATCGTAGTGCCCGCGCTCCTCGTTCCACTTGAGGGTCTCGTCGGGAATGGTCAGCCCAAGGTACTCGGCCTGCGGCACGGTCTGGTCGACGAATTTCTGGCGCAGCTCGTCGTTGGTGTTGATCTTGATCTTCCACGCCATCGACTGCGCGCTGTGCACCGATTCCTTGTCCGAGGGGCCGAACATCATCAGCGACGGGAACCACAGCCGGTTCAGCGCGTCCTGCGCCATCCGTTTCTGGGCCTCGGTGCCCTGGGCCATCTTCATCATGATGTCATAGCCCTGCCGCTGGTGGAACGATTCCTCCTTGCAGATGCGGATCATCGCGCGGGAATACGGCCCGTAGGATGTCCGCTGCAGCGGCACCTGGTTCATGATCGCGGCGCCGTCGACCAGCCAGCCCACCGCGCCGATATCGGCCCAGTTCAGGGTCGGGTAGTTGAAGATCGAGGAATACTTCATCTTGCCCGACAGCAGATCCTCGGTCAGCTCATCGCGGGAAATGCCCAGCGTTTCGGCGGCGCAGTAGAGGTACAGGCCGTGGCCCGCCTCATCCTGCACCTTGGCCAGCAGGATCGCCTTGCGCTCCAGCGTGGGGGCGCGGGTGATCCAGTTGCCCTCGGGCAACTGGCCGACGATTTCCGAATGCGCATGCTGACCAATCTGCCGGATCAGCGTGGCGCGATAATCGTCGGGCATCCAGTCCTTGGGCTCGACCTTTTCGTTCGCGTCCACATGCGCCTGGAACTTGCGTTCCTCCGGCGTCATCTCCTCGGGGGATTTGACACCGGTTCCGGCGCTCTTGATCATCTGTGCATACATCTGGGCTCTCCTCCCGGGTTACACGCGTTCAAGGATCAGGGCGGCGCCCTGTCCAACTCCGACGCACATGGTGCACAGCGCATAGCGCCCGCCCGTGCGTTTCAACTGATAGGCCGCCGTCAGCACCAGCCGTGCCCCCGACATCCCCAGCGGGTGACCGATGGCGATGGCACCGCCGTTCGGGTTCACATGCGCCGCGTCGTCGGCCACGCCCAGCTCGCGCAGGGTGGCAAGGCCCTGGCTGGCAAAGGCCTCGTTCAACTCTATCACATCCATCTGCTCGATGGTGAGTCCCGCCCGTGCCAGCACCTTGCGGCTGGCGGGAACCGGCCCGATGCCCATCACGCGCGGCTCAACCCCGGCGGCGGCCATCGCCACCACGCGGGCAATCGGCGTCAGGCCGTTCTTGGCCGCCGTCGCCTCGTTGGCCAGCAGCAGCGCCGCCGCGCCGTCGTTGACGCCGCTGGCATTGCCGGCGGTCACGCTCAGATCGGGACCGTTGACGCCGCGCAGCTTGGCCAGTTTTGCCGCATCGGTGCCCGGACGCGGATGTTCGTCGGTGTCGACCACGAGTGGCTCACCCTTGCGCTGCGGGATGGTGACCGGGGTGATCTCCTCGGCAAAGACGCCAGCCTCATGCGCGGCGGCCCAGCGGGCCTGGCTGCGGGCGGCAAAGGCGTCCTGGTCCTCGCGGCTGATACTGTAATCAGCGGCGACGTTGTCGGCGGTCTCGGGCATCGAATCGATGCCGTACTGCGCCTTCATCTTGGGGTTCGGGAACCGCCAGCCGATGGTGGTGTCATAGACCGCGTTGGCGCGGCTGAATGCACTGGTCGCCTTGGGCATGACGAAGGGCGCACGGCTCATGCTCTCGACGCCGCCGGCAATCGCCATGTCGAAATCACCGGCGCGGATCGCCCGGGCGGCCATGCCGACCGCGTCCATGCCACTGGCACAGAGCCGGTTTACCGTGGTGCCCGGCACCTCGACCGGCAGACCGGCCAGCAGGGCCGCCATGCGCGCGACGTTGCGGTTGTCTTCGCCGGCCTGGTTGGCATCGCCGTAGATGACGTCATCGAGGCTGGCCCAATCGACCTGCGGGTTCCGCTCCATCAGGGCGGTAATCGGGATCGCGGCCAGGTCGTCGGTGCGGACTTGGGACAGCGCTCCGCCATAGCGCCCGATCGGGGTGCGTTGCGCGTCACAGATGAAAGCGTCCATGCGTTCGGTTCTCCAGTCTTTCGAGTTCAAATAGGTGACCGATTGGTCGGGTAATACGATCCGAGATGATTCGAGGCAAGTGAAATGTAACGAGAAATCGTTATCATCAGATTTTCCGTAACATAAGCCGCAGTCCTCCCCCTCGCGTTGCATACCCAGTTCTGGGGAGTTCGGCGCAACGGGACAAGCTCAAATGACGGAAACCCGCCCATCGAAGTCCCTCGGATGCGGATCGTACGATCCGGGGCCGAAATTCCCTGATTTCGGGCTGGCCGCACCACCGTCACAGTGAAAGGATCGGCACCATGTTCCGCCTTGTTCCGCTCCCGCTTTGTGTTGTCGTGCTCTGGGCCGTGTTTGCCCCGATGGGTCACGGCCAGACTCTCGACGGCTTCGCGACGCTGCCCTATCTCGCCTCGGCCGACCCGGACGCTGCGCTCGACCGGATCGGCGCGACGCTGGATGCTATGGAGCAGGGCGAGGATGCCGATCCGCGCGTGATCCACGACCTTTACGATCTGGCCGCCGACCTCCTGGTCGAGGGCGGGCAGGCCGCACAGGCCGCCCAGATCCGCGCCCGGCTTGCCGGTTTCGCGGTGCAATACCGCGATTTCCTCGGCATCGACCCTTTACCTGAATTTGCCCGGGCCGTGGCCCTGTTGCGGGACACTGCGCAGGATGAAATGGCGCGCGATACCTTGTTGGCGATGTACGACGAGCAGCGCGCCGGCGGTGCCGGGCAGGGCGTCCTCGCGGAAACGGACCGGCAAATCGCGCAGCTCTCCGAGGCGCTGGGCGAGGATGCACCGGACCTGACCGGACCGCTTTCGGAGGGGGTTTTTACTGAAAATACAATCTACTACGCCACCACCCGTGCACCCAGCGGCGAGCCTGACGCGGCGCGATACTTTGACGACGGGCGCGGCGACCTGAGTTTTGGCCGGGCCTCTGTCACCCTTCCGGCCTCTCCCGGCCCGGTGGATATCTCGAAACTGCGGCAGGTCCACCCAATGGACGGGAGGGCGTGGGCGCGCGACATGACCGAGGCCGCGCCCCAAAGCGTCCTGGTCTACATCCCCGACGCCGCCACCGGGTTCGAGCAGGCAGCGCGCCGGACGGCGCTGCTGACGCGGGCGCTTGGCGGGGTCGATCTGCCGGTCCTGTTCTCCTGGCCGGCAAGTGCCTCCTCGCTCGACTACATGGCCGACAGCGCCGCCGCCGGCGCCGCTGCGCGCGATCTCGACCGCCTGCTTGCGCTGTTGTCGGATCTTCCCGACCGGCCCCGGCTGCATCTTCTGGCGCGCGGGATGGGCGCGCAGGCTTTGGCGGGCGCGCTGGAGCGGATCGCCCTGCGCCAGGGGGTAGACGATCCGCCCCGGTTCGACCAGGTGATCTTTGCTGTGCCCGACATGGACGCGGAACGGTTCACCGACCTCCTGCCTGACCTGCATCCACTAGCAAAACGGATCACGCTTTATGCGTCGGACCGGGATTGGAGCATGCAACTGGCGCAGAGATTATACGGGTCAGCCTTGCGCGCGGGCTGGGGCGGCGAGGCCACGCTGACCGCCCCTGCTGTGGACAGCGTCGATCTCTCCGCTCGCGCGGGCGATTTGCTGAGCGATCCCGGCATGTTGTCAGACCTGGCGATGCTGCTGTGGCGTGATCTGCCGCCCGACCAACGCTGTGGCCTGACGCCGGAACCGGCGGGGGCGGGCGATGTGCCGGTTTGGAGATACGTGGAAGGGATCTGTGGCAACCCTGCCTTGATCGGGCTGCTTGCCGCCATGCGGCGGGCCGATGTGCACAGCCGTGAGGCGGCGCTGGCCTTGCTTGAGTCGACTGTTTCCGATCCGGCCCTGCGCAGGCGGTTTCGGCCGGTGGTCTCACGTCTGTGGCCCGAGTGAGCCACGGTCAGACCGGGGCGGTGCCCGCCCCGGTTCTGTCAGGTTTGGGAGGTCGCGCAGGCGCGATCAGATGCCGATGCGGTCGGCAAAGACGTGATAGACGATGCGCTCGCGTTCGATACCGCGCTCGGCCAGTTCGGCATCGCTCAGCGACTGCAGATGATGGATTTCATCCAGGCGCGAGTTGGCGACCGCGATCCGTTCCATCCATGCCATCAGGCCGTGGCCAATCGCGGAAAGCGGACGAAGAATGGAGAAACCGGCGGTCGGTTGTGTCGAGATATGTGCCATTTCTGGACCCTCTTAGAATGTTGCTCGTTTCGGCCCCCCGTGCCCTTATAATTGGTCAACTATGCTGACATGAGTAGGGGGGGACTCTACATACCCGTCTTGCGTTTGCTGCAATGCAGCGTAAGCAGACTGCCCGAAAATGCATCAGCACAAACGGAAACGGCCCCGCCGATTGGCAGGGCCGTGCATCGTGGGTCGGCAAGCGCCTTAGCGCCAGTAATCGTCATGCGCCACATGGCGCGCGATATCGCCCCGGCGCAGCCCGCGATCGGCCAGTTCTTCGTTGCTGAGCTTGGAAAGCGCGATGATCTGGCGGCCGCGTGACAGGCTGTCGTCGAAAATGGCGCCGAACAGGGACTTGAAGGGAAAGGCAAGGCGCGGCAACGGGGTTGCTGCGGCGGCGGAGGTGATAAAGGCCATCTGTCTGATCCTGCGAATGCGTGGGTTTCCCCGGTTGGCTTCAAACTATGCTGCACCTGCAGCATCAGCCAGAGGCCCGGGCGCACATCCGCTATGCGCCGGGCGCAACGCCGGGCCGTTCGGCTCCGCGTTCGCCCGGCGGCGGCGTCATGCCTTGAACATGTCGTCCACCGGCACCTTCATGCCGTTGGCCAGCGCGTTGGTCTGGCTCGCCATGCCGACCACCGCCCAAAGCTCGCCGTACATCTCGGGAGTCATCCCCTTGGCGCGCGCGGCGGCGGTGTGAGAGTGGATGCAATAGTCGCAGTTGTTGATGATCGAGACCGCGACATAGAGCATTTCCTTGACCAGCGGATCCAGCGCGCCGGGTGCCATCACCGGTTTCAGCCGCTCCCAAGTGGCGCGCAGCAGGGCCGGATCATGGGCCAGTGCACGCCAGAAATTGTTGACGTAGTCGGTGCCACGCAACGCGCGAATCTCGTCGAAGACGGCAAGCGCTTCGGTGCTGGCCTTTTCATCGGTCAAAAGATGAACAGTCCCCATGTCACACCATCGCAAGGATGCGGGCGGGGCGGCCGCTGCCGATCAGGAAACCGCGGCGTGAAAACATCCTGTCCTTGACCGCGTTGATCCGGCTTAGATCGCACATCTCCTGTTCCTTTGTCTGTTGGTCTTTCGTGTCTTGGATCTGCCGGCGCCGATCTGGCCCGACCGGGGCGAGCATAGAACGCGGGTTTCCATGCGCCTTCTTCGTCCTTGGGTTGCGACGATGTGACGGGAGGTCGCGAATTGCGCGTAAGCGCCCGGAGTTTTACCCTGCGCCGGACACGAAGGGGGGCGGCATGGCCGGACAGACGGAACACATTCTCAATGCGGTGCTGGAGGACATGGACGCCGGGCGGTTGAATCCCGGTGACGTGCTGGAGAAGACGCAATTGATGGCGGCGCATGGGGTGTCGCGCACGCCGGTGCGCGAGGCGCTGATCCAGCTTGAGACCGCGGGCTTGATCAAACGGATGCCGCGCAAGGGAGCCATGTTGTTCAAGCCGACGCTCGAGGAACTGCTGGCAATCATAGAGGTGCACGCCAAGCTGGAGGGGCAGGCGGCCGGCCTGGCCGCCCGGCGGATGTCGCCGCTTCAGGCCCAGGAATTGGAACGGGCGGTTCAGTCCTGCGAGGCGCACGCCCGCGACAAGGGGGACAGCGATCCGATCGGTTATTACCGGCTGAACCTCCAGTTCCACGGTGCGGTGGCGGTGGGGGCCGGGAACCCGATCCTCCTCGAACTGGTCAAGAACAACGCGCGCAAACTGATGGCGTATTACCGGGCGCGCTACCGCTATCCCGAGACGATTGCCTCATCGGCGCAGGAGCACCGCGAGATCGCCACTCTGATCCTTGATGGCAAGTGCGACGAGGCCGAGGCGGCAATGGCCGCCCACGTTTCCTTCGACCAGGTGACCGCAATGGACCTTCTGGCCGCCCTGGGCGGAGAGGAGACCGGGGCAGGGTGATGCACGGCGGACTCGCCCGCGATTAATGCGCTGCCGACCGGACCGGCCTGCTTGCCTTTGCGGCGTGGGGGCAACAGGATGCCGGGCAAAGCAAACAATGCGGGGTTTCCACCGTGAACGAGCAGACAGACCTCCCCGAAATCGCGGCCGAATGCCTTGGGGTGCGGGTGCCGGCCTCGCCTTTTCTGCATGAGAAGCGGATCGAACGGATCAACGCGGCGCAATACGAGGGGCTGGAGATGGCCGGCGCGCTGCACGTGGTGCGCCCCGATGACGTGGTGCTGGAAATCGGCGCCGGCATCGGCTTGGTCGGCGCGGTGATCGCCGCCAATGCCAAGCCACGCGCGGTGCATTCCTATGAGGCCAACCCCGAGTTGATCCCCTCGATCGAGGCGCTTTATGCCGCCAATGATCTGAACGACCGGATCTCGGTCAGGAACGCGGTTCTGGTCAGCGCGCCGGACCGGCCCGAGACGATGACCTTTCACCTGCACAGCAGCTACCTCGGCTCGTCCCTGATCGAGCCGGAAGGGCGCAAGACAAGGGCGGTCGAGGTGCCGACCGAGAGCTTTTCCGAGGTCTGCGCGGCGTTGAAGCCCACCGTACTTGTGATGGATATCGAGGGCGGAGAGCTGGACCTCCTGCGCCATGCGGACCTGTCCGGGTTTCGCGCGATGGTGCTGGAATTTCACCCCAACGCCTATGGCATCGGCGGCATGCGGGCATGCAAGAACATCCTGCGGGCCTCGGGGATCGAACGGGTCGCCGAGAAATCGGTGCGCACCGTCTGGACCTGCGCGCGCCCGGACTAGCTGCGCCTCAGTGAAGTCGTCCGCCGCCCAGGGCGGCATTGAGCGTCTCGCTTGGCGATTGTCCGAACCGTTTCCGGTAGACCTGTGAGAACCGGCCCAGGTGGGTGAACCCCCAGGCCATCGCGATGTTGGTCACGGTATCGCCGGTTCGCGCCTTCAACAGCGCCTCGTGCACGCGGTCCAGTCGCCGGTCGCGTAGAAAGCTCAGCGGCGTGGTGCCGCGAAATTGCCGGAACGCCATCTGCAGGCTGCGGGCGGTGGTTCCGGCGGCGCGGGCGATCTCCTCGACCGTCAGCGGCTGGTCGAGCCGGGCCTCGATGTAGTCCTCGGCGATGCGCAGCTTGTGCGGCGCGGCCGAACCCACCGGGCGACCCAGAAAGCCCGAGTAATTGTTGTCCAGCGCCTCGATCAGCCCGGTCATCAGGGTGCTTTCGATCTGACGGTTCATCAATCCACGCTGGCCAAAACTCGACCGCCCGGCGTCGATCTCACCCACGAGGTGCAGCACGAACTGCCGCAGCGCGGTGCCCGGCCCTTGCCGCAGGTTCAGCGGGCCATTGAAGTTCAGCGGGCGATCCATCTGTGCCCCCAGCAGATCGCACAGCAGCTGCTGCATCGCGGCCCGGTCGATCTGCACCAGCAGTTGTCGGGTGCCGCCGGCCCAGGTCATGGCGGTGGGCTTGTGCGGGTTCAGCACCGCCGCCGCCTGCGGGTCGGAGTCATAACGATCCGAGCCGTTGACGATCCGCGCGCCGCCGCTCAACGGGATCTGCATCAGGTAAAAGCCGCCCAACTCGCCCGGTTCGATCCGGGTCCGTGCGCCGTATTCCATGTAATTTAGCGACAGGCGCTCACCGCGAACATGGTTGTGGCAGGCATCGAATGGGGTCTGCCCCTCGGTCTCCAAGCGATGCGGACAATACACCCGCGCCACCCGGTCGCGGGTCTCGTCCAGGTCACGGCTGCGAAACAGCCGGTGCGCCGACAGTGGTGCGTGGCGTGCCGTTGTGGCCATCGTCGTCTCCCCATGCATCCCCGGCAGGAGAATTGGAGGATGCTAGCAGTCAGATCGTTGCGCGGTCAAAAAGTTTCGTTTTTCGGATAGGCGCCGCGCCCGGTGGATAGCGGGGCGTCGGGACCATGGGCAGATTTATTTCAATCCTAAAACAAAACAGGGAGACTGAAATGCGAGGATTGGACGGCAAGGTTGCCATCATTCCCGGCGGCGCGACCAAGATCGGCGCGGCGGTGGTCAAGGCGCTCCGCGCGGCCGGCACACAGGTGATGGTGGCCGACATCAACGCCGAGGCGGGCCGCGCGCTCGAGGGCGACGGCGTGGCCTTTTGCGAAACCGACATCCGCGATGACGCGCAGGTCGCCGCACTGGTCAATGAAACGAAACAGCGGTTCGGCCGGATCGATTTCTTGGTCAATGTCGCCTGCACCTATCTCGACAATGGCGTCGATTCCACCCGCGCCGAATGGCTCGAGGCGCTGGACGTGAACATCGTCGGCTCGGTCATGCTGATGCAGGCCGCCCGCGAAGAGCTGGCCAAGAACAAGGGCGCCATCGTCAACTTCGGCTCGATCTCGGCGCGGGTGGCCCAGACCGGGCGCTGGCTCTACCCGGTGTCCAAGGCGGCGATCCTGCAACTGACCCGGAACCAGGCGATGGACCTGGCGCCCGAGGGGATCCGCGTCAACGCGGTCTCGCCTGGCTGGACATGGTCGAACATCATGGACGAACTGACCGGCGGCAACCGCGAAAAGACCGACGGTGTCGCGGCCCCGTTCCACCTGATGGGCCGCGTCGGCGACCCGGAGGAGGTGGCGAACGCCGTTCTCTTCCTCTGTTCCGACGAGGCCGGGTTCATCACCGGCACCGATATCCGCGTCGATGGCGGCTATACCGCCATGGGCCCGGAACAGGCCAAACCCGCCATTCCGCTGCTGATGGAATAGGCCGGGACAAGACCCCCAAAACAAAACCGACACGGGAGATCCAAGGAAATGCGCAAATTCACAATCATCGGCGGCGGCCAGTCCGGCTTGCAACTGGGCATCGGCCTTCTGAAGGCGGGCAACGCCGTCCGGGTGGTGCAGAACCGCACCGCTGAGGACATCGAAAAGGGCAAGGTGCTGTCCAGCCAATGCATGTTCGGCGCCTCGATCCAGCATGAGCGGGACCTGGGGCTGGACTTCTGGACCGAGACCTGTCCGCCGGTCGAGGGCATCAACTTCTCGGTGCCACACCCCGAACAGCCGGGCGCCAAGGCGATCGACTGGACTGGGCGGCTGGACCGCAATGCCTATTCGGTCGACCAGCGGGTGAAGATACCGCGCTGGCTGGCCGAATTCGAAAAGCTCGGCGGTGAGCTGGTGATCGCCGATGCCGGCATCGAGGAGATGGAGGACTACGCCGCCGAAGATGACCTGGTTATCGTCGCCTCGGGCAAGGGCGAGATCGGCCGGCTGTTCGAGCGGGACGCCGCGAAATCCCCCTATGACAAGCCACAGCGCGCGCTGGCGCTGACCTATGTCACCGGCATGACGCCGCGCCCCGAGCATTCGGCGGTCTGCTTCAACCTGATCCCGGGCGTCGGGGAATATTTCGTGTTTCCTGCACTGACCACCACCGGCCCCTGCGAGATCATGGTGATGGAGGGCGTGCCCGGCGGCCCGATGGATTGCTGGGGCGATGTCACCTCGCCCGAGCAGCATCTGGCAAAATCGAAATGGATCCTCGACACCTTCCTGCCGTGGGAGGCCGAGCGCTGCCGCAACCTCGAATTGACCGACGACAACGGCATCTTGGCGGGGCGCTTTCCCCCGACGGTGCGCAAGCCGATCGCGACGCTGCCCTCGGGGCGGCAGGTGCTGGGGCTGGGCGATACCGTCTGCCTCAACGATCCGATCACCGGGCAGGGGTCCAACAACGCGGCCAAGGCGGCGGCGGTCTATCTGAAGCGGATTCTCGACCGCGAGGACCGGGCCTTTGACGCCGATTGGATGCAGGGCACCTTCGACGCCTATTGGGACTATGCCAAGTGGGTGGTGCAATGGACCAACATGATGCTGATGCCGCCACCCGATTTCGTGCTCGAGATCATGGGCACCGCCTGTGTCGAGCCGCGTCTGGCGCACCGGATGGCCAATGCCTTCGACGATCCGCGCGACTTCTTCCCGTGGTTCGCCGACCCGGATGCGGCGGCGACCTACCTGCAGGACCTGAAGGCGGCCTGAGATGGGCATGGGAATCTCACCTGACGTCTTTCGCGACGCGATGAGCCGGTTTCCCGGGGTGGTGACGCTAGTCACCACCTGCAATGGGCAGGAGCGGCGCGGGATCACCGCCACCGCGGTCTGTTCCGTCACCGCCGATCCGCCCAGCCTGCTGGTCTGCCTGAACAAGGCGACCGGGACCTGCGCAACGGTCGGGGAAACCGGGCAATTCAACGTCAACTTGCTGGGACAGGAGGCCGAGGATCTGGCGCTGCGCTTTGCCGGCGTGGGCGGTGTCACCGGCGAGGAGAAGTTCGCGATCGGCGACTGGCGCGCCGACGACAAGGGGCTGCCCTATCTGGCCGATGCTCTGCTGAGCATGTCCTGCGATGTGAGCGAACGGACCGAGGCGGGTAGCCACGTCGTCTTTATCGGCCAGATCCGTTCCGTGCGCTTCGGCCAGGGCGATCCGCTGCTCTACGAACGGTCCGCCTTCCGCGCGCTGGCGCGGGGGGAGGAGTAGGGCAGAGTGCCCAGACCTCTGCCCCCGAACCGGCCCGGCGTTTCGATGCCGGGCTTTTTCGTGCGTGGGTCGTTGCCCGGCCCCCGGGAAAGCGCGCGCCGGTCCCCCCCCTCGCGACTGGCCTGTCATCCCCGCGAAAGCGGGGATCTCCTGGATGGGCAAGCGCTCAAAGAGATCCCCGCCTACGCGGGGATGACAGAACACGGGAACGACCGAGCCATCCGTGAGCCACGCCACGCTTTCGCGGGAGCGACCGGAACCCAGTGGGCCAACCCGCCCTCAGGCGAAACTCTTCACCGTCAGGATCGCGCCGTCCAGCGCCGCGCCCTTCTCGTCCTTGAGCGCGGCCTCGCGCAGCCGCGCGACCCAATCGGCGCCGTCCTCGCGCTGGCGCACCATCTCGGCCGCCTCCATCACCCTGTCGAACTTGGACAGGCTGCGCGCATGGGTGTCGGAATACCCCTTCACCAGCCGCCGGCAGCGCACCAGTTCCACCGCAAAGGCGTAATTCTGCGCCACCGCGCCCTTCACCTTGTCGAGCCAGCGCGCCAGGTGCTCCTGTTCGTACTTGTGGCGCAAGGTGCGACGACGATAGCCGCGCAAGCCGCCCAGCACGTAAAGCACCAGGAAATTGCCCAGCCGGTGGGTGCGCACGCGCCGACCCTTGTTGAACCAGCGGTCCAGCCGCGCCATGGTCTTCGGGTTGGCCTCGACCTTTGCGCCCATCGCGGCGGGCAGCATGCCGGCGATCTCCTCGGCACGGGGATGCATGAACTCGGTCAGGGCGACCGGGCGGTCGCCCGCGCCCATCTGGTCCTGGATGCGGGCAAAGCGGGCGCCGCGCGTCTTGAGGTCGGCCACCCGGATCACGTCGTCATAGGCCATGGCATTGGCGATGTATTTCGCCGCCTCGACCGTCAACGCGTAGCCGTGGCCTTCCTCGTCCAGCGCGGCGATCTCTTCCAGCCGGTCAAGGTATTCCGCGCCATAGGCGACATCCTGGAATTTCACCACCTTGCGCAACCCGTGCTGCGCCATCTCCTGTGCCGGGGCGGGCAGGGCGGCGACGCGGGCATTCAGCGCTTCCCATTTTTTCATCAGCCGTCCGGGCCCCTGCGGTGCGGGAACTGCGGCGGCGACTTTGGGCTGTGCCACTTCTGCCGGGTCGACGGCGGCGTTCTGCGCCCGGTCAAAGGCGGCGGAGAAGGCGCGAAGCGAGGCCTCGACCCCCTTGCCCGAGGCGCGGATCGCTTCCTCGAAGGCCTCGCGCGGGAAGGGCAGCGCGCCCGACCCCGCCAGCGCCCCGAACAGCGAGGAGGAGATCACCGATCCATTCTCGATCGCCAGCCGGTCCAGGTCGAACATGATCAGCTTGTCGGCGGCCACCTCGGCCGCTGCGCGCACCTCTTCCGACGAGGCAATGCCGTCGCCCGGCACCATCTTTTCCGACACCGCCAGCGCCCGGTGGGTCGAGGCGATCAGCGTGGTGCGGTCCGGGGTGACGAAGCCGCGCAGGATGGCGCGCCCGGCCTCCATCATCTCGGCGGCGATCATCACGTCGACGTCCCCCGCCGAGGGCGCCAGCGAGAACACCGGCGCGACCGCGCCCATCGGCGCCATCTCGATGTAATAGATCGTGGCGCCGGTCCGCTGCGCTACCCCCGCGACCGAGGTCGCCTGGCAGGCATAGCCCTGGGCGCGGGCGACGCTTTCAATCCAGTTGGTCAGAACACCGCCCCCCTGGCCACCGACGGCAAGGATCGCGACCTTGATGATGGTGTTCAGTTTCTCGTCGGGCTGGCGCGGGGCCAGGGCTTGCTGGATGGTCATCAGACGGTCTCCGGGAATTCAAGGCGTTTGGCGGCGCGGCGGGTTTGCAGCCAGCGGATCACGCCGGTCGAAACGCCCTGCCACCATTTTTCGAACCCGGTGGCGTTGTGCACCACGTCGGCGCGGTAAAAGCTGGGGCAGAGCACGGCGGCATCGGCCACCTCTCCGCAGTTGCCGCAGCCGACGCAGGACTGGTCGATATGCGCGATCGGATCGTCGCGCAGCGGATCATCCAGTTTCTTCAGCGACAGCGACGGGCAGCCCGACAGCCGGATACAGGCGTGATCGCCGGTGCAGATATCCTCGTCGACGCCAAAGCGTGGCACCTCCATCCGCTGGCCGTCCTTGATCGCCTTGTTGCGCAGCGGCTTTTCGCGGCGCTGGCGGTTCAGCATGCATTCGGACGAGGCGACGATGACCTTCGGTCCCGGCACATCGGTGGTCAGCGCCTCGTGCAGGGTGTCGCGCATCTTGGTCACGTCATAGGTGCGGTCGATCTGGCGCACCCATTTGACGCCGATCCCCTTGACCGCGTCCGAGATCGAGTTCTGCGTCGCCTTGGTCGGGTTGTCGGCGCGCGATGACAGCACGTCCTGACCGCCGGTGGCGGCCGAGTAATAGTTGTCGACGATCACCGCCACGCTGTCGGACTTGTTGAACACCATGTTGCCGATCGAAGAGGACAGCCCGTTGTGCCAGAACCCGCCGTCGCCCAGGATCGAGATCGCCCGTTTTTCGCCACCGCCGTCAAAGGCGGCGTTCGAGGCCGGGCCGAGGCCATAGCCCATGGTCGATCCGCCCACCTCGAAGGGGGGCAGGCAGGCGAACAGGTGACAGCCGATGTCGCCGGTGATCTGGTGTTCGCCCAACTCTTCCTGCACCAGTTTCATCGCGGCAAAGATCGGCCGCTCCGGGCAGCCGGTGCAGAAACCCGGCGGCCGGGTGGGCACGGTTTTCGACAGGTCGGGGATCGCCGGCGCCGGTTGGTTCGGCGCGCGGGCCTGGCCCGGCAGCAGGTCGGGGGAATGCTCCTTGAGGAACGCGGTGATCCCGTCCAGCATCACCTTGCCGGTATATTCGCCCGCCATCGGCAGCATGTCCTTGCCATGCAGCCGCACCTTCAGCCCCTTGCGCAGGATGAAGGTGGAGAGCGTCTGTTCGATGAACTCGGGCTGGCCTTCTTCGATGACCAGAACGGCGTCCTTGCCCTCGGCAAAATCGGCGAACTCGTCGCTGACCAGCGGATAGGTCACGTTCAGGCAATAGACCGGGATGTCGGAATTGCCATAGATGTCCGCCAGCCCCAGCCGCTGCAACGCGCGGATCACGCCGTTGTACATGCCGCCCTGGCAGACAAGGCCGATCTTGGCCTGTTCCGGTCCGAACATCTCGTTCAGCTTGTGCTCGGTGATGTATTTCTCGGCCGCCGGCCAGCGGTTGTCGATCTTGTCATGCTCATGCACGAAGGAGGCCGGCGGCAGCACCACCCGGTTGAAATCCTTCTTGGGGCTCGACAGCGCGTCCTTTACCGTCAGGGTCGGGGCGACGTTGTCGCTGCACTCGAAACTGCCGGTGACGTGGCAGGACCGGATCCGCACGGTCATCATCACGGGGGTGTTCGAAGCCTCGCTCAATTCGAAGCCGTCGCCCACCGCCTTGACGATCGACGGCAGGCTGGGGCGCGGGTCCAGCAGCCAGATCTGTGATTTCATCGCGAAGGGATGGCTGCGCTCCTGCATGATCGAGGAGCCTTCGCCGTAATCTTCACCGACGATGATCAGCGCACCGCCGTTGACCCCGGACGAGGCCAGGTTGGCCAGCGCGTCAGAGGCGACGTTGACCCCGACCGGCCCCTTGAAGGTGACCGCGCCGCGGATCGGGTAATGCACCGAGGCCGCCAGCATGGCGGCGGCAGCGGCCTCCGAGGCGTTGGCCTCGAACCGCACGCCAAGTTCGCCCAGCAGTTCCTCGGCATCGGCCAACACGTCCATCAGGTGGCTGATCGGCGCCCCTTGGTAACCGCCAACATAGCCGACCCCGTTTTCCAGCAGCGCCTTGGTGATCGCGAGGATACCCTCGCCGGTAAAGGTCTCGCCCGCGCCCTTGCGCAGGTGTTCGACTTCCTTCTTGAAGGATCTTTCGGCCATGTGTCGTCCTCAGAATTCGTTCCGGCGCACATTGCGCAGGATCTTGTGTAGCGTTGCCAGAAAGGCCTGTTGTTCGGCCTGCGGGATGTCCTGGAACATCTGGTCATGGGCACGCGCCATCGCGGGCCAGTGCCGCTCGAACGTGGCGCGGCCCTTTTCGGTGATGAAAACGCGGGTTGCGCGGCTGTCCTCGCGGTCGGTCTCGCGCCGGATCAGCCCGTCGGCGGCCAGACCGTCCAGCGCCCGGCTCAGCGTGGATTGCTCGACCACCGCATAGATCGCCAACTCGCGGATCAGGATGCCGTCGATCACCGACAGCACCGCGAGCGAGCGCATCTTGGGCGTGCTCATGCCCTGGTGGGCCATGTCCTCGCGCAGGCTGGCGTTGTAGCGCCCCATGATGCGGTTCATCAGGTAGGGCGGGAAGTTGTTCAGCCCGATCTCGCCCAGGCGGCGCGGTGCAGAGGCCTGATCCTTCATCCGCCCAGCCTCTTGGCGGCGTTGAAGCCCGAGCCACCGCCCAGCCCCGGGCCGGGGTGGGTCGAGGCGCCGATGTGATGCAGGTTCTTGACCGGCGTGCTGCCGTTGCGCGACCACGGGAACGGGCGGAAGACAAAGAACTGGTCGATGCCGCATTGCCCGCCGTAGGGGTCGCCGCCGACGAGGTTCACGTTCATCGCCTCGAGGTCGGCGGGCGAATAGGCACGGCGTGCCAGCTTGATCTGGTCGAAATCCTTGATGTGCGCCGAAAGGAGCGCCTCGATCCGGTCGGCAAAGGCTTCGCGCGTGGCCTCGTCCCAGGCACCGCCTGTCTCGATCTCGCCGGCCGCGTCGCCCTTGATCACGCGCGGTGCGTCCGGGATCTGCAACCACAGGATTGCCTTGCCCTCGGGGCAGCGGGTCGGGTCCAGCCGGTGGGGCTGGCCGACACAGATCGTCGGCGTCTCGGGGATCATCCCGCGCTCGGCCTCGTTGGCGGATTTCGACACCGCGTCGATGCCGTCGGACAGGTGGATCAGCGCCACGTCGTCCAGCCCCTCGGTCGTCCATTCGGGCGGGCGATCCAGCGCGAAGTGCAGTTGGAAGTTGCCGCGCCCGTGCCGATAGGCGCGCGCGCCGGCCTGCTCCTCGGGGCGGGCGTGATCGCGCAACAGCCGGGTCACCAGTTGCCCCGGCGCCACCGATGCCAGCACGTTGCCGGCCATGATCTTTTCGCCCGCAGCGGTCTCGACTCCCACGGCGCGCCCGCCCTCGACAAGGATGCGGTCCACGTCGACGCCGGTGCGGATCTCACCGCCATGTTCCTCGATCAGCCCGCGAAAGGCGTCGACGGCGCGAGCAGATCCGCCCTTGACCACCGGCGCGCCGGCGGCCTCCAGTGCGAAGGCGACGACCTTGGCCATTTGGCCGGAATAGGTGGATTCGGGCGTCAGCCCGCAATGCAGCACCCAAGGCGCCCAGAGCGCCCGGATGTCTTCGCTTTCATAACTCGTCTCAAGCCAGCCGCGCGCCGGGATCAGTGCCGCGCCGATCCAGCTTTTCAGCCCGTTCAGCCCGCGTTTCCAGGCCTGGCCGGCCAGCAGTTTCACGGTGCCGCGCGACCACAGGTCACCGCCCAGCAGCGCGAAGAGAAACGGCGCATCGGCCTCGATCCCGCCCACGTCGGCGGCGTGGCGGTCGCCATCGCCCGCCGCAAGGCCGTTGAAGGCGGCCACGTTGGCGGCCCGGTCCATGCCCAGGACGGTGGCCCGCCCGCCCGGCCGCAGCACGGCGGTCGGATGGGCGGTGTGGCAGAACTCCAATCCGTGCCGCCCCAGATCCTCGGCCAGTTCCGCATAGGCGGGCGAGGTCAGGAACAGCACGAAGGTGGTGGCCATCACGTCATGGTGGAAACCCGGCAGCGTCGCCTCTTCGGTCGTCATGCAGCCACCGGCGCGCTCCTCCCGCTCCAGCAACACCACCTTTTTTCCCTTTCGCGCCAGAAGCGCGCCGGCAACCAGGGCATTGATCCCGGTGCCGATGATGACGTGATCCACCGTAGCCATGGTTCAGCCTTTCGGTGCCAGCGCCAGCGCGCGGATCGGGCTGCCGGTGCCCTTCTGGATCTTCAGCGGGGCGACAATCAGGATCGCACCCTTGGCCGGCAGCTTGTCGAGGTTGGCCAGCGAGGCCAGGCCAAAGCGGTTGTTGGCATGCAGCAGGTTGTGTGCCGGAAACGGCGGTTCCATCCCGCCGGCCAGGCCCGCGTCGGTGCCGATGCACTGGCTGCCCCAGCCGACGATGCCCTTGTCGATCAGGTACTGGATCACCTCGGCGGTCGGCCCCGGGGTGTGCGGGCCGTTTTCGTCGGCGTTCAGGAACTTGGCCTCGTCATCGCCGTACTGGTCCCAGTCGCTGCGCATGACCACCCATTCGCCGGCGTTGATCTCGCCATGCTCGGCCTCCCAGGCCTTGACGTGGTCGATGGTCAGGAGGAAGTCGGCGTCGGCGGCGGATTCCTTGGAAAAGTCCAGCACGTTGACCGGCGCGATCAGGCGCTGCACGTCCAGCGTGTCGGTATAGCCCTCGGGGTTGTCGCGGCCGGTGATCCAGTGATGCGGCGCGTCGAAATGGGTGCCGGTGTGTTCGCCCAGGACCATCCAGTTCCACGCAAAGAACGGGCCGTCCTCATCGTATTCGCTGATCTTGTGGATCTCGACCTTGGGGGTGTTCTTGGCGAAATCCTCGGGCAGTTGCAGGATCGGCGTGTCCGGTCCCAGCACCCCGGTGCAATCCACCACTTCGATTCCGCCCGAGGCGATCATCGCCCCCAGGCTCTGCAGCGTGTTCGATGCGCTCATCTTTTTAGCTCCCTAGATGTTTTGGCGCCTCCCCGAGGCGCGTCGGTGTGATTCAATGCTAGACAGGATTAAATGCTTTTGCAAATATCTTGGCAAGAACAGGGGGCGTAGAGTGACACAGTTATCCGCAGATGCGGTCATCATAGGCAGTGGCGTCAATTCGCTGGTCTGCGCGCATCATCTTGCCAAGCGTGGCTGGTCGGTGATCGTGCTGGAGCAGGCGGACGAACCCGGCGGTGCCGTGCGCACCGGGGAGTATACGGTCAAGGGATTTGCCCATGACTGGGCGGCGATGAACCTGTCGCTTTTTGCCGGATCTCCCCATTTTCAAGAGAACAGTGCGGAGCTGGCCCGGTACGGGTTGGAGTTTGCTCCGGCAAGCAACTGTTTTTCCAGCGTGTTTCCGGACGGAACCTGGATGGGCATCGGCACGGATGCCGCCGCCAACCGCGCCCGCATCGCCGCGCTGTCCGAGCAGGACGCGCAAACCTGGGCGGCGCTGTCCGAAGCCTTCCCGGGAGAGGCCGAGCATTTGTTCGGGCTTCTCGGCTCTCCCATGAAAATGCATGCATTGGCATCTATTACGTGGAAGGCGCTGCGCAGGAAAGGGGCGGGTGGAACCCTGGACCTGGCGCGCCTCCTCGCCGCCTCTCCCCGGGCCTGGCTCGAGGAAACCTTCGAATCGCCCAAATTGCGGGCAACGCTGGCGGCCTGGGGCATGCATCTGGATTTTGCCCCCGATATCGCCGGCGGGGCGCTGTTCCCCTATCTCGAGGCGATGACGAATCAGGCGTTCGGCATGGCGCTGGGCAAGGGCGGGGCGGGCACCGTCATCACCGCCCTGCAACGCGCGATCGAGGCCCGCGGCGGTCGCGTCCTGTGCAGCACCCCGGTCGAGACCATCCTGCATGAGAACGGCAAGGCGACCGGCGTGATCGCGGGCGGCGAGACCATCACCGCCAACCGCGCGGTGATCGCCAACGTGGCGCCCGGGGCGATGGCGAGGTTGACCGGCGGCAGCGGCGACGCGGGCTATGACACCGCGATGCGGAAATTCCGCCATGCGCCGGGCACGATGATGATCCACCTTGCGCTCTCCGACCTGCCGCAATGGACCGCCGGCCCCGAACTCAGCGACTATGCCTATGTGCATATCGCGCCCTCGCTCGACCAGATGGCGCGCACCTATGCGCAGGCGGTCGCCGGGTTGCTGCCGGACGAGCCGGTGATCGTGGTCGGCCAGCCCACCGTGGTCGATCCCACCCGGGCGCCCGAGGGGCAGCATACGCTGTGGATGCAGGTGCGCATGGTTCCGGGCGAGATCCGTGGCGACGCCGCTAGCGAGATCACCGCGACCGACTGGTCCGAGGCGGCGGCCCCCCTTGCCGACCGGGCGCTCGACCTACTCGAACGCTACGCCCCCGGCACCCGCGCCAAGATCCTCGGTCAGCGGGTCGTCACCCCGGCCGAGCTGGAGGCGGACAATCCCAATCTCGTCGGTGGTGACCAGGTCTGTGGCAGCCACCACATCAGCCAGCATTTCCTGTTCCGCCCGGCGCGTGGATACACCGACGGAACCACCCCGATCCGGGGCCTTTACCACACCGGAGCGGCCGTCTGGCCCGGGGCGGGAACGGGCGCCGGGCCGGGCCATCAACTCGGCCGGAAACTGGCGGGGAAATAACCGGCCGGGACATGAAACGTACAAAAACTAGATCAAACCATACGAAACCAACAGGGAAACAAAATGACCAAACTGACACGACGCAGCCTGCTCAAGGGCACCGCCGCCGCCGCCACGCTGGCCGCCGCGGCTCCGACCTTCGCCTGGGCGCAGCAGATCGAAGAATTGGTGATCGCCTATAACGTCAACCTGCCCAGCTGGGACCCCACCGTCGGCGCCTCGGCGGTGAATCCGACGATCCAGGGTATCTACCAATCGGTGTTCGACCAGTTCATCCTGCAGCAACCCGATCTGTCGCCGGCGCCCGGCCTGCTGACCGACTGGGGCTGGAACGACGACCACAGCCAGGTCTGGATGGACGTGCGCGAAGGCGTGAAATGGCATGACGGCTCGGACTTCACTGCCGAGGACGTCGCCTGGAGCCTGGCCCGCGTTGCCAACCCCGAGACCGGCAGCCCGATCCAGTTCGTCTGGGGCACGCTGGAAAACCACCGGGTCGAGGGCAACCGCGTCATCGCCGACGTGAAACAGTTCGACCCGACGATCTTCAAGTGGATGTACTTCCTCACCGGCTACGTGCTGCCCAAGGCCTATTACGAAAAGGTCGGCGCCGACGGCTTCGAGGCTGCCCCGATCGGCACCGGCCCCTACATGGTCGAGAAATACGAGCGCAACGCCTATGTCCGCCTGAAGGCGAACGAGAATTACTGGGGCGGCGCGCCCGAGTTCAAATCCGTGACCATCAAGTTCGTCACCGACGCCGCCGCGCGCGTGGCCGAGGTGGAATCGGGCAACGCCCATGTCACGCTGGAAATGCCCTATGAGGAGTTCGACCGCCTCAAGGCCGGCAAGCTGGACGGCGTCGCCGCACCGATTTCCGACATCGGCATGATCTTCTTCAACGACATCGAGGTGATGACCGACCCGAACGTGCGCAAGGCCGCGGTGATGGCGGTGGACAAGCAGGCCATCGTCGACCGCCTGCTGTCGGGCTACGGCGTGCCGATCGACACGTTGGAGACGCCGGAATACGATGCCTACGATCCCACCATCAAGACGCCCTATGATCCCGAAGGGGCCAAGGCGCTGCTGGCGGAATCGGGCTATTCCACCGACAACCCGGTCAAGTTCACGATCCAGACCACCCGTGGCTTCAAGCCCAAGGATTACGAGATCATCCAGGCCATCGTCGGGCTGTGGCGCCGGGTCGGCATCGAGGCCGAGATCGAGGTCTACGAGGTTGCCAAGCACTATGAGCTGCGCGCGGCCGACCAGCTTGCGCCGGCGGCCTTCTACAACTGGGGCAACTCGGTGGGCGATCCGACCACCTCGACCGGCTTTGCCATGTACGGCCCCTCGCCCCACTCGGTCTGGGACGGGCAGGAATTGATCGACATGATCAACCCGCTCTGGGGCGAGGCGGACGAGGCCAAGCGCATCGAGGGCTGGAAGGGTGTCAGCCGCTATATCGCCGACAACGCGCTGGTGCTGCCGCTTCTGCAATACGTGCAACCGATCCTGCATGCGCCGGGCGTCAAGGTCACGCCGCATGCCTCGGGCGCGCTGCTGCCGCACCTGATGACCCGCGCCTGATCGGCGCCCTTCAAACCCCTGTGACCGGAGGGCGGGTACATCCCGCCCTCCGGCTTTCGGAATCATTCCCATGACATTGATCAGACGGATCCTGCTGCGATTGCTGACCATGGCGATCACGCTTTTCGGCGTGGCTGTCATCGTGTTCTTCGTCATTCGCGTCGTGCCCGGCAACCCGATCGCGATGATGCTGCCGCCGGGTGCCGGCGAAGAGGACATCGCGCGGCTCAAGGCGCTTTACGGGCTGGACAAGACCATCCCCGAACAATTCGTGATCTGGCTGTCGGGCGTGCTGCACGGCGATTTCGGCACCTCGATCACCACCCGCCAACCGGTGCTGGGGCTGGTGCTGTCACGGCTGCCGGCGACGCTGGAGCTGTCGGTGGTGGCGCTGGTGATCGCGGTCGCGATCGGCGGTACGCTGGCGCTGACCGGAACCCGGTGGCGCGGCACACGGACCGAGGGCGCCATCGACGTGACCAACGGCATGGCGCTGAGCGTGCCCGATTTCCTCTGGGGGCTGGTGCTGATCCTGCTGTTCGGGGTGCTCTGGCCGGTTTTCCACATCTCGGGCCGGGTCTCGCCGGCGCTGGACCTGCCGTTCGTCACCAATTTCTACCTGTTCGAAAGCGTGCTGCGGCTGCGCTTTGACATCTGGGCTGATCTTGTCGCGCACATGTTCATGCCGGCGCTGGCGCTGGCGATCCCGCTGGCGGCGATCATCGCCCAGCTTCTCAAGCAATCGCTGAAGGAAACCATGCATCTGGATTACGTCACCCTGTCGCGCACGAAAGGGTATGGCGAGAACCACGTCATCACCCGCGAGGCGCTGCCCAATGCGGTGCTGCCCACGCTGACCCTGATCGGGGTGCAGTTCACCTTCCTGATCGGCGGCACCGTGATCATCGAGCGTCTGTTCTCCTACGAGGGGCTGGGCAACATGGCCATCGACGCGGTGATCAACCGCGACCTGCCGCTGATCCAGGGCATCGTGATCCTGTTCGCGCTGATCTTTTCCGTGGTGAACCTGGTGGTCGATCTGACCTATGCCGCCCTGAACCCGAGGTTGCGACATGGCTGATGGACGCGCACAGGTAAAACGCCGCCTTGGCGCGCGTCTCTGGCTCTCGGCCGCCTGGCTGACGCTGCTGGTGCTGGCGGCGGTGTTTGCGCCGCTGATCGCACCGCAGGATCCGCTGATGCAGGATCTGTTCGGCGCGCGCCTGCCACCGTTCTGGGAGGCCGGGGCCGACGCGGCCTTTCCGCTGGGCTCCGACAGTCTTGGCCGCGACGTGCTCAGCCGGATCATCTATGGCGCGCGCATCGCGCTGGGGGTGGCGCTGATCGCGGGCACGCTG
Organism: Aquicoccus sp. SU-CL01552; assembly: GCF_040365005.1. Taxonomy (NCBI): domain Bacteria; kingdom Pseudomonadati; phylum Pseudomonadota; class Alphaproteobacteria; order Rhodobacterales; family Paracoccaceae; genus Aquicoccus; species Aquicoccus sp. SU-CL01552. The sequence goes on along the minus strand of NZ_BAABWV010000004.1, from coordinate 206,423 downwards.
ACCTGCGTGATCGGCTCCGCCCTGGGGCTGATCGCGGGCTATTTCCGCGGCTGGCCCGACATGGTGATCTCGCGCCTGGTCGATATCTGGATGGCGTTTCCGCCGGTGCTCTTCGCGATCCTGTTGATCGCGGTGCTGGGCACCGGCCTCAGTTCCATCGTCATCGCCATCGTGGTGATCGACTGGACCCGCTTTGCCCGCGTCATCCGCGCCGAGGCGATGAGCCAGGGCGCGATGGATTACGTCGCCTCGGCGCAGGTCGCGGGACGCAAGCGGTTCTCGATCATGCTGGCCGAGATCCTGCCCAACGTGCTGCCCACCATCGTCGTCCTGCTGACGCTGGAGATGGGCATCGCGGTGATCGTCGAGGCGATCCTGAGTTTCGTCAACCTGTCGATCTCGACCGATCAACCGACCTGGGGCAGCATGATCTCGGAAGGTCGTCTGTCGATCCACCAGGCGTGGTGGGTGCTGGTGTTCCCGCTGGTCACCCTGTTCCTGACCGTCCTCAGCTTCAGCCAATTGGGCGAAGGGCTGAAGGACCATTTCGATCCGGTGCTGCGATGAGTTTCCTGACAATCGAGAACCTGAATGCCATGGTCGGCCCGGCGCCGATCCTGCGCGACGTGTCGCTGTCGGTCGAGGCGGGCGAGGTGCGCGGGCTGGTCGGTGAAAGCGGTGCCGGCAAGAGCATGATCGGCAAGGCGATCCTGGGCACGCTGCCCGGCGCGATCCGGATCACCTCGGGGCGGATCCTGCTGGACGGCGAGGATCTGCAGGCGATGTGCCCGCGCGACCGGCGCCGGGTGATCGGCGCCAAGGCGGCGCTGATCCCGCAGGACCCGCTGACCGCGCTGAACCCCTCGCGCCGGGTCGGGCCGCAGATCACCGACCGGCTGGTCGATATCCTCGGCTGGATGAAATCGGACGCGGGCCACCGCGCCGAGGAGCTGCTGGACGAGGTGTCGATCCCCGAGCCCGAGCGCGTGATGCGGGCCTATCCGCACGAGCTGTCGGGCGGGATGCGCCAGCGCATCCTGATCGCCTCGGCCTTTGCCGCCGAGCCCCGGTTGATCATCGCGGATGAGCCGACCACGGCGCTGGACGTGACGGTGCAGAAACAGATCCTGAAGCTGATCAGGCAGATGCAGGCGCGCCACGGCACGGCCCTGTTGTTCGTGACCCATGACCTCGGCGTGGTGTCCAAGATCTGCCAGTCGCTCTCGGTGCTGTTCGGCGGCAAGGTTCTGGAGGATACCAGCGTCGGCGATTTCTTTGCCCGGCCCGCGCATCCCTATTCCGCCGCGCTGCTGGCGGCGACGCCGAAATACACCGACCCCGAGGCCAGCCTGACGCCGGTGCCGGAAACGGTGATCGAGGCGGTGCAGGCGGAAATCGAAGCTCACGACCGGAGGCAGGGCCATGTCTGACGCACCGATCTACGAAGTCGAGAACCTGCACCTGTCGTTCCCCGACATGGCGCACAAGCCGCTGTTCGGCCCCGCGCCACGGATCGAGATCCTCAAGGGTATCTCGCTGACGATCCCGCGCGGCGACGTGGTGGGCATCGTCGGCGGCTCCGGCTCGGGCAAGTCGACGCTGGGCCGGGCGATGATCCGCCTGCTGGAACCCGACAGCGGTGCCATCCGCTTCGAGGGGCAGGACATCACCCACCTGGGCGAGGATGCGCTGCGTCCCCTGCGCCGCCGGTTCCAGATGATCTTTCAGGATCCGATGTCGTCGCTCAACCCGCGCCGCACGGTGGGGGCGATCATCGCCGGGCCACTGCGGTTGCAGGGGTTCGACCGGGTGTCGCAGCGGGTCGACCAGGCGCTGGACCACGTCGGCCTGCCGCGCGCCTTTCGCAAGCGGTATCCGCATGAGCTGTCGGGCGGGCAGCGGCAAAGGGTCGGCATCGCCCGTGCCATCGCCACCGAACCCGACTTTATCCTTGCCGACGAGATCGTCTCGGGCCTCGACGTGTCGAGCCAGGCGCAGGTGCTGAACCTGCTGGATCAGCTGGTGAAGGAGCTGGGGCTGACGCTGGCCTTCATCAGCCACGACCTGTCGGTGATCCGGCGGCTCTGCCGGCACACGCTGGTGCTCTATCGCGGCGAAGTGGTGGAATATCGCGAGACCGCCGCGCTGTTCGAGGCGCCGCAGGCCGATTACACACGCGAGTTGCTGGACGCGATCCCGCTGCCCGACCTCGACCAGGTCTGGGCCTGATCGGCCCCATCGCGGCCGGTCTGCCGAAAATTCCTGCGGGCGGGCCGGGCAAGTTTGCTTGGCCCGCCCCGCGCTGTCGGTTACACCGGAGTCAGAGGAACAGGGAGACAGCGCGCCATGCACATGAGCGACGACCGCGAGATCAAGGCCGATCCGGCCACCGTCTATGCCGCCATCCTCGATCCGGAGATGCTCAAGGCCTGTGTGCCCGGCGCCTCGGAAGTCGAGGGCAATCCGCAGGACGGCTATACCGCCACGGTGACGCAGAAGGTCGGCCCGGTGAAGGCCACCTTCAAGGGACAGGTGACCATGTCGGACCTGGTCGAGAACGAGAAACTGACCATCACGGGCGAGGGCAAGGGCGGCGCGGCCGGGTTCGCCAAGGGCGGCGCCACCGTGACGCTCGCCCCGGCGGGCGAGGGGGCGACGCTGCTGTCCTACGAGGTCGAGGCCAAGGTCGGCGGCAAGCTGGCCCAGTTGGGCAGCCGGCTGATCGACGGGTTCGCCAAGAAGATGGCCGACCAGTTCTTTCAGAACCTGCAGACCCGCATCGAGGGCGGCGGTGAAGAACCGGCGGACGAGGCGGCTGAGGGCGAGAAAACCGGCGAGAAAAAGGGCTGGTTCAAGCGCGTCACCGGCCGCGAGTGATCCCTGCACATGCGCGCAGCCGCCTGTGCGCGGGGGCGCTGTTCTGTCGTGCCGGCCCGCATTAGGGTCCGCGCGAAGGGGGAGATGTCATGTCCGCAATCCTGTCCATCCGCGATCTGCGCAAACGCTATGACGGCGGGTTCGAGGCCCTCAAGGGGGTCTCGCTGGAAATCGAACAGGGCGAGATCCTCGCGCTGCTGGGACCCAACGGCGCCGGCAAGACGACGCTGATTTCGACCGTCTGTGGCATTACCACGCCGACCTCGGGCCAGATCACCGTGGGTGGGCACGACATCGTCAGCGCGTTTCGTGCCGCCCGCGCGATGATCGGGCTGGTCCCGCAGGAGGTGGCGCTGGAACCTTTCGAAAAGGTGATCCGGACGGTCCGCTTCTCGCGCGGTCTGTTCGGGCGCCCGCGCGACGAGGCGCTGATCGAACGCATCCTGCGCCGGCTGTCGCTGTGGGACAAGCGCGACGCCCAGGTCAAGGAACTCTCGGGCGGCATGAAGCGCCGGGTGCTGATCGCCAAGGCGCTGGCGCATGAGCCCCGGGTGTTGTTTCTCGACGAACCGACCGCCGGGGTCGACGTGGAACTGCGCAAGGACATGTGGGACACCGTGGCCGAGTTGAAGGCCAGCGGCGTGACCATCATCCTGACCACCCATTACATCGAAGAGGCCGAGGCGATCGCCGACCGCGTCGGCGTGATCAGCGGTGGCGAGCTGCTGCTGGTCGAGGACAAGGCCACGCTGATGGCCCGCCTGGGCAAGAAGCGGATCGAGGTGCTGTTGAGCGCGCCGGTGGACAGGGTGCCGGCGGAACTCGCCGCGCACGATCTGACGCTTGCCGGGGACGGCGATACGCTGGTCTACGAATACGACACCCAGGCCGAACGCACCGGCGTCACCCAGCTGCTCAACGACGTCGCCGCCGCCGGGCTGGTGCTGCGCGACGTGAAGACGCGCGAAAGCAGCCTGGAAGAGATCTTTGTCGACCTGGTATCGGAGGGCCGGCCATGAACTGGGGCGCCGTCTCCGCCATCTATCGTTTCGAGATGTCGCGGTTCTTTCGTACGCTGCTGCAAAGCTTTCTGTCGCCGGTGCTGTCGACATCGCTGTACTTCGTGGTGTTCGGCACCGCCATCGGCAGCCGCATCGACCAGGTCGAGGGCATCAGTTACGGCGCCTTCATCGTGCCGGGGCTGATCATGCTGTCGGTGATGACGCAGGCGATCTCGAACGCCTCTTTCGGGATCTATTTCCCCAAGTTCATCGGCACCGTCTACGAATTGCTGTCGGCACCGGTGAGTTTCCTGGAAATCGTCATGGGCTATGTCGGCGCGGCGGCCAGCAAGGCGCTGTTCATCGGCACGGTGATCCTGTGCACCGCCGCGTTCTTCGTCGAGCTGCGCATCGCGCACCCCCTGGCGATGGTGATGTTCCTGCTTCTTACCTGTCTCAGCTTCGCGCTGATGGGCTTCATCATCGGGATCTGGGCGCGGAACTTCGAGCAACTTCAACTGGTGCCGCTGCTGGTGGTGACGCCGCTGGTGTTCCTTGGCGGCTCCTTCTACTCGATCTCCATGCTGCCGCCGGTCTGGCAGACCATCACCCTGTTCAACCCGGTGGTCTACCTGATCTCGGGGTTCCGCTGGGCGTTCTTCGATACCTCCGACGTGCCGGTGGGGCTCAGTCTGTTGGCGATCGGCGGATTTACCTGCCTGTGCCTTTGCGTCATCTGGTGGATTTTCCGGACCGGTTGGCGGTTGCGCAACTGACCGATGCGCGTCTTGCGGGCGGACGTGGCGTGAAATCCCCGTAGAGGATGTTTCTGCGGCACCGGCGTCTTGTTTGTTCGGGGGGGGCATTCTACATCGGATTGCATGAACCTGCGCTTTCCCTTCATCAAGAACCCGCCACTGGTGTCGGTGGTTCGCCTGACCGGCATGATCGGCACCGGAGGGCGCAGCACGCTGAACGATGCCGCGCTGGCGCCGCTGCTGGAAAGGGCGTTTCGCCGCGGCAAGCCGGCCGCCGTCGCGCTCGAGATCAACTCGCCCGGCGGATCGCCGGTGCAATCCTCGCTGATCGCGGCCCGCATCCGCCGCCTGTCGGACGAGACCAAGGTGCCGGTCTATGCCTTTGTCGAGGATCTCGCCGCCTCCGGTGGCTATTGGCTGGCCGTGGCCGCGGACGAGATCTGGGCCGATGCGAGTTCGATCGTCGGGTCGATCGGGGTGATTTCATCGGGGTTCGGGGCGCATGTGCTGCTGGCGCGGCAAGGCGTCGAACGACGCGTCTATACCGCCGGCGAGTCCAAATCCATGCTCGACCCGTTCCGCCCGGAAAACCCCGAGGACGTGGCGCGGCTCCGGGTCATCCTGGATGACCTGCACGAGAATTTCATCGCCCACGTCAAGTCACGCCGGGGCGCCAAGCTGAACGGCGAGGCCGACCTTTTCACCGGCGAGATCTGGGCCGCCCAACGGGCCACGGCGCTGGGGCTGATCGACGGGATCGGCCACCTGAAGCCCAGGATGCAGGAGCAATTCGGGAAAAAGGTGCAGTTCCGCCGCTATGCCATGCGCCGCCCGGTCTGGTCGCGCTTCGGCGCGCAGATGGCGCAGGACGCCCTGTTCGGGATCGAGGAGCGCGCGGCCTTTGCGCGTTTTGGCCTCTGACGTGATTGTGAAGATCGTTTCTCTCTTCCTCGTCGCGATGGTGGTTCTGGCGATGTTCGGAAAATTGCGATTTCCGGGGCAGGACAAGATCGCCTCGGCGCGCTGCCCGCGGTGCGGTCGGTTCCGCATCGGCAAGGGACCGTGCGACTGTGGCCACAAGGGACGACACTCATGATGCCTTGGATTCTGGTCGGGCTGGGTCTGGTCATTCTTCTGTTGGCGGGCGACTCTCTGGTACGTGGCGCGGTCAACCTCAGCCTGCGGCTGGGGGTGCCGGCGCTGATCGTCAGCCTGACGATCGTGGCCTTCGGCACCTCGGCGCCCGAACTTCTGATCTCGATCCGGGCCGTGCTGGATCACGCGCCGGGCATCGCGCTGGGCAACGTGGTGGGATCGAACACGGCGAACATCCTGCTGGTGCTGGGTATCCCGGCAATCCTTGCCCGCATGCACACCAGCGAATGCGACAGCCGGAAAACCTATCTCTTCATGCTTGCGGCCTCGATCCTGTTCATCGCCCTGGCGATGCTGGGCGACTTCACGCTGTGGACCGGGCTGCTGCTGCTGCTGGTTCTGGCGCTGGTTCTGTGGGACCAGCTCCGCGATGCCCTGAGCCATCGGCGCAATGGGCAAAAGGAACAGGAGGCCGAAGAGCTTCTCGAGGCGCTGGAGGATGCCGATCCGAACATGCCGTTCTGGCGCATCGGCATCTATATCGGGCTGGGGCTGATCGGGCTGCCGCTGGGCGCCAACCTGCTGGTCGAGAATGCCACGATCATCGCCCGCACCTATGGCGTCAGTGACACGGTGATCGGACTCACGCTGGTGGCGCTGGGCACCTCTCTGCCGGAACTGGCGACAACGGTGATGGCGGCGCTGCGTCGCCAGGCCGACGTGGCGCTGGGCAACGTGATCGGGTCGAACATGTTCAACCTGCTTGCGATCATCGGGCTTGCCACGCTGTTCGGGCCGATCCCGGTCGATCCGGAGTTCCTGCGCTTCGATCTCTGGGTGATGCTGGGCGCGTCGCTCTTGCTGGTGCCTTTCGTGTTCTTCCGCCGCGACATAACCCGGTTGTGGGGCTTCGGGCTGAGTGCTTTATATATCGTCTATATCGCCGCAGTGCTGATGTAGCCTGCCGCGCTGGGGAACGGGGGCAACGCGATGTCACGCTGTCTTGTCACGGGGGCCGGGATGCGGCTGGGTCGGGCCATGGCGCTTTATCTGGCGCGGCGTGGCCACGATGTCGCGGTGCATTATGCCCGATCGCGCGAGGGGGCCGAGCAGACCGCCGCCGAGATCCGCGTGCTGGGCCGAAACGCGGTAACGCTGTCGGCGGATCTCCTGCACGAGGAACAGACCACCGAGCTGCTGCCGACGGCGGCCGAGGCGCTGGGCGGTCCGATCACCTGTTTGGTCAACAACGCCTCGATCTTCGAGTATGACACCGTGTCCACCGCCACCCGCGAAAGCTGGGACAGGCACATGGAAAGCAACCTGCGCGCCCCTTTCGTGCTGACCCAGGCGATGGCGGCGCAGGGGTTGGAACCGACGCGGGACGCCGCGGGCGAGCCGCTGGCGACCGGTCTGATCGTGAACATGATCGACCAGCGCGTGCGCAAGCTGACGCCGGAGTTCATGACCTATACCATCGCCAAGATGGGGCTCTGGGCGATGACCCGTACCACCGCCCAGGCGCTGGCCCCGGCGATCCGCGTCAACGCGATCGGGCCGGGTCCCACCCTTCAGGGCCATCGCCAATCCGACGCCCATTTTGCCGCCCAGCGGGCCAACACGATCGCCGGGCGTGGGGCCAATTGCGACGATATCACCGCCGCGCTGGGGTACTTTCTGGACGCACCCGCGGTGACCGGCCAGTTGCTCTGCATTGATGGGGGGCAACACCTGGGGTGGCAGACCCCGGATGTCCTGGGGGTGGAATGAACGCGTGCCTCGAGAGTTTTGCACTGGTCACGGCCGCGTGACTGTGGCGTCAGGAAAACGCTTTATATTTCATTCACTTGGCGGAATGTGAGAAAAATATCAAGTTATTTCAGCACCTTGATAAACTGCCTAAATTTTAGGCAAATCAACGAACCGCCCATGGAACAACGAAATTTTCGCGTTGCCTTGAAGTTATCTTCAGACTTGTCCACAGGTTCGGTGGATTTGTTTGCCCTTGAAAGCGAGCCGGCAGCATTGCAGCCCCGGACGGAGAATCATAATTCTGTAACATGAGCGAGTCGACCGACACCGCCGACCAGCCGCGCCAGACCGGTCATGCCTGCATCCAGGGCTATCTGAAAACCCTCGACGGGTCGCCGGGGGTGTATCGGATGCTCGATGCCCAGGCGCGGATTCTCTACGTCGGCAAGGCGCGCAACCTGCGCGCCCGCGTCTCCAGCTATGCCCGGCCCACCGGTCACACCCCGCGCATTGCCCGGATGATCCGCGAGACCGCCTCGATGATGTTCCTGACCACGCGCACCGAGACCGAGGCGCTGCTGCTGGAACAGAACCTGATCAAGCAGCTCAAGCCGAAATACAACGTACTGCTGCGCGACGACAAAAGCTTTCCCAATATCCTCGTCGCCAAGGACCACGCCTTTCCCCAGATCAAGAAGCATCGCGGCGCGAAAAAGGAGAAGGGCAGCTATTTCGGCCCCTTTGCCAGCGCGGGGGCGGTGAACCGCACGCTGAACCAGCTGCAAAAGGCATTCCTGCTGCGCAACTGCACCGACGCGATGTTCGAAAGCCGCACGCGGCCCTGCCTGTTGTACCAGATCAAGCGCTGTTCCGGCCCCTGCGTCGGGCTGATTGCGCAGGCGGATTACGCCGAAAGCGTCCGCGATGCCGAACGGTTCCTCTCCGGTCGCTCGACCCGCGTGCAGGAGGAGCTTGCCGAACAGATGCAGGCGGCCTCGGACGCGATGGAATTCGAACGCGCCGCCGCGCTGCGTGATCGCATCCGTGCGCTGACCAGCGTGCAGACGGCGCAGGGCATCAACCCGCGCGGCGTTTCCGAGGCCGACGTGATCGCGCTGCACATGGAGGGCGGACAGGCCTGCGTGCAGGTGTTCTTCATCCGCGCCAACCAGAACTGGGGCAACCGCGATTTCTATCCGCGCGTCGGTGCCGATGTGTCCCCGGCCGAGGCGATGGAGGCCTTTCTCGGCCAGTTCTACGACAACAAGGAACCGCCGCGTCAACTGATCCTCTCCGACGCGATCGAGAACGCCGACCTGATGACCGAGGCGCTGTCGGAAAAGGCCGGCCGCAAGGTCGAGATCCTGGTCCCCCAGCGCGGCGAAAAGGCCGAGCTGGTCTCGGGTGCCCTGCGCAACGCGCGTGAAAGTCTGGCCCGCCGCATGGCCGAGAGAGCCACCCAGACCAAGCTGTTGCAGGGGTTGGCCGAGGCCTTCGGGCTGGACGGCCCGCCGCAGCGGATCGAGGTCTACGACAACTCGCACATCCAGGGCACCAACGCGGTCGGCGGCATGATCGTGGCCGGCCCCGACGGGTTCATGAAGAACAGCTACCGCAAGTTCAACATCCGCGGCGACAACCTGACCCCGGGCGATGATTTCGGCATGATGAAAGAGGTGCTGACACGTCGCTTTTCCCGCCTGTTGAAAGAGGATCCCGACCGCAACAAGGGGCTCTGGCCCGACCTGCTGCTGATCGACGGCGGCGCCGGGCAGGTCAGCGCCGTGCGCGAGATCATGGAGGAGCACGGGGTCGAGGACATCCCGATGGTCGGGGTCGCCAAGGGGGTCGACCGGGACCACGGGAAAGAAGAATTCCATCGCCCCGGCCAGCGCCCCTTTGCCCTGCGGATGAACGATCCGGTGCTCTACTTCGTCCAGCGCCTGCGCGACGAGGCGCACCGCTTTGCCATCGGCACCCACCGGGCCAAGCGGGCCAAGGCGGTCGGGGCCACCCCGCTTGACGATATCGCCGGGGTCGGGGCCACCCGCAAACGCGCTCTGCTGGCCCATTTCGGGTCCGCCAAAGCGGTCAGCCGCGCCAACCTCGCCGATCTCAAGGCGGTCGAGGGGATCTCGGACTCGCTGGCCGAGAAGATCTACGGCTTTTTCCACGAGAACGGCTGACCGCCGGCCGGCTTCTTCTCTTTGCAAATACTCCCGCCGGAGGCATCGGTCCGGAACGGGCAGATTTCTGCTGCGCCCCGCTTTTACATCCCAGACCTCCGGTATAGGGTCCGGACATGCGTTGGAACCTGCCCAATATCCTGACCCTGCTTCGGCTTCTGGCGGCCCCCGGACTGGCCGTCATGTTCCTTTATTTTTCGCGCCCCTATGCCGACTGGTACGCCCTCGTGCTCTTCGTCGGCGCGGCGGCGACCGATTGGTTCGACGGTTACCTGGCGCGGGCCTGGAAACAGGAAACCAAGATGGGGGCGATGCTCGATCCGATTGCCGACAAGGCGATGGTTGTGATCGCGCTGATGATCCTGGTGGGCTATGCTGCCGAACACTGGACCCCGTGGCTGGTGCTTCCGGCCACCGTGATCCTGTTCCGCGAGGTCTTCGTTTCCGGCCTGCGCGAGTACTTGGGCGACACCGCCGGCACGCTCAAGGTGACGAAGCTGGCCAAATGGAAGACCACCGCCCAGATGATCGCCATCGCCACCCTGTTCTCGCAGGGGATTTTCGAGCATCATCTGGTGATGAAGTCCTGGGGCATGGACGAGGCGCTGTTGCAGCAGGTCCTGAACGGCGAGACCGAGGACCTGTACGGGCTGCGCCTGATGTATGATGGCATGGTCTGGTCCGGGCGGCTGGGGCTTTGGCTGTTGTGGATCGCGGCGGCGCTGACGTTGATCACCGGCGCCGACTACCTACGTAAGGCATTGCCGCATCTGAGGGAGACGCGCTGATGGATGTTCTCTATTTCGCCTGGGTGCGTGAACGCATCGGGCTGCCGCGCGAGACGGTCGAAACCGGGGCGGCCACAGTCTCGGATCTGGTCAATGAGCTGAGCGCGCGGGAAGACCGCTACGCCGCCGCCTTTGCCGATCTTGCGGCGCTGCGCGTGGCGCTGGACCAGGAACTGTCGGATTTCGACGCGCCGTTGGCCGGCGTGCGCGAGGTGGCGTTCTTTCCCCCGATGACGGGCGGCTGAGCCATGCGTGTTTCGGTCCAGAGCGCGCCGTTCGACCTGGGGGCCGAGGCCAACGGTTTCGCCGCGGGCGTCACCGGGGCCGGTGCCGTCGTCACCTTTACCGGCGTGGTGCGGGACCTGCCGCAAGGCGGGCTCGAGGCGATGGAGATCGAGCATTACCCGGGCATGACCGAAAAGGCGATCACCGCCATCGCCGAAGAGGCGGCGCACCGCTGGGCGCTTTGCGATGTGCTGGTGATCCACCGCCACGGGCGGTTGCGGCCGGGTGAGATGATCATGATGGTCGCCACCGCTGCGCCGCATCGCACCCATGCCTTCGAGGCCGCCGAATACCTGATGGATTACCTGAAATCCCGCGCGCCGTTCTGGAAAAAGGAAATCGCCGCCGGCGGGGCCGAATGGGTCGCGGCCAAGGCCGAGGACGAAGACGCCCTCGACCGCTGGTGAGGGGGGGCAATGACGGGGCGCCCCCTGTCCATTCGCCCGACCCGACCGGCGGACCATGCGGCGGTGCTGGATCTTCACAGCGCTGCCTTCGGGCCGGGGGAGGGGCAGCTGATCGCGGATCTGGTTGCTGTCCTGCTGGACGACGCCTCCGCGCAGCCGCGCCTGTCGCTGCTGGCTCGGCGCGACGGTCACCCCTTGGGACATATCCTGTTCACCAGGGCCACGCTCGCCCCCGATCCAGGCGGGATCATGGCCGCCCTGCTGTCGCCACTCGCCGTCCACCCGAAGGCGCAGGGGCAGGGCATCGGTGGCCGGCTGATCCGCGAGGGGCTGACCCGGTTGCGCGATCAGGGCTGCGACCTGGTCTTCGTGCTGGGGCATCCGGGCTATTATCCCCGGTACGGGTTCCGGCCCTGCCGGACCGTTTCCGCGCCCTATCCCATCCCGACCGCGCAGGCCGACGCCTGGATGGTGCGGGCTCTGTCGCCGGATGCGTTGGACAGGATCGCCGGCGCGAGGCTGGGCTGCGCGCCGGCGCTTGACAGGCCGGACCTCTGGGCGGAATGACGCGGCGGGGCGATCAGCCCCGGGCGGCAGGCTCCAGCTGCACGCGCAGTTCTTCTGCCTCCTGACGGGCATCCCGCAGCCCGTCCATCGCGGCCTTCAGTTCCGCCTCGGTCTGGGTCAGCTGGTTGGTCAGTTCCGCCTCGCGCTGCTGCAGGTAGGTGATCGCCTGGTCGCGGGTCTCCTCGGCCTCGTGCAGTTGCTGGCTCATCCGGTCGAGGTCGGCCACGTCGCTTGGGTTCACGCGGGTGAACCGGTGCACCAGCCAATGGGCGAACCAGCCGACGGCAAAGGCGACGAACAGGATGATCGCCGTGGTTATGATGAACTCGGTTCTGTTCATTCCGTCTCCTCTCGGGCGGCGGGCATGTCTTCCGCCTGCGACCCGGTTTCCATAACCGGCTCCGTGTTGCCGTGCTCTTCTGTCTCGGTGTCCCCGGGGGCGGTGTCTGCGGCCACGGCGTCCAGCGTGCTCTGCTCCTCCGCCGTCGGTTCGATCCGGATCAGGCGGAACTCGATCCGGCGGTTCGCCTCGCGGCCTTCCTCGGTGTCGTTGGGGGCGATCGGGCGGGTCTCGCCATAACCGACCGCAACATAGGTAGAGGTCAGAACGCGGCGCGCCCGCAACTCGTTCAGCACCGATTGCGCCCGGGCCTGGCTGAGGTTGAGGTTCATCTCCTCGCGGCCCTGGCTGTCGGTGTGCCCCTGGATCTCCAGCCGGAGTTCCTGGCAATCGGTCAGGATGTCCGCGATCCGGTTCATGATGTCCTGCGAGGCGGCGGCGATGGTGGCCGATCCCGGCTCAAAGGTGATCTTGCCGTCCTGCTGCGCGGCGCTCAGCCGGCGTTCGCATTCCTCGGGGTCCGGCGCTTTGTCCTCCGGCTCCGGTGGCGCGACATAGGTGATATCCAAGGTAAAGTCCTCGGCCTCGCCCAGCTTGTCCGACAGCAGACCGGCGATCTCGGCCTTGGCCTCTTCGTCATGGGTGATGCCGCGCAGGTGCACCGTGTCGGGCAGTACCGTGACCGCCCCGTTGGCCAGTTTCGACAGCGCCTCGAGGCCGGAGAGAACCCGCACCGGCCAGTCCGCCGGCAGATCCTCGACGATGCGCGCGGCGGTGTACACGCTTTCCGAGCCGAACCGCGCCTGGGCATAGCTCTCGGCCATGCGGCGCAGGCTCTCGTCGCTCAACCGGCCGCGCAGCTGCACCAGCCCCTCGGGGCTGCGGGTCGCGGTGAACTCCGGCGGGCCGCCGGTGCCGTCATCCGCCGGGGCGGGCAGGACGGCGTGCAGCGCGAAGACCTCCGGCAGGTCGTTCTCAAGCTCGCCCACGACCTCGTCGAACAGCCCCTCGTTGGTGCCCTGGGCCGCGACAAGCGTGATGTCGGCATCGGCAAAGGTGACCGACCCCGCCCCCAGCCGTGACAGCGCCGACAGGCTCAGTTCCGCCGCGCGCGCCCAGTTGGGCGAGGGCACGCCCAGCCCGATGGTGCAGGTGGCCGTACCGCTCATCCCGGCGGCGCGGGCGGCGGCCAGGATACGGTCGCGGGCCGCCTCGGTCTCGGCGGAACAGGCATCGAATCGCCCTCCGTCCTCGTCGATGATGTAGCGCAGCGAGAACGGCGTGATCACCGGGCGCGGCGCGGCAATCTCCAGCCCCAGCCGCAGCCCGGCCGGCGCGGCGCGGGTCAGCTTGCGTTCCAGCGCGCTCTTGTCCTCGCGGCTGTCGGCGATGGCGGTGATCTCCACCTGTCCGGCCTCGACCGAGATTTTCGAGCGCGGCAGTTCAGCCAGGGCAACCATCGCGAAGCGCATCGCGTCGGCCCATCCCTCGGGCACCGGGTAATCGGCGGTTTCCAGGAAATCGGCCACCTTGCCCGTCCCGGCGATGTCCTCCAGGTCGTCCAGCAGGTCGGCGCGGTCGGTGCTGGCGGGCACCAGCCCGATGATCGAGATGCCGCTGTCGTTGCGCAGCACCTCGGCGGAGAAGCGCGGCGGCGTCAGGTCCTCGGTCGGGGTGATGTGCATTTCGTCGATGACGCGGGCGGCATCCACCACCTCGCCGGCGACGGTGATGGCGTTGAACCGCGTGGCCTCGTCCGGGGCGGTCCCGGCCAGGATCACGCGCAGCCCGTCGGCCTCGACCTCGGCCCAGTGATGACCGGCCTTGTCCAGCGACTGGCGCACGCCGATCTCGGTCGAATCCTCGACCGCCGAAACCGCGAAACCCGCCGCGACAAGGCAGAGGATGGCCGCGGCAACAAAGGTCAGGCCGACGGCGAACAGGGAAGAGAGGCGCATCAAGGGTTCGTTCTTCAGCTTTTCAGGTCGCGGGAGTCATACAGGCCGGCCACGCGGCGCGCAATCATGCCAGCACGGCCGCCAGGAAGAAGATGAGCGGAATCAAGCCGGTGTCGCGGTTGGCCCGGAACAGCCGCAGCAAGCCGGGGTTGTCATCGGGGTCGAACCGGCGCAGCTGCCACAGCATGTGCCAGCCCATCGCCCAGGGCCCGGCCAGCGCGATCACCAGCGCCGCCAGCGATCCGCGCGGTTCCACCGCCACGATCACCGCCACCGCCATCAGCGCCACCGTGGCCACCAGGAACTGGCGCAACCGGCGCGGGCTTTGGCTGCCGAACAGCCGGGCGGTGGATTTCACCCCGATCAGCGCGTCGTCCTCGGCGTCCTGGTGGGCGTAGATCGTGTCATAGAAAACCGTCCAGCAGATCCCCGCGAGATAAAGGATTACCGGCGCCCAGTGCAGCGATCCGGTATGCGCCGTCCAGGCCAGCAGCGCGCCCCAGTTGAAAGCCAGCCCCAGGAATACCTGCGGCCACCAGGTGAACCGCTTGGCAAAGGGATAGACCGCCACCGGCAGCAACGACAGGAACCCCAGCCCGATCGCTGCCCAGTTGAGGGTGAGCAGGATCGCGAAGGCCACCAGCGCCTGTGCGCCCATGTAGGCGACGGCCTGCTTGACGCTGACCTGCCCCGAGGGGATCGGCCGCGATCGGGTGCGCTCGACGCTGCCGTCGATGTCGCGGTCGGTGATGTCGTTCCAGGTACAACCGGCCCCGCGCATCAGCCAGGCCCCGAGGCCGCAGCCGACAAAGATCCACAGATCCTCCCAGCGCGGCGACTGGTCCCACAGCATCCCCAGCGCCAGCCCCCACCAGCACGGCAGCAACAGCAGCCAGGTGCCGATCGGCCGGTCGGCGCGGCTCAGCCGCAGATAGGGGCGCGTCGCTTCCGGTGCCAGTCGGTCGACCCAGTTGCCCCTGACCGCATCGGCCACCTGTCCGCTGGCGGTCGCATCTGGCGTCGGGCTGTGAGGTTGCATATGTAGTCTCGCATGAAGGCAAAGGTCAGGCTGTATGTAGAGCACCCGCTGGGGGCGGGGCAATCGGTTCCTCTGACGCGGGAGCAGGCGCATTACCTCTTCGGGGTGATGCGTTTGGGGCCGGGTGCCCCGGTGGCCCTGTTCAACGGGCGCGACGGCGAATGGCGCGCCGAGGTGGCCGAGGCCGGCAAGCGCGGCGGCGTGTTGACCTGCGCGGCGCAGACCCGTCCGCTTCAGATGCCGCCCGATCTCTGGCTGATCTTCGCGCCGATCAAGAAGGCGCGTACCGATTTCATCGTCGAGAAGGCGGCCGAGATGGGGGCGGCGCGGATCATTCCCGTGCAGACCGATTTCACCAATTCCGACCGCATTCGGCAGGACCGGCTGCAGGCCCACGCCATCGAAGCGGCCGAACAATGCGGCGGCACCTATGTGCCCGAGGTGACCGATCTGCACAAACTCGACCGGCTGCTCGCCGATTGGCCCGACGAGCGGCAGCTGATGTTCTGCGACGAGGCCGAGGTCGGCGCGAAAAAAAGCCTTGCCGATGCCGCGCCCGGCCCCTGGGCGATCCTGATCGGCCCCGAGGGCGGGTTTTCCGACGCCGAGCGCAAACGGCTGCACGCCCTGCCGCAGGCACATGTCGTCGCGCTTGGCCCGCGCATCCTGCGCGCCGACACCGCCGCCGTGGCCGCGATGACGCTCTGGCAGCGGGCGCTGGGGGACTGGGCATGAGTTTCATCCGCCCCGAGGTCCGCACGGCACTCGCCCGCTGGCACGAGGCGCTGATCGGATTGGCGGCGGTCGCGCTGGGCCTCTACTGGGCGCTTTCGGTGGGCGGGCTGATGGGCTGGATCGGCTGGCTGATGGTGCCCGCCGGGGCCGGTCTCGCCGTGATCGGGATACAGCGCGGCCGGTTCCGCAGCACCGGCCGGGGGCCCGGCGTCGTTCTGGTGGACGAGGGCGAGATCACCTACATGGGGCCGCTGTCCGGCGGCTCGGTCTCGGTCATGGATCTCGAACGGCTGGTGCTCGACCCCACCACGCGCCCGGCCCATTGGGGGCTGGAACAACCGGGCCATCCTATGCTGCAGATCCCGGTCAACGCCGAGGGCGCACAGGACCTGTTCGACGTCTTCGCCGCGCTGCCGGGATTGCGCACCGAACGCATGCTGGCCGAGCTGAAACGTGACAACGCTCATGCAGTCGTGATCTGGGAACGCCGCCCGATGCGCCCCGCGCACCAAAGGCTGCATTGACAGTGCCGCCATTTCACCGCACGACTGCCCCCCGGAAACGAGAGCAAGCAGCATCGGAGTGCGCGTATGTCCATCCCCCAGACCGGCGGTGGCCCGATCGAGCGGCATGAACAACTGGCCGAATACCTGGCCGACGGCTGCAAGCCCAAGGAAGATTGGCGCATCGGCACCGAACACGAGAAGTTCGGTTATTGCAAGGACACGCACAAACCGCTGCCCTATGACGGCGAACGGTCGATCCGTGCCGTGCTCGAGGGGCTGCGCGACCGCTATGGCTGGGCCGAGGTCCGCGAGGGCGATCACCTGATCGGGCTGGAAAAGGACGGCGCCAACGTCTCGCTGGAACCCGGCGGCGCGCTGGAACTGTCGGGTGCCCCGCTGGAGACCATCCACCAGACCTGCGACGAGGTGAACGAGCACCTGCGCGAGGTCAAGGACATCGCCGACGAGATCGGCGTCGGCTTCATCGGGCTGGGTGCCGCGCCGATCTGGACCCACGACCAGATGCCGCTGATGCCCAAGGGCCGCTACAAGCTGATGAACGCCTACATGGACAAGGTCGGCACCACCGGCACCACCATGATGCGGCGCACCTGCACGGTGCAGGTGAACCTCGACTTCGGCTCCGAGGCCGACATGGTGCAGAAAATGCGCGTCGCCATCGCGCTGCAACCGGTCGCCACAGCGCTGTTCGCCAATTCTCCGTTCTTCGAGGGCAAGCCCAACGGCATGAAATCCTATCGCTCCTGGGTCTGGCAGCATCTCGACCCGGCCCGCACCGGCATGGTGCCCTTCGTCTTTGACGAGGGCTTCGGGTTCGAACGTTGGGTCGAGTACATGCTCGATGTGCCGATGTATTTCGTCTACCGCGACGGCCAGTACATCGACGCGCTGGGTCAGTCGTTCCGCGATTTCCTCAAGGGCGAGCTGCCGGCGCTGCCGGGCGAGAAACCCACGCTCAGCGACTGGGCCGATCACCTGACAACGGCCTTCCCCGAGGCGCGGCTGAAGAAATTCATCGAGATGCGCGGCGCCGATGGCGGCCCGTGGCGCAGGCTCTGCGCACTGCCGGCCTTCTGGGTCGGGCTGACCTATGACCAGGGGGCGCTGGACGCGGCCTGGGACCTGGTCAAGGGCTGGGATGCCGAGACCCGCGAGGCATGGCGTCTGGCCGCGGCCAAGGATGGGCTTCAGGCCGAGGTCGGTGGGCGCCGGATGAACGATCTGGCGGTGCAGGTGATCGACATCGCCCGCTCCGGCCTCAAGGCCCGCGCACGCCCGGGCCTCGGCGGCATGGTGCAGGACGAACGCCATTTCCTGCACGCGCTCGAGGATAGCGTCGAAACCGGCATGACCCCGGCCGACGAACTGTTGCAGCACTACAACGGCGACTGGAACGGCGATCTCGACCGGATCTACGAGGCCTTTGCCTACTGAACCATCACGCCCCCTGAATGCGTGACAGACGGTCCGATCCGGGCCAGACTGTCCCCACCGTTGCAACAGGGGGGGAAGCGCATGAACATCACCAAATGGGGCCGCCGCGCGGCTCTGGCCGGGCTGGCGGCGGGGATGGTCACGCTCGCTGCGCCGGTCGCGGCGCAATCCATCGCTGGTAATTACCGGGCCGAGGGGCGCAACCCCGATGGCTCGGCCTATCGCGGGGTGGTCACCATCCGCGAAGAGGGCGCCACGGTATTCATGTCCTGGCGCGTCGGCAACCAGAGCTATGATGGCACCGGCACCCGCAACGGCGACGTGATCCGGGTCGATTGGGGCAGCGATTACCCGATCGTCTACCTGCGCATGCCAAGCGGCCAGTTGCACGGCACCTGGGCCAACGGCACCGCGCTCGAACGGCTGATCCGCTGATCCCCAGCCCCCCCCTGAGGTGAGGGCATCGCAACGCGTGAAAACGGCGGCTCCCGGAGCCGCCGTTTCCGATCTTCAGGCGGGAAGAAAGCTTAGTTGCTCTGCAGTTCCGCCGGATCCTTGTCGGCGATGTCGGTCCAGTTGGCATCGGCCTTCTCGATGAAGCCCGGGATGTCGCCTTCCCAGCGTTCCTGGATGTCGTCCGACAGGTTCAAGTAGAGAACGTCATCGACGATTTTCCAGTTGTTCGGATCGCCGTCGAACTTGAAGCCCATGGCGGTGCCGAACGCGCAGTAGCCGCCGTAGGCCGGCACGTAGGCCTCGGGGTTCTCTTCGAACAGCGCCTTGTGCTCTTCGGAGGCAAAGCGATAGAGGGCTTCGTCGTAGATGGTGGTGATCGTGTAATCGCCCTTGGTGGCCTCGCCATCGATGAAATAGGAAACCGGGTCATAGCCCTGCAGCGCCAGCCCGGTGGAGGAGGCGTTGATGTCGACGCCAGCGGCAAAGGCAGAGGTTGCGACGGCGACCGAAAGCGCCAGACCGCCAAGCAGAGATCCCATCTTGGTCATGTGTGTTCCTTTTCTCAGGTGTTCCGGTGCCCGGCAACGAACCCCGCGCCCGGAGGGATGGTGTTGGGCTGTGCGGCCGGAATTGACCGTCACGCAAACGCAATTGGGGGCTTTGTCCGTCACGTTCAAATCAACCTGTTTTGACCGGCTCGTGAACGGGTTGCCGCAGGACGCCGGCGGCCGCTTTCACCAAAAGCGGCGCATGGGAGGGACGGGCGCTGAACGCGCGCCAAAAAGATCTGGAACGGGTAATCAGGATGCAGAGGGGGGGCTGAACGGGTGGCAGTTCGACCGCCGTCGTCGCTACTTCTGTCCGATCTTGCTTTCGGTCCCGGCGCGGATGCGCGCGATGTTCTCGCGGTGGCGCCAGTAGACCAGCAGCGTCAGCACCGCCGCCATAACGAAGGTGTTGCCGTATCCCAGCAGCACCGCCCAGATGCTCGACGCCGCCGCCGCCGCCAGCGCCCCCACCGAGGAGACCCGGCTGATCGCCGCCGCGATGGCCCATGTGCCGCAGCAGGCCAGCCCCACCGGCCAGGCCAGCGCCAGCCACAGCCCGAGGAAGGTCGCCACGCCCTTGCCGCCCCGGAACCCCAGCCAGACCGGGTAGCAATGGCCGACAAAGGCCGCGAAGCCGGCCAGCATCACCGCGTCCTCGGGGACAAAGGCCCGCGCCAACAGCACCGCCGCCGCCCCCTTGGCTCCATCCAGCAGCAGGGTCAGCGCGGCGGCCAGCTTGTTGCCGGTGCGCAGCACGTTGGTGGCGCCGATATTGCCCGAGCCGATCTCGCGCAGGTTGCCCAGCCCCATGATCCGGGCCAGCACCATGCCGAAGGGGATCGATCCCAGCCCGTATCCGATCACGGCCCAGAGGATCAGCGTCGCGGCGGTGGATGTGATCTCGGGCATCAGTCCCTCCGATAGACGGGTGCGCCACCCACATAGGTGGCCAGAACGCGGCCCTGCATGCGACCGCCGTCGAACGGCGTGTTCTTGGATTTCGACCGCAGCGTGAAGCGATCCAGCACGAAGGGCGCGTCGGGATCGAACAGCACCAGGTCGGCGGGTGCCCCTGTGTCCAGCCGCCCGGCCTCCAGCCCCAGCCGTTTCGCCGGGTTCAGGCTCATGGCGCGGAACAGGGTCGGCAGGTCCAGCGCGCCGGCATGATACAGCCGCATCGCCGCCGGCAGCAGGGTTTCCAGCCCCACCGCGCCGCTCGCCGCCTCCTCGAACGGCAGCCGCTTGCTCTCCTCGTCCTGTGGCGTGTGCATCGAGCAGATCACGTCGATCAGCCCGCTGCGCACCGCCTCGATCACCGCGGTCCGGTCGTCCTCGGACCGCAGCGGCGGCTTGAGCTTGAAGAAGGTGCGGTAATCAGCGACGTCGAACTCGTTCAGCGTCAGGTGGTGGATGCCGACCCCGGCGGTGATGTCCAGCCCGTTGGCCTTGGCCCGCGCCAGCGCCGGCAGGGCGCGGGCGGTGGTGATCTGGTCGGCGTGATAGCGCGCCCCGGTCATCTCCAGCAGGGCGATATCGCGGTCGAGCCCCATCCGCTCGGCCATCTGCGACACGGCGGGCAATCCGCGCAGGCTGGCGAACTTGCCGCTGGTGGCCGCCGCCCCCTTGCTCAGCCCCGGGTCCTGCGGGTGGCCGATCACCAGTGCACCCAGCGCCCCGGCATAGCTCAGTGCGCGCGACAGCACCTTGGTGTTGGCGACCACGTGATCGCAATCGGAAAAGGCCACCGCGCCGGCATCCATCAGGAACCCGATCTCGGTCATCTCCTGCCCGGCGCGCCCCTTGGTCAGCGCCGCCATCGGCACCACCCGCACCGGCGAATCCTCCTGCGCCCGGCGGGTGACGAATTCCAGCGTCTCGGGGCTGTCGATTGCCGGGGCGGTGTCGGGGCGGGTGACGATGGTGGTCACCCCGCCCGCCGCCGCCGCCCGTCCGGCGCTGCGATAGCTTTCCTTGTGCCGCTCGCCCGGTTCGCAGACCTTGACGCCCAGGTCGACGATGCCGGGGGCCAGGCATTTGCCATTGCAATCGACGACGGTGACATCTTCGCCGGGCAGGCCGACCTCCTGCCCGTGGTCCACGATCCGACCGTCGCGCACCAGCAGGGCGCCCGGTTCGTCGGTGCCCGCCTCGGGGTCGATCAGCCGGGCATTGGTGAAAAGAAGATCGCTCATGCCGCCGCCCTCTCGATTGCCGCCGCCGTCGCTGCGGGGTCGGCCTGGTACTTGATCAGGTGCTTGTCGCCGCCCCTGGTGATGACTTGTACGAAACTGCCCATCTTTCGTACGGTTTCGATTTCGCTCAGCGGCACCCGCCGCCCGCCGGGACCGATCAGCGCCGCGCCGTCCACTTCCCAGACGACCGCCAGCTCCTCCGACGCCAGATACCACGCCCGCAACCCGATCGCCGCCAGCCCGGCCACCGCGCCGGTCCAGACATGGGCGTTCCCCATCACCCAGAGCAGCGCCATCGCCCCGGCCATGGCCGCGGCCGCCAGCCAGGCGTTTGTGCGGATGTAGGCACCCCGGTCGGGGGGGAAACGCAGCGCCGCCATCAGAACACCACCGCCCAGACCAGTAGCGCGATCAGCACCATCACCACCGCGAACAGGCTGCCGCCGATGCGCCGTGCCCGGTCCCGTGTCGCCCGGGGCGATTGCCGCGGGGCGGAATAGGGCAGGGCGCTGTCACTGCGCAGCGGCTGTGCCGACCAGTCGCTGTCCGGCTCGTCATAGGTGGCGACCAGCCGCACCTCCGGCTCCGGCGCGATCACCGCCGCCTGTCCGCCAAAGGCCCGGCTGCGCAGCACGATGACATGCCCTTCCAACGCCGCCAGCATCTCGCGGTCGGGCGCGATCTGCGCCTCGGGCAGACCGCAGCCCTCGGTCAGGTAGCCGGCCAGCCCAAGATCCTCGAGGTCGGCGATGCGGATCACGTCGATCTGCGCCGGGTCCAGTCCGGCCAGCCCCAGCACCTGGTCGACGGCGCCCGGTTCGCGCAGGAAGGCGGCCTGTTCGGGCCGCATGTCGAGGGCAAAGACGCGGATGCGCCCATGCTCTCCCTCGGGCACGATCAGGGCGTCGTCGCTCATGCCGCTGCCCCCGCCAAGGCGGTGCGCGCCAATAGCTCCATCGCCGCCATGCGGACCGCCACGCCCATCTCGACCTGGTCCTGGATCACCGAGCGGTTGATATCGTCGGCCAGCGTGCCGTCGATCTCGACGCCCCGGTTCATCGGGCCGGGGTGCATCACGATGGCGTCCGGCTTGGCCAGCGCCAGCTTTTCGGCGTCCAGCCCGTAACGGTGGTAATACTCGCGTTCCGACGGGATGAAGCCGCCGTCCATCCGTTCCTTTTGCAGCCGCAGCATCATCACCACGTCGACGTCGCGCAGCCCCTCGCGCATGTCGTCAAAGACCTCGACCCCGAACTCGGCAATGCCCGAGGGCATCAGCGTCGGCGGCCCGATCAGGCGAATGCGGTTTTCCATCTTGCCCAGCAACAGGATGTTCGAGCGGGCCACGCGGCTGTGCGCGATGTCGCCGCAAATGGCGATGTTCAGCCGGTGCAGCCGCCCCTTGGCGCGCCGGATCGTCAGCGCATCGAGCAGCGCCTGGGTCGGGTGCTCGTGGCGCCCGTCGCCCGCGTTCAGCACCGCGCAGTTGACCTTTTGCGCCAGCAGGTCGACGGCGCCGGAATGCGGGTGACGCACCACCAGCAGGTCGGGATGCATCGCGTTCAGCGTCATCGCGGTGTCGATCAGGGTCTCGCCCTTCTTGATCGAGCTGGCTTGCATCGCCATGTTCATCACGTCCGCGCCAAGCCGCTTGCCGGCCAGTTCGAAACTGGCCTGGGTGCGGGTGGAATTCTCGAAGAACATGTTGATCTGGGTCAGCCCGGCCAGCACGTCGGCACGTTTGTCCGCCTGCCGGTTCAGGGTGACGTAGGTTTCGGCCAGGTCCAGGATCGCGGTGATATCCTGCGGGCTGATCGGTTCGATCCCGAGAAGGTGGCGATGGGCGAATGACATGCGGGCGACGCTCCGTCTAGGCTGGTCGCCCGCTTATAGAAAGCCGTGGCGCGCGGGGCAACATCGCGCGTGGCCCTACTCCTGTTTCGGTCCGCATTTGTGATCGGGCCGGCATTCCTGATCCGCGTCGCACCAGTAGCCCCCGCCGCAATAGGTCTTGCCGGTCGGGTAACAGTGGTCGTCGCCGCCACACTCCTCGTCCGGGTCGCAGACCAGTCCGCCGTCGCAAAGCTTGGCGCCGATCTCCGAGCATTCGCCGTCCTGCAGGCAGATCGAGTCCCTGGGGCAGACCTGTCCGCCCTTGCAGAGCTTCATGTCGGGTTTCGAGCACTTGTTGTCCGGCAGGCACAGCGTGCGCGGCGGGCAGACGCCGCCATCCTCGCATAGCACTGCACCGGGGTCCGAGCAGCGCCCGCCGCTCAGGCAGACGGTGTCCCCGGGGCAGGTGTGACCGCTGGCGCAGACCTTGTGCCCCTCGGGCGCACAGCCGCCATCGGGCAGGCATTCGCGGCCCGGCGCGCAGACGCTGTTACTCTCGCAGAGCGTGGCGCCGGGGACTGAGCATTTGCCGCCCTTGAGGCAGATCTCGTCCTTGCCGCAGATCTGGCCGCCCGTGCATTTCCGGGCCCCCGGTTCGGAACAACCGCCGCCCGGCAGGCACAGCCGGCCCGGCGCGCAGACCTTGTTGTCGTCGCAGAGCGTGGCCCCGGGCGACGAACACTTGCCGCCTTTCAGGCAGATGGTGTCCTTCGGGCAGGTGGTTCCGCTGGCACAGACCTTGTGGCCCTCGGGCGCGCAGCCGCCGCCGGGGATGCACTGTCGGCTGGGCGGGCAGATCTTGCCGTCGTCGCATTGTTCCGCCCCAGGCTCGGAACACCGCCCGCCCTTGAGGCAGAATGTTCCCTTGGGGCAGGAGGTGCCGCCCTCGCAGAGCTTGTGCCCGGGGGGCGAGCATTTCTTGCCCGGCAGGCAGATGGTGTCGGGCGGGCAGATCGCACCGCTGTTGCATTTCACCGCACCGGGTTTGGAGCATTTCCCGCCGGCCAGGCAATAGCTGCGCGGCGGGCAGCTCTTGCCATAGCCGCAATCCACACGGTCCCTTTGAATGCAGCCGCCGCCCTTGGAGCATTTCTGTGATGGGGGGCAGATATCGCCGCTGGAACACTTGGTCGATCCGGGGGCCGAGCATTTGCGGTTGCCCAGGCAATAGGTGCCGGCCTTGCAAAAGACACCGTTGCCGCAGTCATCTGCGCCGACCGGTACGCAGCCGCGCCCGCGCGAACAGGTATAGCCGGGGTTGCAGATGCTGCCGCTGGAGCATTTCACCGCGCCGATCTGCGAACATCCGCCGCCGCTCAGGCAATAGGCCCCCGGCTTGCAGTAGGAGCCGCTGCCGCAGTCCCGCACGTTGTTCGGGACGCAGCCGCCGCCCGAGGCGCATTTGTTTCCCGGGTTGCAGATCGATCCGTCGCGGCACTTGGTGGCGCCGACCGCGGAACAGCGGTTGCCCCTCAGGCAATAAGAGCCGGGGTTGCACCAGCGGCCACGGCCGCAATCGACCTTGCCGTTGGGCACGCAGCCGCCCCCGCGCGAGCATCTGAAACCGCTCCTGCAGCTGCGGCCACCGCCGCAATAGGTATCGCCGGGCGCAATGCAGAATTCCCGGTCCCGCGCGCAGCCCCATCCGTGCGGACAGCAATAGGTTCCGCCACCGCAATAGCCGGTGCCGGGCGGGCAGTCGAAGTGATAGCCGCCGTCCGAGACCTGCAACAGTCGCGCGGTGCCGGTGTCGCCCGGCATCGGCGGCAACAGGGCGACCGGGTCGGTCGCCACCAGTTCCGTCGGCGCGGCGCTGCGGTCCGGGTCGATGCGTGGAATGACCCGGGGCTCGACGGCCTGTGCGGCGGCAAGGCGAGACAGCCGTTGCCGAATCGGGCCGGTTTCCGGCGTTACGGCGGGGATGTCCGGCGCGGCGCGGGCGGTCTCGGCCTGATCAAACGCGACGCTGCCGGCAAGGTCAAAGAGCCGTTGCAGGATCGGGCCGGTCGGGTCCGCACGCAGGGGTGCGGCCAGCCCGAATGTCAGAAGCATCAGCGAAGCGAGGGAGAACAGGAAGGTGCAAAAAATGGATCGCCGGCTGCGCCGCGAGGTCTGCATGGTCCGTCCTCCCGATATTGTTACCAGTCATGCTTGGCGCCAATCGGCCCCCGCACAAGGATTTTTTAGCCGGAATGGCGGAAATGGCCCTGCGCTATGCGCTTTTTCGGCATCGGTTTCGGCGCTAGGGTCGGCGCCATGGAATCGCAGATCGACTATCATACGGCCCGTGCCCTGCTGGAGTGGCAGGTGGAACTGGGCGTGACAGATGCCATCGGTGACGCGCCGATCAACCGCTATGATCTTCCCGATCGGCTGCGCGCGAAGGCCCGTCAGGCCGCCATCCCCGTTGCGGAGGCTCCGCCGGGCCCGGTCGTCGCCCGTCAGGTCGATCCGGTCGCCGTTGCCAGCGCCGCGGCCTCGGCGGCCCGGACGCTGGAAGAGTTGCGCGAGGCGATGGCGGCGTTCGAGCATTGCGAGCTGAAGAAGGGCGCGCGCAACCTGGTCTTTTCAGATGGCACGCCGGGCGCGCCGGTGATGATCATCGGCGAGGCACCGGGCCGGGAAGAGGACCGCGAGGGGCGCCCCTTTGTCGGTCGCGCCGGGCAATTGCTCGACCGGATGCTGGCGGCGATCGGGATGTCGCGGCAAGAGAACGTCCATATCACCAACGTGCTGCCCTGGCGTCCGCCGCAGAACCGCGAGCCGCGCCCGGACGAGATCGCCATGCTCAAGCCGTTCCTCGACCGGCACGTGGCGCTGGCCGACCCCAAGGTGATCGTGCTGATGGGCAACATCAGTTGCCAGGCGGTGCTGGGCAAACGCGGCATCACCCGGCTGCGCGGCCATTGGGTTCAGGCGCTGGACAAGCCGGTGCTGCCGATGTTCCATCCCGCCTATCTGTTGCGCCATCCGGCGGCCAAGCGCGAGGCCTGGGCCGATCTGCTGGCGCTTCAGGCCAAGTTGAGATGAGAGAAGACGGATGAAGATACTGGCATTTTCCGACCTGCACCTGGCCCGGCGGGCGGCACGCGGGCTGGTCGAGGCGAGCGTTGACGCCGACCTGGTGGTCGGGGCCGGGGATTTCTGCAACATGCGGCAGGGGCTTGATCAGGCAATGGAGATGTTGTCGGGGATCACCGCGCCGATGGTGCTGGTGCCGGGCAACGCCGAAAGCGCCGATGAGTTGCGGGCCGCGGCCCTGCCCGGGACCACCGTTCTGCACGCAGAGGCGGCAGAGGTCGAAGGGGTGACCTTCTTCGGCCTGGGCGGCGGGGTGCCGGCGCCCCCCTTCGGCGAATGGTCCTGGAACCTGACGGAGGAAGAGGCCGCCACCCTGCTGGCCCCCTGCGAGGCCGTCGACATCCTGATTACCCATTCCCCGCCCAAGGGCGTGGCCGACCGCACCTCTCAGGGACTGTCAGTGGGCTCGGAGGCGGTCCGGGCCGCCATCACGCGCATCGCGCCGCCGCTGGTGCTGTGCGGTCATATCCACGACTGCTGGGGCGAGCGCGGCCATATCGGCGCCTCCGAAGTGGTCAACCTCGGCCCAGAGGGCACCTGGTTCGATATCGCGCCATGATTGACCCGCTCACGCTGCTGGCCTTCGTCCCCGCCGCGCTGGTCCTGGCGCTCAGCCCCGGCCCCGAGATGATGTTCTGTCTCGGCCAGGGATTGCGCGGCGGACGCTGCGCCGGGGTGCTGGCCGCCGCCGGCTTGGTGCCGGGGCCGCTGATCGGCGTGACCCTGATGGCGCTGGGGCTGGCCTCGGTCACCGAGGCGGCCCCGGGTGCCTTTCCCCTGGTTCGCTGGATCGGGGCGGGTTACCTGCTGTGGTTGGCATGGCGCGCGCTGCGCGGCGACGTGGCGGCGCCCGAGGCCGCCCGGTCCGGCGCCGGGCGAACCTTCGGCGGCAGTCTCCTGGTCGGGATCACCAGCCCCAAGGGCGCGGGATTCGTCTTTGCCCTACTGCCGCAATTCATCGATCCGGCCGGGCCGGTTCTGGCGCAGTTCCTGATCCTCGGGGCGATCCTCGCGGCCTCCGGTTTCGCGGTAAATGCCACCGTCGGTGCCTTTGCCGGGCGGTTTGCCCCGCTTCTGATGCAGAGCCCGGGGCTGGGGCGGCTGTTGCGCTGGCTCACGGCGGGGGTGTTCGGCGCGCTGGCCGCACGGATGCTGATCGGGGGGCGGGCGTGACTGACCCCGCTGCGTGTCGGGCTGTCCGTGCTGGCGGGACAGCGGCTTTTCGTCTCTCCGCAGGGGCGGCTCTGGCCCGGGTGCGTTTCCGGCGGCATAGTCGCGGCGCTGGCCCTGCGCCACACCATTTTTGAGAGGACGTGAACGCCATGTCGCGCATCGACGACACCAAGGATTTCATCCCGGTCCGCATCGCCGTGCTGACCGTCTCGGACAGCCGCGCGCTGGACGAGGACCGCTCCGGCCAGGTGCTGGCCGACCGCATCACCGGGGCGGGCCATACCCTTGCCGACCGGAAACTCCTGCCCGACGAGCGCGACGAGATCGCCGCGCAGCTTCGGGCCTGGGTCGCAGACCCGGAGATCGACGTGGTGATCTCGACCGGCGGCACCGGGCTGACCGGGCGGGACGTGACGGTCGAAGCGCACCGCGATGTCTATGAAAAGGAGATCGAGGCCTTTGGCACCGTCTTCACCATCGTCTCGATGAAAAAGATCGGCACCAGCGCGGTGCAGTCGCGCGCCACCGGCGGGGTCGCGGGCGGCACCTATCTGTTCGCGCTGCCCGGCAGCCCGGGGGCCTGCAAGGATGGCTGGGACGAAATCCTGTCGCTGCAGCTCGATTACCGCCATCAACCCTGCAACTTTGTCGAGATTTTTCCGCGTCTGACCGAAAACCAGCGCCGGAAGTAACTTTCTGCGGCGTATAACCTCCCGGGTACCCTGCGCATCTTGGCATTTTTTGCGCTGCGGCTAGTTTGTATCACGGCGTCCTGTTGCGGGCCTGGGAGATTTGACGATGCGGTTTTTGCGGCAAAGCCTGACCGGGCTGTTTCTGGCCTCGCTGATGCTGGCGCTGCTGGTCTATGCCGGCCAGCTGGTGTTCGGCGCGGTGCAGAGCCGCATGGCCGAGGATCCCCGGCCGCAACAGGCCCGCGAACGGGTGTTCGCGGTCAACGTGCGTACCGCCCGGATGGAAACCGTCACCCCGGTGCTGCCTGCCTTCGGACAGGTGCTCAGCCGCCGCACGCTGGAGTTGCGCGCCGCCGTTGGCGGGCGGGTGATCTGGCTGGCCGAGGGGTTCGAGGACGGCGGCAATGTCACCGCCGGGCAAGACCTTGTGCGGATCGACCCGGCCGATGCGCAATCGGCTCTGGACCGGGCGCGGAGCGACCTGCTTGATGCCGAGGCCGAACAGCGTGACGCCGCCCGCGCCCTGACCCTGGCGCGCGATGAGTTGTCCGCCGCCCGCGACCAGGAGGATCTGCGCAACCGCGCCTTTCAGCGGCAGACGAACCTGCAGGAGCGCGGCGTCGGCACCGCCGCGACGGTAGAGGCCGCCGAACTGGCACTGGCCGCCGCGCGGCAGGTGGTGCTGGCCCGGCGACAGGCCGTCGCCCAGGCCGAGGCGCGGGTCGATCAGGCCGCGACGCGGCTGGCGCGGATGCGCATCGCGCTGGCCGATTCCGAACGGGCGCTGGCCGACACCACGATCACCGCCTCTTTCGACGGCACGCTGTCCAACGTGACCCTGGTCGAGGGGCGGCTGGTCTCGGCCAACGAGAAACTGGCCGAACTGATTGACCCCGATGCGCTCGAGGTCGCCTTTCGCGTCTCGACCGCGCAATACGCCCGGCTGCTGGATGAGATGGGCGACCTGACAACGGCCCCGGTCACCGCGACGCTGGATGTCAGTGGCGCGGCCTTGCGCGCGTCCGGGCAGATCAGCCGCGATAGCGCCGCCGCCGGCGACGGGCAGACCGGGCGCATGATCTATGCCCGGCTGGGTGATGCGCCGGGGTTCAAGCCGGGCGATTTCGTCACCGTGGCGGTCGAGGAGCCGCCGGTGGAGCGGGTCGCGCGCCTGCCGGCCTCGGCGCTGGACGCCTCGGGCACGGTGCTGGTGCTGGGGGCCGAGGATCGGCTCGAGGCGCTGCCGGTTCAGTTGGTGCGGCGCCAGGGTGACGAGGTGCTGTTGCGCGGCGCCGGCCTGGCCGGGCGCGAGGTGGTGATCGGGCGCACGCCGCTGCTCGGGGCGGGAATCCGGGTGCGCCCGCTGCGCGAAGAGGCGCAGGACGAACCGCCCGAGGCGAGCTTGCTGGAACTCAGCGCGGAACGCCGTGCGCGGCTGGTCGCCTTCGTCGAGGCCAACAACCGGATGCCGGATGAGGTCAAGGCCCGGGTGCTGGCCCAGCTGGGCGGCGACCGGGTGCCCGCGCAACTGGTCGAGCGCATCGAATCCCGGATGGGGGGCTAAGCCGTGTTGCGCGATCTTCCGCGCCCGGCGGGGGGGCTGCTCAGCTATTTCACCCGCCACAAGACCGTTGCCAACCTGCTGCTGGTGATCCTGCTGGTGCTGGGCGCGGCGGCGATTCCCAACATGCGGGCGCAGTTCTTTCCCGACGTGATCGTTGATACCGTCAGCGTCGGCGTCGAATGGGAGGGGGCCGGCCCCGAGGATGTCGACGGCGCCATCGTCCAGGTGCTGGAACCCTCCCTGCTAGCCGTGGACGGGGTCGAAAGCACCGCCTCGGTCTCGCGCGAGGGGCTGGCGAGCATTTCGATCGAGTTCGAACCGGGCTGGGACATGGCCCGCGCCGCCGATGACGTGCAATCGGCGGTCGATGCGATCACCACCCTGCCCGAAGAGGCCGAGGAGCCGACCGTGCGCCGTGGCGCTTGGCGCGACCGCGTCACCGATGTGGTGATCACCGGACCGGTCGCGCCCGAGCAGCTGGGCCTGTTCGCCGACGAGCTTGTCACGCGGCTGTTCGCCGTCGGTGTGACCCGGACCACCATTCGCGGCGTTGCCGCCCCCGAAACCGTGCTCGAGGTGCCCTCGCGGGCGCTGATCGAACATGACATTACGATGGCCGAGGTCGCCGCCGCCGTCGCCGCCGAGGTCGCGACGGACCCGGCGGGCGACGTCACCGGCGCCAATGCTCGCGTGCGAACCGGCAGCGAAAAGCGGACCGCCGAGGATATCGCCGGGATCGTGTTGCGTTCCAACCCTGACGGCTCGAAACTGACCATCGGCGATGTCGCCGCGATCCGGGTCGAGGGGGCGGACCGCGAGCGCGCCTATTTCGTCGGCGAGAACCCGGCCATGTCGGTGCGGGTCGACCGGTCCGACCGAGGCGACGCGATCAAGATCCAGCACCAGGTCGAGGACGTCGCCGCCGAAATGCAGCTGAGCCTGCCGCAGGGGGTGACGGTCGAGCTGATCCGCACCCGCGCCGAGGCGATCTCGGGGCGGCTGAACATCCTTCTGGACAACGGGCTGATGGGGCTGGTGCTGGTGGTGGCGCTGCTGTTCCTGTTCCTGAACGCGCGCATCGCCTTCTGGGTGGCGGCCGGCATCCCGGCCTCGATGTTCGCTGCCATCGCGCTGATGTATGCCTTTGGCCTGACCATCAACATGATCAGCTTGTTCGGCCTGATCATCACCCTTGGCATCGTGGTGGACGACGCCATCGTGGTGGGCGAGCATGCCGATTTCCGCGCCCGGCGGCTGGGCGAGCATCCGGTCGCGGCGGCCGAGAACGCGGCGCGGCGGATGGCAATGCCGGTGCTGGCCGCGACGATGACCACGGTGATTGCCTTTTTCGGCCTCACCGCCATCGGCGGACGGTTCGGCGACTTGATCAAGGATGTCCCCTTTACCGTGATTGTCGTTCTGCTGGCTTCACTGGTGGAATGTTTCCTGATCCTGCCCAACCACATGTCCCATGCCATCGCCCATTCCGCGAAAGAGCATTGGTACGACTTGCCGAACCGGGTGGTGAACCGGGGCTTTCGCTGGGTGCGCGACCACCTGTTCCGCCCTGTGATGGCCGCGGTGGTGCGGGGCCGCTACGTCGTGGTGGCCGGGGTGATCGCGGTGCTGGCGAGCCAACTGGCGCTGTTCATCCGGGGCGATGTGCAGTGGCGGTTCTTCAACGCGCCGGAGCGTGGCTCGGTCACCGGCAACTTCGCCATGGTCGAGGGCGCGACCCGCGCCGATACCCTGGCGATGATGCGCGAGATGCAGCGCGCCACCGAGGACCTGGGCAAGCAATACGAGGAACGCCACGGCCGCAACCCGCTCGATTACGTCATGGCCGAGATCGGCGGCAACGCCGGGCGCGGTCTGGCCGGGGTGGATACCAAGGACACCGACTTGCTGGGCGGGATCTCGATCGAGTTGATCGACGCCGATCTGCGGCCCTATTCCAGCTTTGCCTTCATCGCCGAGCTTCAGGATGCGGTGCGCCGTCATCCGCTGGCTGAAACGGTCAGCTTTCGCGGCTGGCGCTCCGGCCCCGGCGGCGATGCGCTGGACGTACAATTCTACGGTGCGGATGTACAAACCCTCAAGGCTGCGAGCCAGGATCTGCAGGCGGCTCTGTTGCGCTACCCGGAGGTTTCGGCGGTCGAGGACAACCTTGCCTATGACAAGGAGGAGGTGATCCTCGATCTCACAGCGCAGGGACAGGCACTGGGCATCACCATCGACGCGCTGGGGCGGGTCCTGCGCAACCGGCTGAACGGGATCGAGGCGGCGACCTATCCCGACGGGCCGCGCAGCGCGGCGATCCGCGTCGAACTGCCCGAGAACGAACTGACCGCCGATTTCCTCGAACGCACCCAGTTGCGCACGCCCGGCGGTTTCTACGTGCCTCTGGCCGATATCGTCAGCGTCGAACAGCGCACCGGGTTCTCGACCGTGCGGCGCGAGAACGGGCTGCGGGTGATCAGCGTGACTGGCGACATCTCCGAGGACGACCCGACCCGTGCCAGCGAGATCCAGGAGCAACTCAAGGAAGAGATCCTGCCCAGGATCGCCAGCGAGCGGCAGGTGGAGTGGACCCTGTCCGGCCTGAGCGAGCAGGAGAGCGAGTTCCTCTCCGACGCGCGCACTGGCCTGATCCTGTGCCTGACCGGCATCTACCTGGTGCTGGCCTGGGTGTTTGCCAGCTGGACCCGGCCAATGGTGGTGATGGCGGTGATCCCCTTCGGCCTGATCGGCACCATATGGGGGCATTACATCTGGGAGGTGCCGCTGAGCATGTTCACGGTGGTGGGCCTGTTGGGCATGACCGGGATCATCATCAACGACTCCATTGTGCTGGTCAGCACCATCGACCAATACGCGGAGGACCGCGGGCTGATCCCCTCGATCATCGACGCCGCCGCCGACCGGCTGCGGCCGGTTCTGCTGACGACATTGACCACGGTTCTGGGGCTGGCGCCGCTGCTTTACGAGAAATCGCAGCAGGCACAATTCCTCAAGCCCACGGTGATCACGCTGGTCTACGGGCTGGGCTTCGGGGTGGTGATCGTGTTGCTGGTGGTGCCGGCGCTGGTGGCGATGCAACAGGACGTGTCGCGGCCGCTGACGGCGTTGCGCCGGGCGCTGCGCAATCCCAACCGGGCGCTGCGTGGCGCGGTGGTGGCGACCGCCGCGCTGCTGCTGGCGTGGGGCGGAGTGACGCTGGGCTGGGCGCTGGCGCTGGGCGCCTTGCCCTCCGTGCTTGTCGGTACGTTGCCGATACTGGCCGGGCTTGACGCGATGCCGGCGGCGCTGGTCATCTTCGTTGCCGGGGCCGCGGTTATCGTGCTGGCGGTCTACCTGGTCTCGGCGATGGTCTTTGCGCGCGCGGCGCGACGGGCCTCCCGCGCGGCTTAACGAGACAGCAGGGCGCGGCGGCGCAGCAAGGCAAGCTCCATCACGTCCGCCACCCGCGCGCTCATCGGCAGCGCGCCGGACCGCACTTGGTCCACCGGGACCCAGGCCGCGTCCTGGGCATCGTCATCGGCCCGCGGCGTGCCAAGCGGATCGGCGCAGAGGACGGCGGCCAGCAGGTAATGCACCACGACCCGGCCGTCGGTATCGTGGCGGATCACGTCGACGTTTGTCAGGTACTCGACCGGCCGCGCTTGCACCCCGGTTTCCTCGAACAACTCGCGTCGGGCGGCCTCCAGCGCGGTTTCGCCGGGCTCCACGTGGCCGCCGGGAAACCCCCAGAGCCCCCTGTCGGGGGATTTGCCGCGCTGCGCCAAAAGGACCCGGTCACCGTCAACCAGAACCGCGATGGCACCAAGGCGGGGCGTTGCGGTCATTCCGATCAGCCGGCGTCGCAGCCGCGGATGTCCACCGCGTGTGCGGTGCCGAGAACAGTGATGCGGAGGGCCGAGCGGGTCAGCGCAAAGGCGCCGCCGGTCTCGTTCTCCAAATCGGTGACGGCGATCAGCGTGTCGCCGCTGCGCCGGGTCTCGGTCTCGGCGGCCCAGATGCCGGGCGCGCCCGGCTCGATCACGGCGATTTCCGTGCCGCCAGCCGATGGCATCGTGATCCGGGCCTCGACGCGCAGCCCGTCGGCGCTGGGCGTGAGGCGGCAGGTGGCGGATGTCACCCCGGCCTCGGCGGCGGAATAGGGTCGCTGCGCCAGCGCGGCGGCAATGGCGGGGTTGCGCCCGGCCTGCGGGTCGAGGGCGCCGTCGAAGTCGAGCGCGCCGGGAATGCAGACATCGCTGCACAAGCCGAACTCGATCCGCCCGCGCAGCCGCATCGCCGAGTCGTCACCGGAGGGGGTCACCTCGATCGGCAGCACGAGTTGGTGCTTGTAGCCGATGGTGCGCAGGCCGTTGGTGTCGAAGACCTCGGGCGCAGGCCATGTGATCGCCACGTCGCGCAGGTTGCGCGAGCCGCGCCAGTCGAAGCTGGGGGGAATCCCGGCCTCGCCCGGGGCGCGCCAATAGGTCTTCCAGCCGTCGGCAAGGGTCAGGCGCAGCGCGGCCAGATGGGTGCCCCGCGCAGTCGGCCCGCCATCCAGAACCTCGATCCGTACAAGGTTCTCAAGGGCGTTTCCCGCCTGCGCGGGGGTGGCGAGGGCAAGGCCGGCAATCAGGAGCGAGGCAATTTTCAACATGCATCCTAAATGGCGGCTCGGGCCGCACTTGCCAAGTCACGAGCGCGTCAATGCGCCCGAATGCGCCGCTTTGCCGCCCCGGTCTTGCGCCCGGAGCGCACGGGGGTCATGTTGAAATTGCAAGACCACCGAACCGGAGCACAACGCCATGGACCTGACCGGGAAACTCCTGATCGCGATGCCTGAAATGGGCGATCCGCGCTTTGAGCGGTCGGTGGTGTTCCTGTGCAGCTACAGCGACGACGGGGCGATGGGCCTGATCGTGAACAAGCCGGCCGGGGACGTGCACCTGTCCGACCTCCTGAAGCAGTTGGATATCAAGCCCGACCGGCCCGAGCGGGGCCGGATGCCGGTACATTTTGGCGGCCCGGTCGAGACCGCGCGCGGCTTTGTCCTGCATTCAGACGGTTACGACGCCAACCTGCATTCGATGAAGGTGTCGCCCGGCTTCAGCATGACCGCGACACTGGACATCCTCGAGGATCTCGCCGCCGGGCAGGGGCCGGAGCGCGCGTTGTTGATGCTGGGCTATGCCGGCTGGGGGCCGGGGCAACTCGAATCGGAGATCACGATGAACGGCTGGCTGACCACCGA
This sequence comes from Aquicoccus sp. SU-CL01552, assembly GCF_040365005.1. Lineage (NCBI taxonomy): Bacteria > Pseudomonadati > Pseudomonadota > Alphaproteobacteria > Rhodobacterales > Paracoccaceae > Aquicoccus > Aquicoccus sp. SU-CL01552. Next base: position 171,827 of record NZ_BAABWV010000004.1, on the reverse strand, counting down.
TGCGGATCCCGATCTGGTCTTTGGCCAGCCGGATGACGCGAAGTGGGAGGCAGCGCTCAGGACATTGGGGGTCGATCCGCTGACGCTTTCGGCCAGCGCCGGGCGGGCGTGAGGCGCGGCTAGTCGCGCGGGGCCGCCGCGCGTCGCAGCCGGTCGTTGATCGCCGCGCCCAGCCCGTGATCGGGAATCGGCGCCACGGCGATCGGTCTGGCCCGCGAATCGAGCGCGTGCAGGTGCCCGAAGAGGGCGGCCGCCGCCTCCTCCAGATCGCCCGAGGGGGACAGGTTCAGGTCGCAGTCCATCGGGCCGAACCCGAGGAACAGCTCTCCCGGGTGCGGCGCCTCGGCGTTCAGGCGCACCCGCTCGGCGGGGGCGTAATGCGACAAAAGCTGCCCCGGCGCGCTGATCCCGTCGCCGGGGGCGTTTCGCACCAGATCGGTGCCCAGCACCGCCTCGATCTCCTCGGCTGCCACCCCGCCCGGGCGCAGCAGCGCGGGCGCACCGGACAGTCCGACGATGGTGGATTCCAGCCCCACCGCGCAGGGGCCGTCATCGACCACCGCCGCGATACGCCCCGCGAGGCCGGCCAGCACATGTGCTGCCGTGGTCGGGCTGATCCGGCCCGAGGGGTTGGCCGAGGGGGCCGCGATCGGCCCGTCGAATGCCCGCAGCAGCGCCCGCGCCGTGGGATGCGCGGGCACCCGCACCGCCAAGGTATCGAGCCCGGCGGTGACCAGATCGGATATCCCGTGCCCGGGCCGCAGCGGCAGCACCAGCGTCAGCGGGCCGGGCCAGAAGGCATCGGCCAGTTTCTGTGCCGCGTCGCTCCACGTCACATGGGCGCGGGCGGTCTCGGCATCGGCCAGGTGTACGATCAGCGGGTTGAAGCTGGGTCGTCCCTTGGCGGCATAGATCGCCGCCACCGCCCGACCGTTGCGCGCATCGGCCCCGAGGCCGTATACTGTCTCGGTCGGGAAGGCGACGAGCTGCCCGTCCGCCAGCATTTTTGCCGCCCGGAGCAGGTCCGGCGCGCTGGCGCCAAGGTGCAGGGTTTCATGGGGGGACATGGCGATGACGCGGCGTTCTGGTTGCTTGTGAAGCGGGTGCGGATAGGTATCAGTCGACTGTTGACCCATAGACGCGCCACCTGAAAAAGCCAAGCCCACCGGGCGGCGCCCCGCAGACAAGAGGACATCCATGCCCTACCGTGCCCCCGTTTCCGAGTATGAATTCCTGTTCCGCCACGTGGTGGGATACGATCAGGTGTCGGCCACCGACCGGTTCTCCGAGGCCGATGGCGACACGGTGAGCGCGATCCTCACCGAGGCCGGCAAGATGTGCGAAGAGGTGATGGCCCCGGTGCAGCGCAACGGCGATTTGCACCCGGCACGGCTGGAAAACGGCAAGATGCGGACCTCGCCCGGGTTCGCCGACGGCTGGAAGGCGATCTCCGAAGGCGGCTGGATCGGGATGAGCGCCCCCGAGGCGCATGGCGGCATGGGGCTGCCGATGGCGCTGACCACCTCGGTCAACGAGATGATGAGCGCGGCCTGCCTGTCGCTGCAACTGGCCCCGCTGATGAGCCAGGGCCAGATCGAGGCGCTGGACCACCACGCCTCGGACGCGCTCAAGGAGCTCTACCTGCCCAAGCTGATCAGCGGCGAATGGTCGGGCACGATGAACCTGACCGAACCGCAGGCGGGGTCGGACGTGGGTGCGCTGAGTTCCAAGGCCGAGCCGAACGGCGACGGCACCTATGCGATCACCGGGCAGAAGATCTTCATCTCCTGGGGCGACAATGACTTTTCCGAGAACATCTGCCACCTGGTGCTGGCACGACTGCCCGACGGGGTGCCGGGCACCAAGGGGATCAGCCTGTTCCTGGTGCCGAAGTTCCTGCCCGATGAGGCGGGCAAGCCGGGCGTGGCCAACTCGCTGAAGGTGGTCAGCCTCGAACACAAGATGGGGCTGCACGGCTCGCCGACCTGCGTGATGCAGTATGACGGCGCCACCGGCTGGCTGGTCGGCAAGGAGCATGGCGGCATGGCGGCGATGTTCACCATGATGAACAATGCCCGGCTCGGGGTCGGCGGCCAGGGCGTCGGGGTTGCCGAGGGCGCCTATCAGCACGCGCTGGCCTATGCGCTGGAGCGCAAGCAGGGCAAGACGCCCTCGGGCACCATCGTGGATCACGCCGACGTGCGCCGCATGCTGCTCGAGATGAAGGCGGATCTCTTTGCCTCTCGCGCGATCCTGCTGGCCTGCGCCGTGGCGATCGACATGCAGACCGCCACAGGCGAGGCCGACTGGGCGGCGCGCGCCGCGCTGCTGACCCCCATCGCCAAGGCGTTCGGAACCGACACCGGCATTCGCGTGGCCGAAACCGGCGTGCAGGTGCATGGCGGCATGGGCTTCATCGAAGAAACCGGCGCGGCGCAGTATTACCGCGACGTGCGCGTCACCGCGATCTACGAGGGCACCAACGGCATCCAGGCGATGGACCTTGTCGCGCGCAAGATGATGGATGGCGGCGAGGCGGCCTGCCGGCTGCTGGAAGAGATCCAGAAACAGGCCGAGCACGCCCGCGGCACCCTGCCCGAACTGGCCGAGCCGGTCTGGCAGGCGGCCGAGACCCTGCGCGAGGCCACCGAGTGGCTGGTCTCGCAGGACAACATGAACGACCGCTTTGCCGGCGCGGTGCCCTACCTGCGGGCCTTCGCCCGGGTGCTGGGCGGGCATTACCACCTGTCCGCGGCGATGGCCGACAAGGACGGGCCGCGCATGGCGCTGGCACGGTTCTACGTCGACCGGTTGCTGCCGGAACACGCCGCGCTGCTGGCCCATGCCCGGGCCGGGGCCGAAGGGCTGTATGCGCTGGGCATCGACGATCTGGCGGGAGGCTGAGCAATGGACGGTGGCCCGACCCTGACCCTGCGCTACCCCTGGGATACCCCGCCGGAGCCGGGCAAGGCCATCGAGATCGCCGAGGGCGTGCTGTGGATGCGCCTGCCGCTGCCGATGAAGCTGGATCACGTCAACGTTTATGCGCTGGACGATGGCGACGGCTGGACGGTGATCGACACCGGCTTTGACACCGGCAAATCCCGCGATATCTGGGGCGCGCTGCTTTCCGGTCCGCTGGCGGGCAAGCCGGTGCGTCGGGTCGTGGTCACCCATCACCATCCTGATCACATCGGTCTGGCCGGCTGGTTCCAGACCGAGCACGGCGCCGAACTGGTTACCACCCGCACCGCCTGGCTGTTCGCGCGGATGCTGACGCTGGACGTGCAGACCGCGATGCCGGAGGAGACCCGAGCCTATTACCAGGGGGCGGGCATGGACCCGGAGCTCCTGGCCGAGCGGATCGCGGAGCGTCCGTTCAATTATTCAGACATGGTGGCGCCGATGCCGCTGGGCTTTACCCGTGTCCAGCAGGGCGACGTGATCCGCATGGGCGGGCGCGACTGGGACGTGCACATGGGTAACGGCCATGCGCCGGAACACGCGACGTTCTGGAGCCGCGATGACAACCTGGTGATCTCCGGGGATCAGATCCTGTCCTCGATCAGCCCCAATATCGGGGTCTATGCCACCGAACCACAGGCCGATCCGCTGGCGGACTGGCTGGAAGCCTGCGAACGCCTGAGCCACCTGGCCCGACCGGAGCAGATCGCGCTGGGCGGTCACAAGCTGCCCTTTGTCGGGCTGCCCTTGCGGATGCGCCAGTTGATCGAGAACCATCACAGCGGGCTGCGGCGGTTGCTGGATTACCTGGATACGCCGAAATCCGCCTCGGCCTGTTTCGCGCCGCTGTTCAAGCGCACGATCGGCAAGGGCGAATACGGGCTCGCGCTGGTCGAGGCGGTGGCCCATGTCAATCACCTCTATCACACCGGGCAGGTGACGCGGACCAGGGGAGAGGACGGCGCCTGGCTTTATCAACGCAGGGAGTGAGCCGGATGGACGACAAGATCAGCACCGCAGCCGAGGCCGGAGAGAACGCGATTCTTCCCAGCGTCCACGAGGTGCATGCCGACCCGAAAGTCGATCCCTGCCTGGACGGGCTGCGCGCGGGGGCAAGGAAACCGGCCTCTGACAAGAGTGCGGCGCGCTGGGCCTATGAGCGGATCATCCTTTACATCCGCAACTTCGAAGAACAGCTCGACAACGCGCATGAGGTGGCGATGGGGTTCACCGGCGGCGATGCCGGGGTGCTGCGAATCGAGGGGATCGGGTATTATGATCCCGACATCATCACCTTTTACGGCAGCGAGGCGACTGGGGCGCGCACCCAGCTGATCCAGCACGTGAGCCAGCTCAACGTGATGTTGCGGGCGCTGCCGAAACCGAAGCCGGACAGCCCGCCGACGCGCATCGGGTTTCGCCTGGCCGCCGATCTGGACGAGGCATGACCGCGCGCAGGTCAGCCGTGCAGAAATGCAGCGGTCGCGCCGAAATCGCCGAATTGACCGGGTGACAGCCCGCCGCGAATTCAGTATCCAGTTCGCGACATGACCGCATTCCACAGCAGGACGGGAACCAATGGCTGAACACAAGCAGGGCGAGATGGACATCTCGGTGCAGACCGACACTTTCAACGGCTTCGTCAAATTCGTCACCTGGTCGGTGGTGGCGCTGATCTTCGTGGCGCTGTTCCTTTTGGTCTTCGCCTCCTGATCTGACCGATCCCACGACTCAAACGGGGACGCTGTCCATGATGCGCTTGCTGTGCCTTTGTGCGGCCCTTCTGCTTGTTGCGGGATGTGCCGGACAGGACGACTACGCCGACAATGAAACCATCGCGGCGGTGTCCTATCGTGACCCGGGGCCATCGACCCTGACGCTATACACGATGGTCAACAACCGCACCGGCAAGGGCGGGCATACCTCTCTGATGATCAACGCCTCGGAGCGGGTGATCTTCGATCCGGCGGGTTCGTTCAAATCGCCGGTGGTGCCAGAGCGCGACGACGTGCTGTTCGGCATCACGCCGGGGGTGGAACTGGCCTATCGCGGCTCGCACGCGCGCAGCACGTACCACGTGGTGGTCCAGACCGCCGAGGTTACCCCCGAGCAGGCCGAGGTCGCCTATCGACTGGCGCTCAAGAACGGCCCGGTGCCGGGGGTCTATTGTGCCAACGCGACCTCGAGACTGTTGAAACAGGTGCCCGGGTTCGAAAGTATCGACGTCACCTTTTATCCCACCCGGCTGGAGCAGCAGTTCGGCAGCCTTCCCGGGGTCGAGACCCGGCGATATTTCGAGAACGACAGCCCGGACCTCGACCAGGGGATCGCCCAGAACAACGCCCGCCTGGTGGCGGCGCGGCAGGCCCCCAACGCGTCAGAGTAGATACAGCAGACCGTAAAGCGTGGCCGCCCCGGCAAAGATCGCGGCCAGCACGTTCTTGGTGACCAGCCCGACCCCGACCGTGACCAGCGCCGCCAACAGGCGCGGCAGGTCCAGCGCGCCGCCGGTGGCCTTGGGCCAGACCACGAGCGGGGTGACCAGTGCAGGCAGGATCGCCACGGCGGTATAGCGCAGGTGGCGCAGCAGCCAGTCGGGCATGGGCCGGTCGCCCACCAGCCCGATGAAGACAAAGCGCAGCGCGAAACTGCCCGCCGCCAGGCCGGCGATCACGGTCCACAGGGTGACCGGGTCGAACCCGGTTTGCTCCGGGGTCATGTCCACAATCCCTTCTTGCGCAGAATCAGTTCCATGCGGGCGCCGGCAATCATGCCGGCAAGCCCCGCGACCATCAGCCCGAGGTTATAGGGCAGCCCGGCCGCCAGCAGCGCCACCGCGATCGACACCAGCGCCGCGACCACATGCGCAGAGGTGCGCAGCATCGGCGTGACCATGGCGAGAAAGGTGATCGGCAGCGCGAAATCCAGCGCCCAGCTCTCGGGGATGCGAGCGCCCAGCAGCGCGCCGACCAGGGTAAAGGTGTACCAGGCGGCCGTCACCAGCGTGACCGACCCCATGAAATACTGCATGCGCTGGGAGGTCGTCAGATCCGGCTCGGTCTCGAACCTTACGATCGAACAGGCATAGGATTGGTCCACCGTCAGGTAGGCGGCGAAGGCCCGCTGCCACAACGGCGCTTGGCCCAGGAACGGGGTGAGCGAGGCCGAGTACATCGCCATCCGCAGATTCACCGCCAGCGCCGAGGCCAGAACGATGAAGGTCGGCGCGTTTTCCTGCATCAGTTGCAGCGCGGTCAGCTGTGCGGCGCCGGCAAAGACGGTTGCCGTCAGCACCAGCGTCTCGGTCAGCTTGAGGCCCGCCTCGGTCGCCAGAACGCCGAACAGCATGCCGAACGGCCCGGCGACGAGCACGAAGGGTGCCCCGTCGCGGAAGCCTTTCCAGTAGTAGGAATTGGTGGTGGAGAAAGCCATTGCTTGTCCTTAACCTGTGCAGGGACTGCCCTATACACGAACGCAAAGGGGTGCAATTGGTCACGTCCTACATCCTTGTGAGGTCCCGATGAAACAACCGCTTGGCGTGATCCTGGCCGGGGGGCTGGCCAGCCGTATGGGCGGCGCCGACAAACCGCTTCTGGATCTGGCGGGGCGGCCGCTACTGGCGCATGTGGTCGACCGGCTGGAGCCGCAGGTCGCGGCGCTGGCGCTCAACGCCAATGGTGATCCGGCCCGGTTCGCCGGTTACCGCCTGCCGGTTCTGGCGGATTCGGTGGCGGGGCATCCGGGACCGCTGGCGGGGGTTCTGGCCGGTCTGGACTGGGCCGCCGGGCAGGGCGCGCAGAGCATCGTCACCGCCGCGGCCGATACCCCGTTCCTGCCCTGCGACCTGGTGCCCCGGCTGCTGCTGGCGGGCGAGGGGATGGCGGAACCTCTGGTCCTGGCGGCAACCCGGCGCGACGACGGCGGCACCGATCTGCACCCGACCTTCGGCCTTTGGCCGGTGGCGCTGCGCGAGGGGCTGCGCGCCGCGCTGGCACGGGGTGTGCGCAAGGTCCGCGCCTGGGCCGATCAGCAGGGTGCACGGCAGGCGGTGTTCGGGACGGTGGGGGGCGATCCCTTTTTCAACGTCAACACACCCGGGGACCTGGCGCGGGCGCGGGCGATCCTGAACCGCGCCGGGTAAGCGGATTCGGCACCCTGCATGTGCGGCTGGTCCAGCGGCCATGACTGCGGGCCGGGTGCGGGCGGTTAGAACCGGGTTGGATCAGACGGGGTCGGGCAGCCCGGCGTCCAGCAAGGCGCGCAGCGGTGCCATCTCTCCGGCCCGCATCCGGCCGTCGCGTGTCACGAACATGCCACGCAGCTCGGTTCCCTCGACCACCGCGCGCTCACCGATGCGACCGAGATACCCCAGGGTGAGGGATTTGTGGCCCCAGTCGCGAATGGTCATTTCCAGGGTCATCATATCTCCGTCCAGTGCCGGCGAGACGAAGTTCGCTCGCACGTCCATCAGCCCGATTCCCTTGGCATCCAGTTCGCGGCACAGCCGCCGATGTCCGCCCGCCGTGTTTTGAAGGTAGGTGTGGAAACACCGGTCAAACCACCGGAAGTAGTTGGGATAAAAGACAATTCCGGCGGGATCGCAATGGCCGAAACTGATCTGGATATCCATCGAGAAGTCGGGGGAGGGCATGTCGGGCTCCATGTCGTGAGGAATCATTTGGTGATGTGCAAAAGCACGAAGTGCGGGCCGGAGGAAAGCCCCGGTGTCCCGGGTAATGGCAAGGTGCCTCCTGCGGATTCCCGGCCCAGCCCCGGCAAGATTGACCGCTCCACCGTCGCCGATATGCTGACCGTGGGAGGATAAACGTTGATCGAACGCCCCGGAGTGGGCACAAAAGGTTAACAATAAAGCGCGGCAAAGCCGCGCGACCAACAGGGAGGAAAAGATGAGGAAATTTATGACACTGGCGCTTGCCGCCAGCCTGATGTCCACGGCGGCTTGGGCCGAAAGCGTGAAGATCGGCTTTGTCACCACGCTGACCACCGGTGCGGCGGTCATCGGAAAGGACATGCAGAACGCCGCCAACCTGGCGGTGGAGCACTTGGGCGGCAAGGCCGGAAACCTGGATCTCGAAGTGATCTTTGCCGACGACGGCTTTGCGCCGGAAACCGGCAAACAGGCCACCGACAAGCTGGTCAAGCAGGACGATGTGGATTTCGTCACCGGCTATATCTGGAGCCACGTTCTGCTGGCCTCGCGCAAATCGGCGCTGGACGCGGGCAAGTTCCTGATCTCGGCCAATGCCGGCCCCAGCCAGATCGCCGGCAAACTGTGCGACGAGAACTTCTTCTCGACCTCTTGGCAGAACGACCAGACCCCGATGGCGATGGGCGAGGTGCTGAATCGGCAAGGGGTCAAATCGCTCTACGTGATGGCGCCGAACTATGCCGCGGGCAAGGACATGGTCGCCGGGGTCGAGCGGACCTTCAAGGGCGAGATCGTGGGCCGCGACCTGACCAAGTGGGGGGCCGACGCGCAACTCGACTTCTCGGCGGAACTGGCCAAGGCCAAGGCAAGCAATGCCGATGGCATCTTTGTCTTTTACCCCGGTGCGGCCGGCGGCGCCTTCATCAAGCAGTACGACCAGGCCGGGCTGAAGGATACGCTGCCGCTCTACTCGGTGTTCACCGTCGACGGGCTGTCGCTGCCCAAGCTGCAGGCGGCGAATTTCGAGGCCGTTCTCGGTTCGCGCACCACGCAGGAATGGGACCCGTCGCTGGACAATGCCGCCAACAAGAAGTTCGTCGCCGACTTCAAGGCCAAGCACGGAACCTACCCGTCGTTCTATGCCGCGCAATCCTATGACGCGATCATGCTGATCGCCAACGCGGTCGCCAAGGTCGGCAACACCGAGGACAAGGACGCCCTGCGCGCCGCGCTGAAGGCGGCGGATTTCCAGTCCGTGCGCGGCGATTTCAAGTTCGGGACCAACAACATGCCGGTTCAGAACTTCTACCTGCGCGAGGTGGTGGCGGATTCCGATGGCACCTGGACGACGCAAGTGGTCGAGACCGTGTTCGAGGACCACGTCGACAGCTACGCCGCCGACTGCAAGATGTAGGCCGGGTTCCTGAGGCTCATCGGGCCGGGTGGCACGCTGTCCGGCCCCGCAAGACACGGGGCGTGACTTGGACCTTTCTCTGTTGATTATCCAGGCCCTGAACGGGGTGCAGCTCGGGCTGCTCCTGTTCCTGGTGGCCTCGGGGCTGACGCTGGTGTTCGGGATTCTCGATTTCGTTAATCTCGCCCATGGCTCGCTCTACATGCTGGGGGCGTTCATCTGCGCCTCGCTGACCTTTCTGTTCGGCAACTTCCTCTGGGCGGTGCTGGTGGCGCTGCCGCTGACCGGGGCGATCGGTTATCTGGTCGAACGTTTCGTGGCTCGCCCGCTTTATGCCCGCGACCACCTTGACCACGTGCTGGGCACCTTCGGCCTGATCCTTGTGCTGGACACGCTGACGCATCTGGTCTGGGGGCCGGCGGGGATCGCCGTGCCGCTGCCCGACTGGCTCGAGGGGCAGTTGACGCTGAGCGAAACGCTGGTGATCCCGACTTACCGGCTGTTGATCATCGGGGCCGGGCTGAGCGCCGCCGTCGGGTTGTTCTGGCTGGTCAACTACACACGGCTCGGCATGTTGATCCGCGCCGGGGCCTCGAACCGGACGATGGTCTCGGCGCTGGGCATCGACATCCAGACGCTGTTCGCGCTGGTCTTTGCGCTGGGCGCGATGCTGGCCGGACTGGCCGGGATGCTGATCGCGCCGATCACCGAGGCCTCGATCGGCATGGGCAACAACATCATCATCACCGCCTTCGTGGTCATCATCGTCGGCGGCATCGGCTCGATGAAAGGGGCGTTCATCGCTGCCATCCTGATCGGGCTGATCGACACCATGGGCCGGTCGTTCCTGGACGACCTGTTCAAGCTGGCGATGTCGCCCGAGGCCGCCGAGACCTCGGCCCCCGCCGTCTCGGCCATGCTGATCTACATCATCATGGCGCTCGTTCTCGCCCTGCGCCCGCAGGGCCTGTTTCCGCCAAGGACCCGCTGATGACCCGAATGACCCGCCGTGGCTGGATATCGGTCGCCGTCATGGCCCTCCTGGCCGTGCTGCCGCCGGTGTTCTACCTGACCGGAAACGCCTTTTGCCTCGACCTCGCGACGCGGCTGTCGATCCTCGGCATCGCCGCGGTCAGCCTGAACCTGATCCTGGGCTATGGCGGGCTGGTGTCCTTTGGCCATGCCGCCTTTGTCGGGCTGGGTGCCTATGCGGTCGGGATTCCGGCGCATCACTGGCTTTACGGTGGCATGGATTTTCTCGCCACCACCAGCGGGTTCGTGCAGATCCCGCTGGCGGTGGCGGTGACGGCGCTGTTCGCGCTGATCACCGGGGCGGTCTGCCTGCGCACCAAGGGGGTCTATTTCATCATGATCACCATGGCCTTCGCGCAGATGATCTACTACCTGATCGTGTCGATCGAGGAATACGGCGGCGATGACGGGCTGGTGATCGACACCCGCTCGGAGCTGCCGCTGATCAACCTCGACAATCCGCTGCAACTGTTCGGCCTGGCCTATGTGTCGCTGCTGGTGGCGATGCTCCTGGTGCGGATGATCACTCGCTCGCGCTTCGGCATGGTGCTTCAGGGCGCCAAGGGCAACGAAGAGCGGATGGTGACGCTGGGCTTCAACATCTATGCCTACCGGTTGACCGCCTATGTGATCTCGGGGGCGATGTGCGGCTACGCCGGCGCGCTGCTGGGCAATTTCACCACCTTCATCAGCCCCGAGATGATGGATTGGTCGCGCTCGGGCGAGTTGATGTTCATGGTCATCCTCGGCGGCGCCGCGACCACGCTGGGGCCGGTGCTGGGCGCCATCGCCTTCATCGTGATCGAAGAGATCCTGTCCTCCTTCACCATTTACTGGCACCTGCCCTTTGGCCTGATGCTGATGGGCGTGGTCCTGTTCGCGCGCGGCGGGCTGATGGGGCTGTTGCGCGGGCGCGGGGAGGGCGACGAATGACGGCGGTTCTCGAGATTTCCGGCCTGAACAAGAGCTTTGGCGGCATCAAGGCGACCGACGATCTGACCCTGGGTGTCGAGGCCGGCGAGCTGCACGCGGTGATCGGCCCCAACGGCGCCGGCAAGACGACGTTGATAAGCCAGCTGACCGGAATGCAGAAACCGGACAGCGGCAGCGTCCGCTTCAAGGGGCGCGACATCACCGCGATGGCGCCCTACAAGCGCGCGCATCTGGGCATCACCCGGTCGTTCCAGATCACCTCGCTGATCCTGGGGATGAGCGTGCTGGACAATATCGCGCTGGCGCTGCAGGCGCGCGAGGGGCATTCGTTCCGCTTCATCCGCCCGGCGCATGCGCTGACGCATCTGCGCGCCGAGGCGCTGGCGCTGCTCGACCGGGTCGGGTTGGCCGACAAGGCCGACCAGCCCACCGTCGCGCTGAGCCACGGCGAGCACCGGCACATGGAGATCGCCATCGCGCTGGCATCAAAAGCCGAGCTGATGTTGCTCGACGAGCCGATGGCGGGGCTGGGCATCGAGGAAAGCGCGCAGATGGTCGAGCTTCTGCGCGGCATCAAGGGCCGGCACACGATCCTGCTGATCGAGCATGACATGGATGCGGTTTTCGCGCTGGCCGACCGGATCTCGGTGCTGGTCTACGGCCATATCATCGCCACCGGCCGCCCGGACGAGATCCGCGGCAACGAGGCGGTGCAGCATGCCTATCTGGGCGAGGAGTAGCCGATGCTGGTGCTGGACAACCTCACGACGCACTACGGCTCCAGTCAGGCCCTGTTCGGGGTCAGCCTGAGGCTGGAGGCGGGGCAGGTGGCAACGCTGCTGGGCCGCAACGGCATGGGCAAGACCACAACGGTCAACTCGATCATGGGGATCGTCAAGCCCAGCGGCGGTTCGATCACATTCGACGGGCAGGAGCTGGTCGGGCGGCCCAGCTTCAAGACCGCCAACCTCGGCCTTGGCCTGGTGCCCGAGGGGCGGCAGATCTTTCCCAACCTGACGATGATGGAAAACCTGGTGGCGACCGCCAGCAACCACCTGAACACCCCCGACCCCTGGACGGTGGAGAAGGTCTTTGCGCTGTTCCCGGAACTGGAGACGCGGGTCGGCTCGATGGGCAACCTGCTTTCGGGCGGGGAACAACAGATGCTGGCCATCGGCCGCGCGCTGATGACCAACCCGAGGCTGCTGATCCTCGACGAGGCGACCGAGGGGCTGGCGCCGCTGGTGCGGCAAAAGATCTGGCACGCGCTGAGCGAGATCGCCGGGCAGGGGATGTCGATCCTGGTGGTCGACAAGAACCTCAAGGACCTGCTGCGCATCGCCGACCGGCATTTCATCATCCAGCGCGGACGGGTGGAATGGCAAGGCAGCAGCGCCGAGTTGGAGGGGAACGACGAGGTGCGGCAGAAGTACCTGGGGTTCTGACGCGGCACGGCGCGAAAAAGGGCGGTGCGAAAGGGCCTGTCCGCCCCCTCGCGGCGCCCCTCCGTTTCGTTCAGCGTCCCTTGAACGCCGGTTTGCGCTTTTCGCGGAATGCCATGACGCCCTCGATGAAATCGGCGCTGTTGCTCAGGGCGGTTTGTTCCATCGCCTCGGCGCTGATCGCATCGCCGTAGGAGAGCCCGTCCATCCGCCGCATCAGCCGCTTGGCGGCGGCGGCGGCCAGCGGGGCGCCGGCGGCGATGCGCGTGGCCATGGCCCGGGTCGCGGCGTCGAGGCCGTCGGCCGGGTGGAGTTCATTCACCAGCCCCAGGTCCAGCGCCTCCTGCGCGGCGATCTTGCGCCCCTCAAGGATCGCCTGAAGGGCGCGGCGCGGCCCCATCGCGCGCTCCAGCAGCCAGACGTTGCCGCCGTCAGGGATCAGCCCGATCGCGGCGAAGGCCATGTAAAGGTTGGCGTCCTCGGCCATGCTCACCATGTCGCAGTTCATCGCCAGCGCCGCGCCGATCCCGGCGGCAGAGCCGTGCACCTGCGCGATCCAGATCTTGGACGAGGCGGCGATGCCGGTCAGGATCGGGCGATACTCGGTCTCGATCTGCTGGTGCACCGGGGGATTGGGCCCCTCGGTCAGGTCGGCCCCGGCGCAGAACCCGCGCCCCTCGCCGCGCAGGATCACGACGCGGATGGCGGCGTCCAGTTCCAGTGCCGAGACGGCGCGGCGCAGCGCATCGCGCAAGGCGGTGTTGAGCGCGTTGAAGGCGGCGGGCCGGGTCATGGTGATGGTGGCGATTGGGCCATCGCGGGCGATGGTCAGGGCGGTCTCGGTCATGTCAGGGCCTTTCTGGCTCAGGTCAGGGCGCCGGCGGCGCGCAGGCGCGCCAGCGTGTCGGCATCGCAGCCGGCCTCGGTCAGCAGGGTTTCGGTCTCACCGCCCGGCGCGGCGGGGCGGCCGGGTCCGGGTGCGGGAGTGCGGTTGAACCGCGGGGCGGGTGCGGCCTGGGTCACCCCGTCTACGGATGTGAAGGTACCGCGCGCGGCCAGGTGCGGATGTTCTGGTGCCTCGGACCAGGTCAGGATCGGGGCGACGCAGGCATCGCTGCCGTCAAAGATCGCGGTCCATTCGTCGCGGGTTTTGCGGGCAAAGACGCGGGCGTATTCGGCGCGACGCTCGGGCCAGCTCTTCACCTCCATCTGGCTCGCCTTGTGATCCTCGGGCAGGCCCGCAAGGCGAACCAGTTCGGCAAAGAACTGCGGCTCCAGCGGACCGACCGAGATGAACTTGCCATCGGCGCATTCATAGGCGCGGTAGAACGGCGCGCCGCCATCCAGCAGGTTGGATTCGCGCGCCTCGGACCACTCGCCCCGGGCGATCCAGCTGTGGACCAGCCCCATCAGCGCAGAGGCGCCATCGACCATGGCGGCGTCGATGACCTGCCCCTTGCCAGAGGTCTGGCGCTCAAACAGGGCGGCCATGATCCCGAACAGCAGGAACATGGTGCCGCCGCCGTAGTCGGCGCCGATGTTCAGCGGTGGGGTGGGCACCTCATCGGCCTTGCCGGTGGCGTGGAGAAAGCCGGTAAGGCCGAGGTAATTGATGTCGTGCCCGGCCATCTGCGCCATCGGGCCGGTCTGGCCCCAGCCGGTCATGCGGGCAAAGACCAGGCCGGGATTGCGGGCGTGGCAATCGTCCGGCCCCAGCCCCATCCGCTCCATCACGCCGGGGCGGAACCCCTCGATCAACACGTCGGCGCGGTCGATCAGGATCCGCGCCGCCTCGATTCCCTCGGGGGTCTTGAGGTTCAGCGCGGCGGAGCGTTTGCCCCGGTTGTTGATGTCGGTGGGATCAGCGGGGCCGGATTTGCGGGCGATCAGCACCACCTCGGCCCCCAGGTCGGCCAGCATCTGCCCGGCCAGCGGTGCGGGGCCGATCCCGGCCATTTCCACCACGCGCAGCCCTTTGAGCGGGCCGCTCATGCCGCTTGCGTCCGATCGCCGCGCAGCTTGTCCAGCGCGCTTTGCGACACCGCGAAACGGGGGCCGTACTTGGCGGCCAGTTCGGCGGCGCGGGCGGCGAATTGGTCGATGCCGATGCCACGGATGAACTGGATCGCGCCGCCGGTATGGGCAGGGAAACCGATGGCGAAGATGCCGCCGAGGTTGGCCTCCACCTCGGTGTTCAGCACGCCTTCGTCGAGGCAGCGCAGGGTCTCGATCGCCTGCCGGTAGAGCAGCCTGTCGATGGCCTCCTGCACCGGGATCTCCGCGTTGCCGGTGGCGAATTGCGACAGCCCGGGCCACAACGACTTGGAGCCGTCGGCGGCATAGTCGTAGAACCCGCCACCATAATGACGCCCGCCGCGATCCTGTTCGAGCATCGCATCGACAATCTCGCGCGAGGCGGTGTTGTCCGCGCCGAAACCGCTCTCGACGCCCAGCCGCTTGTCGAGCGCCTCATGCGTCTTGCGCACCTTTTGCGACAGCACCAGCGAGGTTTCGTCATGCACCGCCAGCGGCCCCACCGGCATTCCGGCCATCCATCCCGCCCGCTCAAGCGCAACGGGGGACATGCCGTCGCGCAACAGCGCCAGCCCCTCGTCCAGATAGGTGCCGAACACGCGCGAGGTGAAAAAACCGCGGCTGTCATTGACCACGATGGGCATGTAGCCGATCTGCTGGACGTAATCATAGGCCTTGCGCAGGGTGTCCTGGCTGGTCTTCTCGCCCATGATGATCTCGACCACCTTCATCTTGTCGACCGGGCTGAAGAAATGCAGCCCGATGAAACGGCTGGGATCGGGACAGAACTCTGCCAGCACGGAGATCGGCAGGGTCGAGGTGTTGGAGCCATAGATGCCGGTCTCGGACAACTGCCCGAAGGTGGCGCCGATCACCTTTTCCTTGAGGTCGATATCCTCGAACACCGCCTCGATGATGATGTCGGTTCCGGTATAGGCGGCGTCATCACTGGTCGGCGTGATCCGCGCCAGCAGCGCCTGTTTCTGCGCCTCGGTCATCCGGCCACGCTTCATCCGCTTGTCGGCGAGGGTGGCGGAATAGGATTTGCCCTTTTCCGCCTTGTCGATCTCCATGTCCTTCAGCACCACCGGCAGCCCGGCCGAGGCATGGGCCCAGGCGATGCCGCTGCCCATCATGCCGGCGCCGAGGATGGCGGAGGAGGTCACGCGCCATGTCTCGCCCTCAGGGCGCACCTTGCCCGACTTGATCGCCTGCGTGCCGAAAAAGAAGGTCCCGATCGCCGCCTTGGCCTGCGGTGTGACCGCCAGTGCGCAGATGCCCCGGCTTTCCGCCCGCAGCGCCGCGTCGAACCCCATCCGCATCGAGTTGACCGCGATGTCGAGGATCTTTTCCGGCGCCGGCATCAGCCCGCGCGTCTTTTTGTAGAGCATGGCAGGCGCCGCGACGACGGTCTGGCGCACGCGCGGGTGCAGCGCGTCGCCGCCGGGATAGCGAAAGCCTTTCTGATCCCAGGGCTGGGTGTGTGCGCCCGGATTGGCCTTGATCCAGGCCTTGGCGGCGGGGATCAGCGCATCGCGGGTCTCGACGATCTCGTCGACCATGCCCTCTTTCAACGCGACCTGCGGCTTGGCCGGTTTCCCCTCGAGCAGATAGGGGAGGGCCTTTTCCAACCCCAAGAGCGCGGTCAGCCGGACCACGCCGCCGGCACCGGGCAGGATGCCCAGCGTGACCTCGGGCAGGCCGACCACGGCGGCGGGATCATCGACGACGATGCGGTGATTGCAGGCCAGGCAGATCTCGTATCCACCGCCCAGGGCCGCGCCGTTGATCGCGGCGACAAAGGGGACCGGCAGTTTCTCCATCACCCGGAACGGCGCCTTGTTGGCCTCGAACATCGCCAGCGACTCGGGGCCGGCGCTGTCGATTCCGCGCAGCATGTTCAGGTCGCCACCGGCGAAAAAGGTCTTCTTGGCCGAGGTGATGACCACGCCGCTGACCCCGTCGTCGGCCTGGATCCGCGCCAGGATCTCCTCCATCATCGGCACGTAGCGGTTGTTCATGGTGTTGGCCGACTGGCCTTCCATGTCGAGGGTGACGGTGACGATGCCGTCGGCATCCTTGTCGTAGGTGTAATCGCTCATGTCCGTTTCCCCCCTCACACGCGTTCGATGATGCTGGCGATGCCCATGCCGCCGCCGACGCACATGCAGATCAGCGCGCGCTTGAGGTCGCGCCGCTCCAGCTCGTCCAGCATGGTCGAGACCAGGCAACCGCCGGTCGCGCCCAGCGGGTGGCCCATGGCGATGGCGCCGCCCGCCACGTTCAGTTTCTCGTCCGGCACGTCCAGGTCCCGTTGCAGCCGCAGCGCGACCGAGGCAAAGGCCTCGTTGATCTCGACCAGGTCGATGTCGTCGATGGTCATGCCGGCCTTGGCCAGCGCCTTTTGCGAGGCCGGCCCGGGGCCGGTCAGCATGATGGTGGGGTCGGTGGCGGTCAGTGCGATGGACACCACCCGCCCGCGCGGGGTCAGCCCCAGGTCCTTGCCCGACTGTTCATTGCCCAGCAGGATCAGCGAGGCGCCGTCGACGATCCCCGAGGAGTTGCCGGGGGTGTGCACGTGATCGATCCGCGCCACGTTCGGGTACTTGGCCAGCGCCACGTCGTCGAACCCGAGCGCGCCAGGCATGGCAAAGGAGGGTTTCAGCGCGCCCAGCTTCTGCATGTCGGTGTCGGGCTTGATGAAATCGTCCCGCTCCAGGATCGCGATGCCGTTCTCGTCGCGCACCGGCACGACCGAGCGGTCGAACCACCCCGCGTCGCGGGCATGTGCCGCGCGCCTCTGGCTTTCCAGCGCAAAGGCGTCGACGTCGTCGCGGCTCCAGCCCTCGATGGTGGCGATCAGGTCGGCGCCGATGCCCTGCGGCACGAAACCGGTCTGCATCGCGGTTTCGGGATCCTCGGCAAAGGGGCCGCCGTCGGCGCCCATCGGCACCCGGCTCATGCATTCGAAGCCACCGGCACAGACCATGTCCTCCCAGCCGCTGGCAATCTTGGCGGCGGCGGTGTTGAAGGTGTCCAATCCGCTGGCGCAGAACCGGTTGAGCTGCGCGCCGGGCACGGATTCATCCCAGCCGGCCTTTTGCAGCGCGATCTTGGGCAGCACCGCGCCCTGTTCCATCACCGGGGTGACGCAGCCCAGCATGACGTCATCGACGCGGGCGGTGTCCAGATCGTGCCGCGCCTGCATTTCGGTCAGCAGGGTCGTGACCATGTTCACCGGCTTGACCTCGTGCAGGCTGCCGTCCTGTTTCCCCTTGGATCGGGGCGTGCGGATCGCGTCGTAGATATAGGCTGTTTCGGTCATCTGGGCCTCCTCCCGGATTCAATGACGCGCCCGGATGCCGCCGGGCGTGCGTTGCGGCGGATTTGAACAGGCCGGCCGAAATCAAGTCAACGGCACCCCGGCCCCGTTCCGGGCCTGTGACGTAACGAAGTTCCCGGCACGGGCAGGCCGCTGTCGGTCGGGGGAAGGGCAACGCGACGCTTGACATGGCAGGGGGGGCTGGGAAATCCTGACTGGGCGATCAGTCAGGATTCGGGGAGGGGGTCTGATGTCGTCACATGCTGCCCGCACCGGCTCCGGGCCGGGTCAGGGCGAAAGCCGGCAGGATGCGATCCTGGATGCCGCCGAGCGCGTGTTCGCCGCCGATGGCTACCAGGGGGCGGCGATGCGGGCGATCGCCGAGGCGGCCGGTGTGGCGCAGGGGCTGATCCATTACCACTTCAAGACCAAGGAAAAGCTGTTCGAGGCGATGGTCGTCCGCCGCTCGGGCCAGATCAACGAACGCCGCGCGGCGCTGGTGGCGGATCTGTTCGCCCACGGGGATCCGCCGCGTCTGGAACAGATCGTCGAGGCGCTGTTTCGCCCCACCATCGAGACCGGGCTGGACCTGGCCCGCGACGGCGGCGCCTTTGCGCGGATCCTGGTCTCTTTCGCCAATTCGGCGGACCCGCGCGACCAGAGGCTGATCGAGATCCATTACGACCCGATCGCGCAGACCTTCATCGAGGCGCTGATGCGGATCGAACCGGGGCTGAGCCGGGCCGATGCGGTCTGGGCCTACATGTTCGCAATCGGCGTCGGCATGACGATGATGGCCAAGACGGGGCGACCGAAACGGCTGTCGGGCGGGGTCTGCGACGATGGCGATGCCGAGGCGATGCTCAGCCGCATCGTGCCCTTCATCTGTGGCGGGGTGCGGGCCTTGGTCGAGGAATAACAAACGACACGTTCATCCAATTACGGGAGGAGAGGATGATGAAAACGATAAGGACAGGGCTGCTGGCCGCCGTTGTGGCGCTGGGCGGATGGGGCGCCGCGCCGATGGCGCAGGCGGCGGACATGAGTGTCACCATCGTGGCCGGCCACCCGCCGGTGTTCCGCTGGGTCAAGCACGCCAGCCAGACCTTCATTCCGGCGGTCAACGCCGCGCTTGAGGGCACCGGCCATTCGATCACATGGTCCGAGCAGTACGGCGGCTCGCTGGCCAAGGTGGGCGACGAACTCGAGGCGGTGGAAGAGGGGCTGGCCGAGATCGGGCTGGTCTCGTCGCTGTTCGACCCGGCCAAGTTGAGCCCGCAGAACGTGACCTATTTCACGCCTTTCGTGTCCAGCGATTCCACCCTCGTCAGCTCGTGGATGGACGAGTTGCAGCACTCCAACGCCGACATGCGCGCGGCCTGGGAGGAGAACGGGCTGGAATACCTCGGCGGCGGTATCGGGATCGACGATTACCTGCTGATGACCAATTTCCCGGTCAATTCGATCGACGATCTCGACGGCCACAAGATCGCCGCGCCCGGCCCGGCAGTCAACTGGCTCAAGGGCACCGGCGCGGTCGGGGTCTCGGGCAACCTGACCACCTATTACAACGAGATCAAGACCGGCGTTTACGACGGGGTGATCGTCTTTGCCTCGGCCGCGCTGCCCGGCAAGCTCTACGAGGTGGCGCCCTATATCACCAAGGTCGGGTTCGGCGCGCAATATGCCGGCGGCATCGCGGCCAACAAGGATTGGTACGACAGCCTGCCGCCCGAGGTGCAGACGGCGCTCAAGACGGCGGCCAAGGCCGACGCCGAGGCCTACCAGCAGGATCTCGATGCCAGCGTGACCAAGTTCCTCGGCCTGATGCAGGAGCAGGGCGCGACCCTCACCCAGGTCGACCAGGGCTTCCGCGAACAATGGGCCGCCGGGATGGACAACGTGGCGCGGCTCTGGGCCGAGAAACTCGATGCCGAGGGCAAGAACGGCAGCGCCGTGCTCAAGGCCTACATGGACACCATGCGCGCCGCCGGGGCCACCCCGGTGCGCAACTGGGATCAGGAGTAGGGGCGGTGCGGCGCCCGTGTCCGGGCGCCGCACCACCGAACCACGCATGAACACCCATTCCCCTCAACACGCCGGCGGCCCCGCGCTGCCGCGCTGGTTCCTTGCCCTGCGCCGCGCCGTCGACCTGGTGACCGGCGGGCTCAACGTGGCCGGCACCTTGCTGATCCTGGCGCTGATGCTGCTGGTCAACGCCGACGTGATCGGGCGCGGCGCCTTTTCCGCGCCGATTTCCGGGGTGCCGGAAATGGTTTCGATGTCGATCGTCGCCATCGTCTTTCTTCAGATCGCCCAGACCTTTCGCAAGGGGCGGCTGACCCGTGCCGAGGCGCTGATCACCACGCTCAGGGCACATGCGCCGCGCCTGTCGCTGGGGGTGGAACTGCTCTTTGCCATCGCCGCCGCCGTGCTGGTCTGGATCCTGTTCTCGGCCTCGCTGCCGCTGTTCGAAAAGGCATGGGCGCGCGGCACCTACGAGGGGACGGTGGGCGATTTCACCGCGCCGATCTGGCCGGTCAAGCTGATCATCCTTGTGGGCTGTGCCGCGCTCTGGGTGCAGCTGGTGCTGTCGGCCTGCGAGAGCCTGTTGCGACTGTTGACCAGAGAGGACCGCGCATGACCCCCTTCGAGATCGGGCTGACCTCTTTCGGGGCGATGGTGGCGATGGTCTACCTCGGGTTCTGGGTACCGTTTGCACTGATGCTGTCCTCTTACGTCGGCGTCTGGATGATCAAGGGCTCGCCGTTGCTGGCCGGCAAGCTGCTGGCGCTGGCGGCCTCGGAAACCATCTCCAGCTATTTCTTCGGGGTAGTGCCGCTGTTCGTGCTGATGGGCTACCTCGTGTCGGTCACCGGCATGGGGCGCGATGCCTTCGACGTGGCCAACCACCTGTTCCGCCGCTTTTCCGGCGGCCTCGGCATCGGCACGGTCGGCGCCAACGCGATCTTTGCCGCGATCACCGGCATCTCCATCGCCTCGGCCGCCGTCTTTACCCGTATCGCGGTGCCCGAGATGATCCGCCACGGCTATTCCCCGCGCTTCTCGGTGGGGGTGGTGGCGGGATCCTCGGTGCTGGGGATGCTGATCCCCCCCAGCCTGCTGCTCATCCTGTACGGCCTGCTGACCGAGCAATCGGTGGGCGACCTGTTCATCGCCGGGGTGATCCCCGGGCTGCTGCTGGCCGTGATCTTTGCCGGCAGCATCTGGCTGACGGCGCGGTTCCGGCCACAGGCGCTGGGCGCGACGCACGGGGTCGACGACATGCCGGTGCTCAGCCGGGGCGAGGTGGCAAAGAAGGGCCTGCCGATCGCCACGCTGATCGGGCTGGTGCTGGGCGGGATCTATGGCGGCTTCTTCACCCCGATCGAGGCCGGCGCGGTCGGCTGCCTTGGCGCCATCGTCATCGGGCTGGTCCGGCGCAGCCTTTCGGCCCGGGATTTCTGGCAGGTGCTGACCGATACCGGGCTGGTGACCGCCGCGATCTCGTTCCTGATCATCGCCGCACAGATGTATTCGCGGATGCTGGCGCTGTCCGGTGTGCCGATGGGGTTCGGAGATTTCGTGGCCCATGCCGATATCGGCTTCTGGGGGGTGATCCTGGCCTATGTGGTGCTGGTCATCGTGATGGGCACGATCCTCGACAGTTCCTCGATCATGCTGATCCTTGTGCCGCTGATGCTGCCGGTGCTGACGCAGATGGGCGTCGACCTTATCTGGTTCGGCATCGTCACCATCGTCGCGGTGGAAATCGGGCTGCTGACGCCGCCCTTCGGCATTTCCGTCTTCGTGATCAAATCCGCGCTGGATGATCCCGACATCCCGCTGGGCGAGATCTTTCGCGGCGCCGCCCCCTTTGCGCTGATGATGCTGGCGCTGCTGGTGCTGGTGATGATCTTTCCCTCTCTCGCAACCGTACTTGTGCACTAGAAAAGGAGGCTGCCCATGGCACGCCGTTTCGTCGATCTCTCCGTTCCCCTCGAAATGGGCATCGTATCGGACCCGCCGATCATGCTGCCGGAGATCGAATACATGACCCACGACCAGACCGCCGAGCAGGTGATGGCCTTTTTCCCCGGTCTGAAAAAAGAGGATCTGCCGGGCGGCGAGGGCTGGGCTGTGGAACGCCTGAGCATCGCCACCCACAACGGCACCCATCTGGACGCGCCCTATCACCACCATTCGACCATGAGTAACGGCGAGCGCGCGATCACCATCGACGAGGTGCCGCTGGAATGGTGCTTCAACCCCGGGGTCAAGCTGGACTTCCGTCACTTCGACGACGGCTACGTGGTCTCCGCCAAGGACGTGGAGGCCGAGTTGAAACGCATCGGCCACGAATTGAAGCCGCTGGACATCGTCGTCGTCAACACCTCGGCCGGGGATCACTACGGAAAGGACGACTACCTTGTGAAAGGCTGCGGCATGGGGCGCGAGGCCACGCTCTACCTGCTGGAGCGCGGGGTGCGCGTCACTGGTACCGACGCCTGGAGCTGGGACGCCCCCTTTGCCCTGACGGCGCAGCAATACGCCCAAAGCCACGATCCCTCGATCATCTGGGAAGGCCACCGCGCCAGCATGGATATCGGCTATTGCCACATGGAAAAGCTGACCAATCTCGACCAGCTGCCCGGCGACGGGTTCGAGATTTCCTGCTTTCCCTACAAGATCAAGGCCGCCAGTGCCGGTTTCACCCGCGCCGTGGCGATTTTCGAGGAGGATTGAGATGAGGCTTGCAACCGTCAGTTACCGGGCCGGCGACCGCGTTGTCGCCGCGCTGTCCGACGATCGGCTGATCGACCTGCACCGCGCCGCCCAACTGGCGGGCGGGGACGCGGCGCATTTCGTCGACATGATGGCGGTGATCCATGGTGGCGAGGCGGCGCTGGCGCTGGCCCGTGCTCTGATCGAGACCGCCGATGACCGCGCGATCCTGCTGCAAGGCGAGGTCGCGTTTCGCCCGCCGCTGATGCCGGTGCAGTACCGCGATTGCCTGGTATTCGAGGAGCACCTGTTCAACTGCCTGCGCGCCTTTGGCCAGCCCGAGCCGCAATTGCCCCCGGTCTGGTACGACCAGCCGATTTATTACAAGGGCAACCGGATGTCCTTCATCGGCCACGGGCAGGACGTGATCTGGCCCGGCTACGCCGAGCATCTGGATATCGAGTTGGAACTGGCGATCGTCGTCGGCAAGACCGGCAAGGATATCAAGGCGGGCGAGGCCGAGGACTACATTTTCGGCTATACCATCCTCAACGATGTCTCGGCCCGCGATGCCCAGACGAAGGAGATGCCGGGCCAGCTCGGTCCCGCGAAGGGCAAGGATTTCGACACCGGCAACATCCTCGGCCCCTTCATCCTGACCGCTGACGAGGTGGCGCACCCGGTCGCGCTGGACATGGAGGCGCGGGTCAACGGGGAACGCTGGGGGGGCGGCAACAGCGGCCAGATGCATCATGATTTCGGCCGCATTCTGGAGCACATCTCCTCTTCCGAAACGCTTTACCCGGGCGAGGTGATCGGCTCGGGCACCGTCGGCACCGGCTGCGGGCTGGAGATGGGCAAGCGGCTGGCACCCGGTGACCGGTTCGAACTGGAGATCGAGGGGATCGGCGTTCTGGCCAACCGGATCGTGAAACCGTGAGCGGTGCGATCACGCCGGAAACCGCACCGCCCCGCGCGGTGGTGCGGTTCGACTGCACCGGTCGCGCAGTCGGCAAGATGCGCAACGAACTCGACGTGCGCATGGTCGAGCCGATGGAAGAGCACTTTGAACTGGCCACCGACGAGGGGCCCTTTCACGGCGGTGATGCTTCTGCGCCGCCGCCGCTGGCACTTTTCGTCGGCGGTCTGACCGGATGCATCATGACCCAGATCCGTGCCTTTGCGAAACGCATGGGCGTCGCCCTGAACGACCTTCAGGTCGAGGCTCGCGTCGCATGGGATTGGGAGAAGGCCGGGCGATTGTACGAAACGGCGCCCAAATTCTTCGAAATCGACGTGCTGATCGACAGCGACGCGCCGCTGGACCTGCAGCTCGACCTCGTGCAGGCGGCGAGGAAAGGCTGCTTCATCGAGCAGACCCTGGGGCGGGAAAACCGGATCACCCACCGCCTGAAGACGGCCGAAGGATGGGTTGCGGCGGATGACAGGCGCGCGTTCGACCCGGACTGACGCCATGTTTTTCTGGACAGGGGCGCCGCGATCCTTCCTGCTGTAGAAAAGCGCAGGGGAGGGCGTGATGGAATTCGACTACGTGATCGTCGGCGGGGGATCGGCGGGTTCGGTGCTGGCCGCGCGGCTGAGCGAGGACCCGAAAGTCAAGGTTTGCCTGCTCGAGGCCGGTGGCGCCGGCAAGCACATCCTGATCCGCGCGCCCGCCGGCGTGGTGGCGATCCTTCCGGGGCATGGCAAGATCAGCAACTGGGCCTATGAGACCGTGCCGCAGGCCGGGCTCAATGGCCGCAAGGGGTACCAGCCACGCGGCAAGGCGCTGGGCGGCTCCAGTGCGATCAACGCCATGCTCTACGTGCGCGGGCATCGCTCGGATTATGACGGCTGGGCCGATCTGGGGTGCGATGGCTGGTCCTGGGACGAGGTGCTGCCCTATTTCCGACGCGCCGAAACCAACCAGCGCGGGGCGGATGATTTCCACGGCGACGCCGGCCCCTTGCAGGTGTCGGACCAGAACGATCCGCGTCCGCTCAGCCGGGCCTTCGTCGAGGCGGCGACCGAGATGCAGCATCGGCGCAGCGCCGATTTCAACACCGGCGACAACGAGGGGGTGGGCCTGTACCAGGTGACCCAGTTCCACGATCCGGCGCGGCGTGGTGAACGGTGCTCGGCGGCGGCGGCCTATCTGCATCCGGTGATGGACCGACCGAACCTGACGGTGATCACCCGCGCTCATGCGACCCGCCTGCTGTTCGACGGCAAGCGCGCGACAGGTGTCACCTATCGGCGCGGACGCGCGGAGAAAGCGGTGCGCGCGCGGCGCGAGGTGCTGCTGTGCGGGGGAACCTTCAACTCGCCGCAGTTGCTGCAATTGTCCGGCGTGGGCAACCCCGACGACCTGCGCCCGCACGGGATTGAGACGGTGCATGAGCTGCCCGGCGTGGGCCGGAACCTGCAGGACCACCTTGATTTCATCCTCGCGCACAAGAGCAAGGACACCGACAATTTCGGCATCGGTGCAAAGGCCACCGCGAACCTGGTCAGGCACATCCTGCGCTGGCGGCGCGACGGCGGAGGCATGGTGACCACGCCCTTTGCCGAGGGGGCGGGGTTCCTCAAGACCGACCCGGCGCTGGACCGCCCGGATATCCAGCTGCACTTCGTGATCTCCATCGTTGACGATCACGCCCGCAAGTTGCACCTGGGCCACGGGTTCAGCTGCCATGTCTGCGCGTTGCGCCCATACAGTCGGGGCACGGTGACCTTGGAAAGCGCCGATCCGCTGGCCGCCCCCGCGATCGACCCGCAGTTCCTTTCCGATCCGCGTGACCTGGAGACCACGATCAAGGGCGCCCGGATGGCGCGCGCGATCCTGCAGGCCCCGGCCTTGGCACCCTATCGCGACAAGGAGCTTTTCGGGGTGCGCGACGGGCTGAGCGATGCCACTTGGGCAAGCCATATCCGCGCCCGGGCCGACACCATCTATCACCCGGTCGGCACCTGCCGGATGGGCGTGGACGAGATGGCGGTGGTCGATCCCACCCTGCGGGTGCGCGGGCTGCAGGGGCTGCGGGTGGTCGATGCCTCGGTGATGCCGACGCTGATCGGTGGCAATACCAATGCGCCCACCATCATGATCGCGGAAAAGGCCGCCGACATGATCCGCGCCGAGGCCGAGAACATGGGCCGGGTGGCCTGAGACGGGTCAGCCCGTCGCGCGCTCCAGCGCCCGGGCGACCAGCCCGGGCAGCGCCTCGAAATGATTGAACCGCGCCAGGTGCGGCAGCGCCTCGACCGGTTGCTTGCGATAGCCCTCGGTGAACAGAAGGAAGGGAACCTGCGCCCGCTCGGCGGTCTCGGCGTCCACTTCGCTGTCGCCCACGTAAAGCCCCTCCCCACCCAGCGCGGCGAAGGCGGCCCGCAGCGGCGCGGGATCGGGTTTCTTGACCGGCAGGCTGTCGCCGCCGATCACCGTGTCGAAATACTGCGCGAGGTCGAGCTGGGCGAGGATGTCGCGCGCCGGCGCGGCGGGCTTGTTGGTGCAAATGCCAAGGATGAAGCCGCCCGCGCGCAGGCTGTCCAGCGCCTCGGTCAACCCGGGATAGGGCCGGGTGCGCGCGGTGCTTTCGGCGTCGTAGAACGCCAGCGTGCGTGTGGCCAGTTCCGCGTGCCGCTCCATCGGCAGATCGCGGGCACGCATGGCGCGTTCCACCAGCTTGGGCAGCCCGTTGCCGATGAAGGAGATCACCGTCGGCAGATCGAGCGGTGCCTGCCCCTCGCTCTCCAGCATCTTGTTGGCGGCGGCGCGGATATCGGGCGCGCTGTCCACCAGCGTGCCGTCGAGGTCGAAGATGATCGCGGTCACGCCGCCCCCTTCCATTTGATCGAGCAGCCCATCGAGGGGACCTGCTCGGCCGGTCCCTGCCCGGTCTCGGCAACCTGTTTCATTGCCTCGAAGAGGTCACGGCGCAGTTCCGGCGGACCGGCCTGCTTGCGCGAGGCATCGAGGCGGCCACGATATTGCAGCCCGAGATCGGAATTGAAACCGAAAAAATCCGGCGTGCAGGCGGCGCCATAGGCGCGCGCGATGCTTTGATCCGCGTCATGGAGATAGGGAAAGGGAAACGCCAGATCTTCGGCCAGCTTGCGCATGTTGTCGAAACTGTCGGCGGGATAGGTCGCGGCATCGTTGGAACTGATCGCCGCCACGCCCACGCCCATTTCCATCAACTCGCGCGCATCGCGCAGGATGCGGTCACGCACCGCGATGACATAGGGACAGTGGTTGCAGATGAACATGATCAGCGTGCCCCGTGGCCCCGCCACATCGGCCAGCGTGCAGATCCGCCCATCGGTGGCGGGCAGGGTGAAATCCGGGGCGTTCCAGCCGAAATCGCAGACGGGCGGGGTGGTGGCCATGATCTGTCTCCTGTTCTGTCAGGTGGTCTCGGGCACGAAACGATAGCCATCGCCGTCACGCTCGGCCCGGCCGATGCCGCCATCGGGCAGGTGAAAGCCGATCAGGCGCATCTGCTCATGGGCAAGCTGGTCGAGCAGCTTGACGCGGATCGCCGCCGCCCGTTCCTGATCCTGGTCCGAGCCGGAGTGCCATTCCGGTCGGGCAAAGGCCATGTGAGGATTGCCGATGCAATCGCCCACCACCATCGCCGCCTCGGAGCCCGAGCGCAACTCGAACGCCATGTGGCCCGGCGAATGACCAAAGGTGGCCCGCGCCGCGACGCCGGGCAGGATCTCGTCGCCGTCGTCGAAGAAGGTGATCGCATCCTCCAGCATGTCCAGCCGCCGCTTGGCCCCGACCGCAAAGGCGGTGCGCCCGCTGTCGATGGTATCCACGGTCTCGGGGTTGTACCAGTAATCCCACTCGGCGCGGCCCATCATGTGCTCGGCCTCCGCGAACAGCGGATCGTCGAAGTCGTCGAGTACGCCCCAGAGGTGGTCGGGATGGCCGTGGGTGAAGACCACGTGGGTGACATCCCCGGGCGAGACCCCGGCGGCCTCCAGCGCCGCCAGCAACTCGCCCGCCGTGGGCTGGAACCCGCTGCCCGAGCCGGTGTCGAACAGCACCACGCGGTCGCCGTCGCGCAGGAGCGTCACGTTGCAGGCGGGGGTGAGCGGGGCGCCGGGGTCGATGCCGCGCTCGGCCAGCAACGGGGCAAGCTCGCCCTGCGGCATCGGTTCGAATATGAAATCGGGCGGTAGCACCAGGTGTCCGTCCAACAGCGTCTGCACCTGCATGGTGCCGAACCTCAGGCTGGTCTCGGCCCAGGCGCGTGCCGTGCCAAGCCCGGTCAGTGCCAGCCCGGCACCCGCGCCCTGCAGGAATGTCCTCCGTTTGATCTCCATCTCGTGCTCCTCCCGTTCATGTCCCTGATCACACATATAGTTGCATTCGCACATGTGAATGACAACGGGAGAGCACCCTCAGGCTTATCTCCCCTGTGCCGCCTCGCGGATGGCGCGGATGTTCTGGCCATAGACCTCTGGGCGCTCGACCGAGCCGCCCTTGAACACCGCCGAGCCGGCCACCAGCACGTCGGCGCCGGCATCGGCCACCAGCGGCGCTGTGGTCGGATCGACACCGCCGTCGATCTGGATATGCACCGGGCGGGTGCCGATCATCCGGCGCAGTTGCTTGACCTTCTCGACCTGGGAATGAATGAACTTCTGCCCGCCGAAGCCGGGGTTCACCGTCATCAGGCAGACCAGGTCCACCATGTCGAGCAGGTACTCGACCGAGGACGCCGGCGTGCCGGGGTTTAGTGCCAGCCCGGCCTTGCAGCCCGCCGCGCGGATCGCCTGCAGGGTGCGGTGGGGATGCGGTCCGGCCTCGACATGGGCGGTGATCACATCGGCCCCGGCCTCGGCATAGGCGGCGATATAGGGATCGACCGGCGCGATCATCAGGTGCACGTCCATCACCGTCTTCACATGGGGCCGGAAGGCTTTGACGGCGGGCGGGCCGAAGGTGAGGTTGGGCACGAAATGGCCATCCATCACGTCGACATGGACCCAGTCGGCGCCCTGGTCCTCGATGGCGCGGATTTCCTGCCCGAAGTTGGCGAAATCAGCGGACAGGATCGACGGCGCGATCTTGATGGAACGGTCGAAACTCATGGTCGGGCTCTCCTGTTCGGGTCAGACGGGGACCGGGGGCGGCGCGCCCGCCCCCGGCGAGATCAGGCGGCGGAGTTCAGCCGCAGCGCCTTGCGCCAGTCGGGGAACAATTCGTCGGCGTCGTTCGGGAAGCTTTCGAAGGCGCGGGCGAATTCCTTGTGGTCCTTGGCGAACTCCAGCGGGTCGGCGCCCTCTTTCCAGCATTGTTCCGCCTGCCGCAGCGAGGTGGCCCCCGCCGCCGCGCCGTCGATATGCCCGAACGAGCCGCCACCGGCGGTCAACACCAGGTTGGAATGGCCGAGGTTGCCGAAAAACCCCGGCATCCGCAGCGCGTTCATGCCGCCCGAGATAATCGGCGTGGTCGGCGCCATGCCGTGCCAGTCCTGGTGGAAATAGGGACCATCGGCGCTGTCCTCGGTGATCATGTAGGCGATGGCGCGGTCGCTGGCCTCGCCCTCCATCTTGCCAAAACCCATGGTGCCCACGTGGATGCCTGAGGCCCCCTGCATCCGCGCCATTTTCGACAGCACGAAGGCGGTATAGCCGCGCTTGGCCTGCGGTGAGGTGACGGCGCCGTGGCCGGCGCGGTGGTAATGCAGGTACTGGTTGGGAAAGCCGCGCCGCGCGGTGGTGATCGCCGCCGGGCCGGTGACATAGCCATCCACCAGGAAGGCGACGTGATCGGCGTTCTCGCCGAAGGCCTCCAGGATGAATTCGCCGCGCGCCATCATCTCGTGGTGATCGTCGGCGGTGATGTTGGCCGAGAAAAGCTTGGCCTCGCCGGTCTTGTCCTGCGCCCGCTTCATCGCGTCGGCGACCAGCGGAATGGTCTCTCTCAGCGGCGCGAACAGCTGGTTGCCCTGCGGCTCGTCATTCTTGATGAAATCGCCGCCCAGCCAGAAATCGTAACAGGCATCGGCAAAGGGTTTCGGTCGCAGGCCCAGCTTGGGCTTGATGATGGTGCCGACGATGAAACCGCCGTCCACGTGCGGCCGCCCCAGCACCCGCCACAGATCGCTGATCGTGGTCGAGGGGCCGTCGAACAGCCGCAGGTACGCGGGCGGCACGTAGAAATCGTGCAACTTGGCGTATTCGACATCGCCCATGCCCTGGTTGTTGCCGATCGCCAACGTCAGGAACGAACAGATCATCGCCCGCCCGTCGATGATGTTGCGGTCGAACAACTCGATCGGATAGGCGATCTTCGTCAGTTCCCTGTCCGGGTCGATCTCGTAGACCAGCGCATCGACGCCGCGGGTAAAATCATCGGTTGTGGAGACATCCACATTGGTGCCGGTCGAGCTTTCGGCGGCGAAATGGGCGGCGGTGGCGAGATAGGAGCCAAAGCCGGGTTTCGGTTTCATGATGTAGGCCACCAGCACGTGCTGGCCGCCGGCGATCAGGTCGGCCTCCTTCAGGTCGAGGCGGGCGTAGCGGTTGGATTGATCCATTTGGGTTTCCTCCTTGGGGTCCCGGCTGTGATTACTCGGCCGCCCGGGGTGCGGCGATCTGGGGGGCAAGCGCGCCCGCGGCATAGCGGGCGGCCATATCGTCCATCGGGACGGGCTTGATGCGGGCCGCGTGGCCCGAGGTGCCAAAGCGCTCGAACCGGTCGGTGCACAGCGCCTTGAGCGCGTCCATCGCCGGGATCAGGAACTTGCGCGGATCGAACTCGGCCGGGGCCTCGGCGGCGACCCTGCGGAACTGCCCGGTCATCGCCATCCGGCAATCGGTGTCGATGTTGACCTTGCGCACGCCCATCCTGATGCCGCGCTCGATCTCTTCGACCGGCACGCCGTAGGTTTGCGGCATCTCGCCGTCATAGGCGTTGATGATGTCCTGCAATTCCTGCGGAACCGAACTGCTGCCGTGCATGACAAGGTGGGTGTCGGGCAGCTTCTCGTGGATCGCGGCGATGGTCTGCATCGACAGGATATCGCCATCCGGCTTGCGGCTGAACTTGTAGGCGCCGTGGCTGGTGCCGCAGGCAATGGCGAGCGCGTCGCATTTCGTGCGCATCACGAAATCCACCGCCTGGTCGGGATCGGTCAGCAACTGGTCCTGCGTCAGCTTGCCGACCGCGCCCGAGCCATCCTCTTCGCCCGCTTCGCCGGTTTCCAGCGAGCCCAGCACGCCCAGTTCGCCCTCGACGCTGGCCCCGACCGCATGGGCGGCGGCGGTGACACGGGCGGTGATCCCGACGTTGTAGTCATAGCTCGCCGGGGTCTTCATGTCCTCTTCCAGCGAGCCGTCCATCATCACGCTGGTAAAGCCGTGGCGGATCGCGGTGAGGCAGGTGGCGTCGTTGTTGCCGTGGTCCTGGTGCATCACGATCGGAATGTCGGGAAACATCTCGGCCAACGCCTGCACCATGTGGCGCAGCATGATGTCGCCCGCGTAGGAGCGCGCACCGCGGCTGGCCTGCAGGATCACCGGCGCGTCGCATTTTTCCGCCGCGCGCAGGATCGCCAGCCCCTGTTCCATGTTGTTGATGTTGAAGGCGGGAACGCCGTATCCGTGTTCCGCCGCGTGGTCCAGCAATTGCCGGAGCGTGATCAGTGCCATTTCGGGCCTCCTTGCCTCAAGCGGCTGCGGCGGCGCCGTTCAGCGCCGCGATACCGGGGAGCGTTCTGCCCTCCAGCCATTCCAGGAATGCCCCACCGGCGGTGGAGACATAGGTGAAGTCTTGGGTGACGCCCGCCGTGTTCAGCGCCGCGACGGTGTCGCCGCCACCGGCGACACTGACCGCGTGCCCCTGCCGGGTGCGCGCGGCGGCACTTCGGGCCAGTTCCACGGTGGCCACGTCGAAGGGCGGGACCTCGAAGGCGCCCAGCGGGCCGTTCCACAGGATCGTTCGAGCGCCGTCCAGCACCGATTGGAATGCGGTCAGGGCCTCGGGGCCTGCATCGAGGATCATCGCGTCGGGCGGGCAGGCAAAGGCATCGGTGATCAGCCCATCGGCACCGGCGCGAAACTCCCGCGCCACCACCACCTCCTGCGGCAGGTGCAGGGCACAGCCGGATGTCTCGGCCAGGCGCCGGATCTCGCGGACGGTCGCGATCTGGTCGGGTTCGTGCAGCGACTTTCCCATCGGCGCGCCGTCGGCAAACAGGAAGGTGTTGGCCATGCCGCCGCCGATGATCACCGCGTCGAGCCTTTGCACCAGGTTCTTGAGCACGGCGATCTTGCTGGAGACCTTGGCGCCGCCGACGATGGCCACCGAGGGCCGCCGGGGCGCGTCGAGCGCGGTGCCGAGCGCGTCCAGCTCTTCGACCAGCAGCGGCCCCGCGGCGGCGGGGAGAAGACGGGCCAGCGCCTCGGTCGAGGCATGCGCCCGGTGGGCGCAGGAAAACGCGTCGTTGACAAAGATGTCGCCCAGCCGGGCAAGCTGCGCGGCAAAACCGGGATCGTTGGCGGTCTCGCCCGGGTTGAGGCGCAGGTTCTCGCACAGCAGCGCCTCGCCATTGGCAAGCTGGTGCGACAGGATCACAGCGGACTCGTCGGCGCAGACATCGGAAAACCGCACCGGAACCCCCAGCGCCTCGGCCAGCGCCGGGCGGAACTTGTCCACCGAATAGCTGGAATCAAGCTCGTTTGACTCGGGGCGGCCGAAATGGGTCAGGATGACCAGCCGCGCGCCGCGCGCCAGTAGCGGGCGCATGCCCTCGGCGAACCGGTCGATCCGGGTGGTGTCGGTGATCCGCCCGCCCTCGGTCGGCACGTTCAGGTCGGCCCGGACCAGCAACCGCTTTCCGGCGACATCCATGTCACTGATGCGCGCGATGCTCATCCGACCAGCCCCATGTGAACCGCGTTGTCGGCCATGCGGCAGGAAAACCCCCATTCGTTGTCGTACCAGGCCATGACGCGGACCAGCGATCCGTCGATCACCCGGGTCTGGTCGGCGGCGAAGTTGCACGAATGGGTTTCATGGTTGTAATCGACCGAGACCTTGGGTTCGGTCTCATAGCTCATGATGCCGCGCATCGGGCCCTCGGCCGCCTCGGCGATGATCGCGTTGATCTCCTCAAGGGTGACCGATTTGCCGGGGCGAAAGGTCAGGTCCACCGCCGAGACATTGGGCGTGGGCACCCGGATGGCGGAACCGTCGAGCTTGCCCTTGAGGTCTGGCAGCACCTCTCCGATGGCCTTGGCGGCGCCGGTGCTGGTGGGGATCAGCGACATGGCGGCGGCGCGGGCGCGGTAGAGGTCGGAATGCCGGCGGTCCAGCGTCGGTTGATCGCCGGTATAGGAATGCACCGTGGTCATCAGCCCCTGCTCGATACCCACCGCGTCGTGCAGGGCCTTGGCCATCGGCGCCAGGCAATTGGTGGTGCAGGAGCCGTTGGAGACGACGATCTCCGAGGGTTTCAGGTCTCGGTGATTTACGCCGAATACCATGGTGCGGTCGGCGCCCCTGGCCGGTGCCGAGACGAGGACCTTTTTCGCGCCCTGTCCCAGGTGCACGGCGGCGGCATCGCGGGAATTGAACTGACCCGAGCATTCCAGCACCACGTCGACGCCCGACCAGTCGAGGTCCTTGGGGTCGTAGGTCGAGAACACCTCCATCGGGCCGTGGCCCACGTCCATCGTGGTCCCGTCGATGCGGATCTCGCCGGAAAAGCGGCCATGCACGCTGTCGTATTTCAGCAGATGCGCGGCGGTCTCGATCGGGCCGGTGGCGTTGAGCTTGACCACCTCGATGTCGTTGCGGCCGCTCTCGGAAATGGCGCTCAGGGTGCACCTCCCTATTCGGCCAAAGCCGTTGATTGCAACTTTGATTGTCATTTCAACCTCTTAGGCTAAGAGTTCGCGCGCTTTCGCGGCGGTTTGGTCGGCGGTGATGCCGAAATGCTCGTACAGCTCGGGGGCGGGGGCCGAGGCGCCGAAACCGGTCATGCCGACAAAGCCGTCCTCGGGGCGCAACAACCCCTCCCACCCCTGCCGGACGGCGGCCTCGATCCCGATGCGGGGGGCGGTGCCTAGGACAGAGGTCC
Organism: Aquicoccus sp. SU-CL01552; assembly: GCF_040365005.1. Taxonomy (NCBI): domain Bacteria; kingdom Pseudomonadati; phylum Pseudomonadota; class Alphaproteobacteria; order Rhodobacterales; family Paracoccaceae; genus Aquicoccus; species Aquicoccus sp. SU-CL01552. The sequence continues at coordinate 138,190 of NZ_BAABWV010000004.1, read as the reverse complement.
GATAGGCGGCGTCCTGGGCGGCGAACAGTTCGAAACAGGGTGCCGAGACGACCGCCGCCCTGATCCCGTCCCGCGCCAGCAGGTCGGCAGCGGCGCAGGCGATTTCCACCTCCGATCCGGTGGCGATCAGGGTGAGGTCGCGCTTCCCGTCCGCCCCGCGCAGCAGGTAGGCGCCACGCGCGGTCCGGTTCTCCTCGGTGTGCTCATAGCGCAGGGTCGGCAGACCCTGGCGCGACAGGCACAGCACGCTGGGGGTCTTGTCGCTGGTCGCGGCCAGTTCCCAGGCCTCGGCGGTCTCGACCGCGTCGGCGGGGCGGAACAGGGTCAGGTTGGGCATCGCGCGCAAGGATGCCATGGTCTCAACCGGCTGGTGTGTCGGGCCATCCTCGCCCAGCCCGATGCTGTCATGGGTCATCACGTAGATCACCGGGCGCTGCATCAGCGCCGAAAGCCGGATCGCCGGGCGACAGTAGTCGGCGAAGGCCAGGAAGGTGCCGCCGTAGGGCAGGAACCCGCCATGCAGCGAGATCCCGTTCATCGCCGCCGCCATGCCGTGTTCGCGGATGCCGTAGTGGATGTAATCCCCGGCATAGTCATCGCGGCTGACCGGGGTCATGGCGCTGGTGCGGGTGTTGTTCGATCCGGTCAGGTCGGCCGAACCACCGATGGCATTGGGCAGGGTCGCGTTGACCACCTCCAGCGCCATTTCGCTGGCCTTGCGGGTGGCAACCTTGGGGGCCTCCTGCGACAGCTTTGCCTTGTAGGCGGTGATCGCGGTGTTGAGCGCGGTGGCATCGGGGGCGGCGAGCGAGGCGGCGAAGGCCTCGGCCTTCGGGTCGGTCTGAAACCGGGCCTCCCATTCCGCGCGGGCTGCGGTGCCACGGGCGGCGACGGCGTGCCAGGCATCATAAACCTCTTGCGGGATCTCGAACGGCGGGTGGGACCAGCCCAGCGCGGCCCGGGTGGCCGCGATCTCCTCTTCGCCCAGCGGCGCGCCATGGGTGGCGGCGGTTCCCTGCTTGGTCGGGGCACCGAACCCGATCACCGTCTTGCAGGCGATCATCGAGGGGCGGCCATCGGCGCGGGCGGCCTCGATGGCGGCGGCAATCGCCTCCTTGTCGTGGCCGTCCACCGCCTGCACTTGCCAGCCAGCGGCGGCAAACCGCGCCTGCTGATCGGTCGAGGTGGACAGATCGGTGGAGCCGTCGATGGTGATGCCGTTGTCATCCCAGAACAGGATCAGCCGGCCCAGAGCCATGTGGCCGGCCATGTCGATCGCCTCGTGGCTGATCCCCTCCATCAGGCAGCCATCCCCGGCGATCACATAGGTGAAATGGTCGACCAGACCGTCGCCGAACCGCGCGTTGTGCATCCGTTCGGCCAGCGCCATGCCGACGGCGGTGGCGATACCCTGGCCCAGCGGACCGGTGGTGGTTTCGATCCCCTTGGCATGGCCGTATTCGGGATGCCCTGCGGTGCGAGAGCCCATCTGCCGGAAGTTGCGGATCTGCCCCATGTCCATGTCGTCGTAGCCCAGCAGGTGATGGATCGCGTAAACCAGCATCGAACCATGCCCCGCGCTCATCACGAACCGGTCGCGGTCGGGCCACCTGTCCGCCGCCGGGTCGATCCGAACGAAGCGGTTGAACAGAACGGTTGCCACGTCGGCCATGCCCATCGGCGCGCCGGGGTGGCCCGAGTTCGCGGCCTGCACGGCGTCCATCGCCAGCGCGCGGATCGCGTTGGCCATCAGGTCCTCGGTTGCGGCAGTGATTCGGGCTTGCTGGTTCATGACAGCCTCCTCAGGCGCGCTTGGATTCGCTCACCAACCGGTGAACCATCGGGGTGAAGATCAGTTGCATCGCAAGATCCATCTTGCCGCCGGGGATGACGATCGAGTTGGCGCGGGTCATCCAGCTGCCCTCGATCATCGAGGTGAGATAGGGGAAATCGATGCCGCGCGGGTTCTTGAAGCGGATCACCACCAGGCTCTCGTCGGCGGTGGGAATCCAGCGGGCGCAGAACGGGTTCGAGGTGTCGACCACCGGCACGCGCTGGAAATTCACGTCCGTTTCGACGAACTGCGGGCAGATGCAGTGCACATAGGCGTGCATCCGGCGCAGGATGGTTTCGGTCACCGCTTCGGTCGAATAGCCGCGGCTGGCCTTGTCGCGGTGGATCTTCTGGGTCCATTCGAGGTTGATCACCGGCACCACCCCGATCTTGAGGTCGGCGAACTTGGCGATATTGACCTCGTCGTTCACCACCGCTCCATGAAGCCCCTCGTAGAACAGCAGGTCGGAGTTGTCGGCAAAGGGCTCCCACCGGGTGAAATTGCCGGGTGCGGCGCCCCAGCGCTCGGCCTCGCTCTCGTCATGGACATAATGGCGGGTCTCGCCCTTGCCGGTTTCGCCGTAGGTGCGAAACACCTCTTCCAGCTTGCCCAGCTCGTTGGCGTCATAGCTGAAGTGGCTGAAGGTATCCTCGCCGGCGGCCTTGTGCCGTTCCAGTTCGGCCTTCATCGAGGCGCGGTCAAAGCGGTGAAACGCATCCCCCTCGATCGAGACTGCCTCGATCCCCTCGCGGCGAAAGATCTGGTCGAAGGTGGTCTTGACCGTGGTGGTGCCGGCCCCAGAGGAGCCGGTCACCGATATGATGGGATGTTTCTTGGACATTGAGTCTCCTTCAGGCGCGGAACAATCCGCGTTTGCCGAACAGGGCTGAAACCTCCTGTTCGGGCAGATCGTGGTAGGCGGTGACGCGGTCGACCTTGTCAGGGGTGCCGAAGACAAGCGGCGTGCGTGCGTGCAGCCGGTCGGGGCGCTGATCCAGGAGCGGGTCGCGGCCCGTCGTGGCACGGCCGCCGGCCTGTTCGACCAGCATGGCGATGGGTGCGCATTCATAGACCATGCGCAGCCGGCCGTGTTCGTAACCCGGGCGCGCATCGGACGGGTACAGGAAGATCCCGCCGCGCGACAGGATGCGATGGGTTTCCGCGACCAGCGAGGCGACCCAGCGCATGTTGAAATTCTTGGCGCGCGGCCCGGCGTCGCCCTGCAGGCAGTCGTCGATATAGGCCCGCACGGGTTTCGACCAATGGCGATAGTTCGAGGCGTTGATGGCGAATTCCGAGGAGTGATCGGGGATCGTCATCCGGTCGCCGGTCTGGTGGAACAGCCCGTCGCGCGGATCATGCACGAAGGTCAGGACCCCGTCGCCGAAGGTGACCACCAGCGCGGTCATCGGGCCATAGATGAAATAGCCCGCCGCGATCTGTTCCCGGCCCGGGCGCAGAAAGCTTTCCTCAGCCTCGTCGCGGGCGGGGCGGATCGAAAAGATCGTGCCGATCGAGACGTTCACATCAATGTTGGAGGAGCCGTCCAGCGGGTCGATGGCCAGCGCAAGCGTGCCGGTGTCGTCGATCGCCTCGACGGTTTCGCGCTCTTCGGAGGCGTACCAGCGCACGCCGGTGCCGGGCAGGGCGGCGGCAAAGGCCTCGTCCGCGATCACGTCCAGCGCCTTCTGATGGTCGCCGTCGGTGTTGCTGCCGACCTCGGCGCCCAATGCGCCGCCCAGCGGACCGCGGGCGATCATCTGGGCGAGGTCGGCCGCGACACGGCTGAGTGCCTGCATCGGGGCGTCCAGCTGCGCCGGGATCAGCCCGGCGGGGGCAAGCAGGCAGGGTTCGTTTTTCAAGGTGTAATCCTCCGTCCTCGGAAAGTTTGATATCTGCAGTCCGGTATTATAATGAATTTAAAACTTGTGAAATAAGATTAGATTTCCCTGAATGAGGCGGCTCAACTCCATAACATTCAAGCAGTTGCGCGCACTCGACGCGGTCTGTGAAATCGGTGCCATCAGTTCGGCGGCCGAGATGTTATCGCTCACACCTCCCGCGGTGCACAGCCAGCTCCGCGCGCTGGAAGAGAATTTCGGCTGTGCCCTGGTGAGTCGCACCACCGGGGGATTCGCCCCGACCGAGGCGGGAACCGCGCTTTTGACCGCCTATCGCACCACCCGCGCCGCGCTGGAACGCGCGGTGCGCCAGATCGATACGCTGGGCAAGGGGCTGTCCGGCACGGTGGTCCTGGGGGTGGTCAGCACCGCCAAGTACTACGCACCGCGTCTCGTGGTCCTGTTGCGCTCCGCCTTTCCCGATATCGACGTGGTGCTGCGGATCGGCAATCGCGCCCGGATCATCCAGATGATCGAGACCGGCGACATCGACCTTGTCATCATGGGGCGGCCGCCGCGACAGCCGGCGGTCGAGGCACGGTCGATCGGGGATCACCCCCACCTCTTGGTGGCGCCACCGAACCATCCGCTGACCCGGCTCGACCGGGTCACGCCCGACGATATCCTGTCGCAGCATTTCGTGATGCGCGAAGAAGGGTCGGGCACGCGGATTCTGACCATGCGGTTTCTCGACGAGATCGGAGAGGGGCGCGAGTACGCCTATACCGAGATGGAATCGAACGAGACCATCAAGCAGGCGGTTGCGGCCGGGCTGGGGGTGGCGATCCTGTCGGGCCATACCGTCCACGAAGAGCTGAAGTCGGGCCGGCTGGTGGCAATCCCTGCCGAACGCCTGCCGATCCTGCGGCATTGGTTCGTGCTGCACGGGGCCGACCAGGAACTGTCGCAGCCCGCGACACGGGTAATGGACTGGATCGTCGCCAACCCCGACCGCTTCCTGCCCGGAGGCGCGCGGGTGGACTAGAAAAACGTTAAATGTCCCGGCTTGACAAACATTATCATTTTACTCAGGAATAGGGATATTCAGCCAACCCGCACCGTGCCGGGTGAGCCAGCCGCACACCACGGGACGAAACCGATGCGCCAATTTGCATACCCTGCCTGTTCGCCGGCGCGCCCGGCGGGCTGCGCCCCGCGCCGGCGGGATGACGTCTGGACCCTTCTTTTCGAGATCGGCCTCTGGCCCGGTCTGTCCGTGGATGCGGTGATCGACAGAATCGAGACCGAGACAAGGACAAACAGATGACCTTTTACAGCCCCGACACCCAAACCGATCAGGCCCAGCCCGTGTTGCCCGCCCACCGCGCCGAGGATCTGACCAGCGGCGGACGCCTGGCCCACATCGCCCTTGGTGACCAGGTCTACACGCTGCGCATCACCCGCGCCGGCAAGCTGATTCTCACCAAGTAGGCAACGGCCCCCGCCAACGCCGCACCTCGGGGCGGGCGCTCTGCCGCAGGGCCATGGGATTGCAAAACATTCGCGGTTGTGCATCTGTGTCCAGCGATGCAGCGGTAGCGAGGATTGGTGATGCGGACATTCATTTTGGCGACGGCATTGGCGGTTCTGGGCCCGGGTCTGGGGCTTGCCGCGCCGGAAATGGCTGCCGAACTGCGCGAGGTGACTGAATGGAAGGCGGTGTTCGGTCGCGTCGAGGCACGCGACATGATCCCGGCTCGCTCGCGCATCGGTGGTACGCTGATTTCGATCAAGGTGACCGAGGGCAGTCCCGTTACCGAGGGCCAGCAGATCGCCGACATCTACGATCCCAAGCTGGGCCTGCAACTCGACTCGGTCCAGGGCCAGATCGACGCGCTGCAGTCGCAGCTCGAGAACGCCGAGACCGAATTGCAGCGCGGCGAGGACCTGTTGCAGCGCGGAGTCACTACCGCGCAAAGGCTGGACGCGCTGCGCACCCAGGTCGAGGTGCTGAAAAACCAGATCGAGGCGACCCGCGCCCAGAAACGCGTGATCGAACAACAGGCCGTCGAGGGCGCCGTGCTGGCCCCGATCGCCGGTAAGGTGATCGACGTGCCGGTCACGCATGGCTCGGTCGTGATGCCGGGCGAGGTGATCGCGCAGATTGGCGGCGGCGGGTTCTTCCTGCGCCTGGCGGTGCCCGAACGGCATGCCGGCTATCTCAAGGAAGGCATCGAGATCCGCATCGGCCCGGACGGCGAAAGCAAGCCCGGGCGGCTGGCCAAGGTCTATCCGCAGATCGAGAACGGCCGCGTCATCGCCGATGTCGAGGTCGAGGGGATGAGCAGCGAATTCGTCAACGCCCGGGTTCTGGTCAGCCTGCCGGTGGGCCGCAGAACGGCGCTGGTGGTGCCGGCCGACCGGGTCGACACCCGGATGGGGCTGGATTTCGTGACCGTGCGCGGCCCCGACGGCGGGCCGGTTGACCGGGCCGTCGTGGTGGGCGGCCCGCTGTCCGTTGACGACACCCCGATGGTCGAGATCCTCAGTGGTCTGACCGAGGGCGATGTTCTGGTGGACCGTCATGAGTGAAGACAAGGAAAAGACCGGTGCGCTCGGCATCGCCGGAAGGCTGACCCGTAATTTCATCCGTTCGCCGCTGACGCCGCTGATGATCCTCGCCGCGCTGGCGGTGGGGCTGGTCGCGCTGGTCAGCCTGCCGCGCGAGGAAGAACCGCAGATCTCGGTCCCGCTGGTCGACATCCATATCCAGGCGCCCGGGCTGCGCGCCGCGGACGCGGTGAAACTGGTGACCGAGCCGATGGAAACCATCGTCAAGGCAATCAACGGCGTCGAACATGTCTATTCCCAGTCGATGGACGACTATTCCATGGTCACCGCCCGGTTCCTGGTGGGCACCTCGGCCGACGCGGCGATCCTGCGGGTGCATGACAAGGTGCGCGCCAACCTCGACCGGATCCCGGTGGGCATCGACGAACCGCTGATCGTCGGTCGCGGAATCGACGACGTGGCCATCGTGGCGCTGACGCTCACCCCACGGGATGGCGCCGAGGCGATGACGAACAACGACCTGACCCGCGTCGCGCGCGAGTTGCAGGTCGAGATGGCCAAGATCCAGGATGTCGGCCTGACTTACCTGGTCGGAGAGAGCCCGGAGGCGATCCGCATCGCGCCTGACCCAGACCGGCTGGCGCTGTTCGGGGTGACCTTGCAGCAGCTCGCCGGCAAGGTGGAGGCGGCCAACCGCGCCTTTTCCATCGGCACCGTGCGCGACGACGGCGCACAAATCCCGCTGGTGGCGGGCGAGACCCTGAGGGCCCCGGCCGAGATCGGCAACCTGCTGCTCACCGCGCGCGACGGTCGTCCGGTCTATGTGCGCGACGTGGCCGACATCAGCTTTGTTCCGGATACCTCGGACAAGATCGTCTCGAACCTCACGCGCGCAGAGGACGGCAGCATTCGCCGTACCCCGGCGGTGACACTCGCCGTGGCCAAGCGCGCCGGTGCCAACGCGGTGGTCGTCGCCGAGCAGGTTCTGCACCGCGTGCACCTTCTCGAAGACAGCCTGATCCCCGAGAACGTGGCCATCGAGGTCACCCGCGACTATGGCGAGACCGCCAACGAAAAGGCCAACGAACTGCTGTTCCACCTCGGGCTGGCGACGATCTCGATCGTGGCCTTGGTGCTGTTCGCCATCGGCTGGCGCGAAAGCATCGTGGTCGCGGTGGTGATCCCGGTGACCATCCTGCTGACGCTCTTCGCCGCCTGGATCATGGGCTACACGCTGAACCGTGTGTCGCTGTTCGCGCTGATCTTCTCGATCGGGATCCTCGTGGACGATGCCATCGTGATCATCGAGAATATCGCGCGTCACTGGGGCATGCCGGACAAGGCCGACCGCGCCACCAAGGCGATCCGCGCCGTGGCCGAGGTGGGCAACCCCACCATCGTCGCGACGCTGACCGTGGTGGCGGCGCTGTTGCCGATGCTCTTCGTTTCCGGCCTGATGGGCCCCTACATGAGCCCGATCCCGGCCAATGCCTCGGCGGCGATGATCTTTTCCTTCTTCGTCGCGGTGATCATCACGCCCTGGCTGATGCTCAAGATCGCCGGTCGCGCACCGCTTCATCATGACGAGGCGGGCGGCCATGGCGGCCGGCTGGGCCGACTCTATACCGCGGTGGCGCGACCGATTCTAAAGACACGCTGGCGCTCGGGGCTGTTCCTGCTGATCGCCGCCGGGCTCAGCTTCGGCTCGATGGCGGCCTTCTATACCAAGGACGTGACGGTCAAGCTTTTGCCGTTCGACAACAAGTCCGAGCTTTCTGTGGTGATCGACCTGCCCGAGGGGGCCTCGGTCGAGGCCACCGACGCGGTGGCGCAGGATGTGGCGCGCGCGGTGCTGGACCTGCCCGAGGTCATCTCGATCCAGACCCATGCCGGGGCCACGGCGCCGTTCAACTTCAACGGGCTGGTGCGCCACTACTACCTGCGCGAAAAGCCCGAGCTGGGCGACGTTCAGATCAACCTGTTGCCCAAGGGCGAGCGGGACCGCACCAGCCATGACATCGCGCTGGAGATCCGCAAGCGGATCGCGACGCAGGACGTGCCGCCGGGCACCAGCCTGAAAACGGTCGAGCCGCCCCCCGGCCCGCCGGTGATCGCGACGCTGCTGGCCGAGGTCTATGGCCCCGATGCCGACACCCGGCGCGAGGCCGCGCGACAGATCCGCACCGCCTTTGAAGAGGTGCCGTTCATTGTCGATGTGGATGACAGCTTTGGCGAACAGAGCCGACGGCTGCGCGTCACCATCAACTCTGACCAGCTCGAATTCTTCGGGGTGCAGGAATCGGATGTGTTCTCGACCATCGCGATCCTGAACGGGGGCACCACGGTGGGGTATTCCCATCGCGGCGAGGGGCGTCGCCCGATCCCGATCCGGGTCGAGCGGGACAAGGCGCACCGCGTCGTCGATGAACGCTTCCTCACCACGCCGATCCCGGCCAACGTGCTTCCCGGAGCCCGCGGGGTGGTCGAACTGGGCGACGTGGTCTCGATCCGCGAGGAACTGGCGTCTTACCCGATCTTCCGGCATAACGGGCGCCCCGCCGAGATGGTGCTGGGCGAGCTTGCCGGCGATTTCGAGGCGCCGCTCTATGGCATGCTGGCCGTGGACAAGGCGCTGGATCAGGTGGACTGGGCCGAGGGCACCAGGCCTACGGTTTCACTGCATGGCCAGCCCGAGGACGAAAGCCACGTCACCCTGCTCTGGGATGGCGAGTGGGAGGTCACCTGGGTCACCTTCCGCGACATGGGTGCGGCCTTTGCGGTGGCGCTGCTGGGGATCTACATCCTGGTGGTGGCGCAGTTCGGTTCGTTCCGGCTGCCGCTGGTGATCCTCACGCCGATCCCGCTGACCTTCCTCGGCATCATCGGCGGCCACTGGCTGTTCTCGGCGCCGTTCTCGGCCCCCTCGATGATCGGTTTCATCGCGCTGGCCGGCATCATCGTGCGCAACTCGATCCTGCTGGTGGACTTCATTCGCCACGAGGGCGGCCCCGACACCCCGCTGATCGACACGCTGATCGCGGCGGGTGCGATCCGGTTCAAACCGATCCTGCTGACCGCTGTTGCGGCGATGATCGGTGCGGTGGTGATCCTGGCCGACCCGATCTTTCAGGGGCTGGCGATCTCGCTGCTGTTCGGGTTGCTCAGCTCGACCTTGCTGACGGTGCTGGTGATCCCGGCAATCTACCGCGTGTTCAAGGGCTGATCCGGCCCGCTGAATGAAAGAATGCCCGGGCCATCGCCCGGGCATTTTCGTTTTCGGGGTGGGACTTGGCCTACGCCTATTTCAGCCGCTTGATCAGGCTGGAGGTATCCCAGCGCCCGCCGCCCATCGCCTGCACGTCCTTGTAGAACTGGTCGACCAGCGCGGTGACCGGCAGGCTGGCGCCGATCTCGTCCGCGGTATCCAGGCAGATGCCCAGGTCCTTGCGCATCCAGTCGACGGCAAAGCCATGCTCGAACTCATCGTCCAGCATGGTCTCGTGCCGGTTCACCATCTGCCACGATCCTGCCGCGCCGCCGGCGATCACCTCGACCACCGCGCGGCCGTCAAGCCCGGCCTTCTCGGCAAAGTTGACCCCCTCGCTCAGCGCCTGCACCAGGCCGGCGATGCAGATCTGGTTGACCATCTTGGTCAACTGCCCGGCGCCGCTCTCGCCCAGCCGCTTGATGCTGCGGCCATAGGCCTGCATCACCGGCTCGGCGGCATCGTATTGCGCCTGATCGCCGCCGCACATGATCGACAGCACCCCGTTCTCGGCCCCGGCCTGGCCGCCCGAGACCGGCGCGTCGACGAATCCCAGCCCGGCGGATTTGGCCAGACCGTACAATTCGCGGGTCACTTTGGACGAAACGGTGGTGTGATCGACAAAGGTCGCACCGTTCTCCATCCCGGCAAAGGCGCCGTCCTCGCCGGTGCAGATCGCGCGCAGATCGTCGTCATTGCCGACGCAGGACATCACGAAATCGGCGCCCGCCGCCGCCTCGTGCGGGGTGGCGGCCATGGCGCCGCTGTACTCGGTGATCCATTTCTCGGCCTTGGCCGGGGTGCGGTTGTAGACCGTCACCTCGTGGCCCGCCTTGGCCAGATGCCCGGCCATCGGATATCCCATCACGCCCAGCCCCAGAAACGCAACTTTCGCCATTCTCTCGTCCTCTCGCTTTTGCTCTAGCCGGGCGCACCCGTCTGCGCGCGACCTTAGCGACCCGGTCGGGGATCGGAAAGCCCGCCTTGGCGCGTCGGGGATCGGGCAGACGCCGGCAGTCAGCTGCCGCCGATATTCCGCTCCATCAGCCGCTGGAACAGGCGCGGCGACAGCCGGTTGATCCGCCAGGCCAGCCGCGCGACGCGGCCCACGGGGATGAAGTCGCGGTGCCGGTCCAGCCCGTGCAGGATTTCCACGGCGGCCCGGTCCGGGGTCATGTAGTCCATCCCGTCGCTGGCGGACCCGGGGCGCGCGATGCCGTCGGCCCCCCGCTCCGGCTTGCCGATATTGGTGGCGACGAAAGAGGGGGCGGCGATGGCGACATGCACACCATGCGCGCGCTCCTCGGATCGCAGCGAGGAAAAGAACCCCTCAAGCGCGTGTTTCGAGGCGGCATAGGCGGTGCGGTGATAGAGCGGCGAGAACCCGGCGACCGAGGAAATCGCCAAGTGGGCGCCCTTTGCCGCGCGCACCGGGGCCAACAGGGCGCGGGCCATGTCCACGGCGGCGAAATAGTTGACTTCGAACACCCGCCGATGGCTGGCGGCATCGGTGGCGTCGAACGCCCCGATCTGGGTCACGCCGGCGTTGTAGATCGCAAGATCGACCGCGCCGTCGCTCCACTCCGCGATGCGGGTCATGGCCCGGGCAAGGCTGGCCGCATCGGTCAGGTCGCAGGCGAGGGGGAGTTGCGAGGTGTTTTCCTCCAACCCCTCGACAGACAGGTCGAGCAGCGCCACGGCCCAGTTCTCCGCCTGCAATTGCGCGGCCAGCGCCCGGCCCAGCCCGCCGGCGCCGCCGGAGATTACCGCGTGTTTCATAGCCCTGCCCATGTTTTCCAGAACTCGAAGGTCTCGGCGCTGGTCTTTTCAGGCACATAGCCGAAGTCGCGTTTCAGCGCGTCGTTGGCCAGAACCGGGCGGTATTGCAGGAAACGCACCTGCTCCGGGCCATAGCGCGACAGCCGCAGCGGATGGGCGATGGCAAGGGCCGCCTTCAGGCTCCAGGCCGGCAGCCGCAGCACCGGCTTGCCCAGCCGCTGGGCGATCTCGGACATGGTCAGCGCGCCGTCGCCGGCCACGTTGTAGATCCCCGCCGGCCCGTCGGTTGCCGCGCGCAACAGGATGCGGGCCAGATCGCGGGTCCAGATGAAGACGAAGGGGCTGTCGCTGCCCGAGATCGTCAGCAGCCGTTTCTTGCGAAACAGCGCGGTGATCTGGTTGTCGGTGCCCGCGCCCAGCACGGTGCCGACGCGCAGCACCACTTGTTCCAGGCCCGGATCGGTGCGGCGCACCTGGGCCAGCATGTCCTCGACCTGTCGCTTGTGGTCGGAATAGGGAAACTCCGGGTTGCCGCGCACCGGGTCGCTTTCCCGCAGCCAGTCAGGGTTGTCGGCGTGATAGCCATAGGCCGCACCCGAGGAGGTGACCACCAGCCGTCGGGTTCCGGTGGCCAGCGCGGCGGCGAGCACCTTGCGCGTGCCCTCCACATCCACTCGATGGGCAAAGGCACGCCCGGCGCCGGGCGGCGGCGTGACGATCGAGGCCAGGTGCACGATCACCTCGGGCCGTTCCGCACCGATCACCTGCGCGGGATCGCCGCTGGTCACGTCCATGCGGGTGAAGCGCGCGTTCGTGGGCAGATCGGGCGGCGGTGCGAGGTCGGTCGCGATCACCTCGTGATCGGCTTCGGCCAGTTCGGCCATCAGCGCGCGGCCGACCATGCCGCCAGCGCCGGTGATCAGGATCCTGCTCATCGCGTCGCCTCGGTCCGGGCCATCAGCGCGGCCAGCGTGATGCCGGAAATGGCGTGCCAGATGCCCCAGAATGCGGCGACCACCGCCATTCCGCCCAGGCCGCCGAAAAAGGCAAAGATCAGGACCAGGCCAAGGCCGGAATTCTGGATGCCGGTCTCGATCGTCACCGCGCGACGGTTGAAGGGCGACAGCCGGGTCAGGGTGGCCACGGTCCAGCCGCCGCCGAAGGCCAGCGCATTGTGCAGGATCACCAGCCCCGCAACCGCCCCGGCATAGCCCATGAAGAAATTCCAGTTGGCCGCCAGCGCCAGCACGATGAAGGCGAAGAAGATCGTCATCGACAGCGCCTGCAGCGGGCGGTGGAGTTTCGCGGTCAATTCCGGGCGGCGCTGGTTGAGTTGCACGCCGAGGATCAGCGGCAGCACCAGCATCAGCCCCACGGTGATCGCCACCTGCACCGGGTCGATGGCGGTGTCGCGCAGGATGTTTCGGGTCGGGCCGTAAAGCCCGCCCCAGAGCGCGATGTTGACCGGGGTCAGCAGGATCGCGCCCACCGTGGCAAAGGCGGTCATCGACACCGAGAGCGCGGCATTGCCCCCCGCGCGATGGGTGATGAAGTTGGAGATATTACCGCCCGGGCAGGCCGCCACCAGGATCAGCCCCAGCGCGATCGAGGGGCGCGGCTGGGTCGCCAGGATCATCAGGTAGGTCAGCGTGGGCAGCACGATGAACTGAGAAAAAAGTCCGATTATCAGTGGCTTGGGTGCCCGGCGCAACCGGTGGAAATCCTCGGGCTTGAGGTCGATGGCGATCGAGAACATCACCACGGCGAGGATCGCGTTGAGCAGAGTCAGCGAGGCGGGGCTGAAATTCAGAGTGATCTCGTCGATGCCGCTCATGCTGCCTGTCCCCGCTTGAGCCGGGTGATCCAGCCGGTGACGGCGCTGCGATAGGTGGCCTTGTCGACGTAATAGGCCATGCGTGGCAGATCGAGGTATTTCATGCCGCCGGTGGCGCGGTCGAACCCCTTGGCCTTTTCCCGTTGCAACGTCTTTGCCTCGGTGGTGCCGTCACGCAGCCCGGCAAGGTAGCGCGCCACCATCTCGGCCTGTTCGTGGCGCCCCTGCCACCCCAAACCGCTCGCCTCGACCATGCCCAGCACGAAAAGATCGTCGCGGGTGGGATGCATGGCGTTGAGGTAAAGATGCGGTGCGTCGCCCTGCCAGTTCAGCAGCGTCTTGTCGATGAAGGGATAGTGCAGCTTGTAGCCGGTGGCGGCGACGATCATGTCATAGTCGTGCGCCGAACCGTCGGTGAATTGTACGGTTTTTCCCTCGAAACGTACGATGTCGGGGCGGATCGCAAGATCGCCGTGCCCGGCATGGTGCATCACCAGCGAGTTGACCACCGGGTGACTCTCGTAAAGTTGATAGTCAGGTTTCGGAAAGCCATACCGCTGCGGATCGCCGACGAACCATTTCAGGATCAACCCGTCGATCCGTCGCTTGAGCCACATCGGCAGCTTGATCAGCCCGCCCATGGTGTCGGCCGGTTTGCCAAAGACGTATTTCGGCACGAAGTAGTAGCCGCGCCGCATCGACAGATCGCAGCTTTGCCCGTGGTGGATCGCGTCCACCGCGATGTCGCAGCCCGAGTTGCCGGCGCCGATGATCAGCACCCGCTTGTCGTCGAACTGGCTGGCGCTGCGGTAGGCCGAGGAATGGATCAGCTCGCCGTCGAAGGTGCCCTCGAAACGTGGCATGTTGGGCTCCGACAGGGTGCCGTTGGCGATCAGCACGCCGGCGAACACCGCGTCGTGCGTGCCGTCGTCATCCTGCCAGCAGACGTGCCACCCCTCGCCGGACCCGCCGAGCGGCGCGACCTTGGTGACCTCGGCGCCGAACCGGTAGTGGCGGTAGAGGTCGAATTCCTTGGCGAAGTCCTGGAAATACGTTTTCAACTCGCGGTGCGAGGGGTAATCGGCGACCTCCTCGCGCATCGGGAAATCGGTGAACTCCGTCATCCTCTTGGACGAGATCAGGTGGGCGCTGTCGTACATCGTCGATTTCGGCCCGTCGATGTCCCACAGCCCGCCCACGTCGCTGTGCAATTCGAACCCCTGGAACGGGATCTTCTGTTCGGCCAGTACCTTTGCGGCAGCCAGCCCCATTGGTCCGGCCCCGATAAGGGCGAACCTGTCGCGCGTTTCCGTCATGTCTCCTCCCTGAGTTGAGCTTATATTGAACATGCGTACAAAATAACGCAATATGCATTTGCATGAAGGAGCGCCGGGATGGGAAAAACCGTGGAAGATCAACGCAAAAGGGCCCCGTCAAAGCGGTCGTTGCAGACCCGCGCGCGCATTCTCGATGCGGCGGAAAGGATCTTTGCCGAGCGCGGTTTCGATGCCGCGACGATTCGCGACATCGCCGCGGCGGCGGGGGTTCAGGCCGGGCTGGTGCACCATCACGGCGGCGGCAAGGTGGCCCTGTTTCACCAGACCGTGGCGCGCCGCGCCGCAGAATTGTCGCGGCTGCGGCTGGAGGCGCTGGAGGCGCGCCGGGCGGCGGGGCCGATGGGGCTGCGCGACGTGGTCACCTGTTTCCTGGCCCCTTATGTCGCGCGGGCGCGGGACGGCGGGCCGCAATGGCTGGCTTATGCGCGGCTGGTGGCCCATGTCTCGGCCGATCCGCGCTGGCGCGACCTGGCGGCCGAGTGGTTCGACCCGACGGCGGGCCGGTTCATCGACGAGGTCGCCGCGCTGTACCCCGAGGCACCGCGCCGCACCGTCGCGGCCGGGTTCGTCTATTCCGTCGCGGCGATGCTGGCGCATGTGACCTCGGGCTGGCGGGTCGGGGCGCTGGCGGGCGAGGACGCCGGCGCGGTGCCGGTGGCGGACCTGGTGGCCTTCTGCGCGGCGGGGATCGAGGCCGCGTTGACGCGGCGGCACGATGCCGGGGACGTTGCGTAGCGCGTCCCGGCGCGGATTGCCTTTGCCCGACCGCCGCCTAGGATCGCGGGCGACACCGCATTTCTGGGAGGAACGAACATGAGCCTGATCACCAAGACGTCCGGCTGGGCGCAGGACGAGCACCAGATGTTCGCCGACAGCGTCGGCCGCTTTTACGATGACGAACTGGTGCCCAATATCGAGGCTTGGAACGAGGCCGGCATGGTCGACCGGGCCTTCTGGACCAAGGCGGGGCAGGCCGGCTTGATGGGCGGTGCGATCGCCGAAGAGTTCGGTGGCTCGGGCGGCGGTATCGGGTTCGATTCCATCGCCGTTTACGAGCAGGGCGCGCGCGGTGACAGCGGCTGGGGCTATTCGATCCAGTCGATCGTGATGCATTACCTGGTGAGCTTCGCCACCGAGGAGCAAAAGGCGCGCTGGCTGCCGAAACTGGTCTCGGGCGAGATGGTGGCTGCCATCGCCATGACCGAGCCGGGCACCGGATCGGACCTGCAGGCGGTGCGGACGACGGCGGAGAAGGATGGCAATTCCTACCGGCTGAACGGGGCAAAGACCTTTATCACCAACGGGCATACCGCTGACCTGATCATCGTGGTGGCCAAGACCGACAAGGGCGCGGGCGCCAAGGGCGTGTCGCTGATCGCGCTGGAGACCGAGGGCGCCGAGGGGTTCCGCCGGGGCCGCAACCTCAAGAAACTGGGGATGAAGGCCAACGATACCGCCGAGCTGTTCTTCGAGGACGTCAAGGTGCCGATGACCAACCTGCTGGGCGCCGAGGAGGGGCAGGGGTTCTACCAGCTGATGAAACAACTGCCGTGGGAGCGGTTGCTGATCGCGCTGACGGCGCTGGGCGTGATCGATTTCGCCATCGCGGAAACGGTGAAATACGTGCAGGAGCGCAAGGCCTTCGGCAGCCGGGTGATGGATTTCCAGAACACCCGCTTCAAGCTGGCCGAGATGAAGACCAAGGCGGAGCTGCTGCGCAGTTTCGTCAACGACTGCATCTCCCGGCTGGAGGTGGGCGAGCTGGATGCGGCCACCGCCTCGATGGCGAAATACTGGGGCTCGCAGACCCAGAACGAGGTGGTGCATGAATGCCTGCAACTGTTCGGCGGTTATGGCTACATGATGGAATACCCGATCGCGCGGCTTTACGCCGACAGCCGGGTGCAGATGATCTATGGCGGCACCAACGAGATCATGAAGGAGCTGATCGCGCGCTCGCTCGACGTGTGAGCGGCGCGCGCCGGTTTCCGACGGGGCCGCGTTCGGCCGGCGTCGGAGCCTCCGGCGGGAGTATTTGGGCAAGAGAAGAAGGCGTCGCCATGTCATGGTGGCGCTTTCCTGCTTTGTGCGCCCGTGATCCTGTGTGGGTGGGGCCGGCGCGGGACGGCGAAGGCCATGGGGCCGGACGCGGAGCTCGGCGGGGAGCTTGTTCGGGGGCCGTCGCGCGCCTAGGCTGGCGCGGGGTTGTGGAGGAGACCGCAGGATGAGCGACGCACGGACGGCCTGGCCGATCGACTGGGACGAAGCCTTTGACAATGCCGGACACGTGGCCGGCGCGGCCGAACTGGCCGGGGGCTGGGCGCGGCAGGCGGCCGCGTTTCGCGCCACCGCGCGGGGCGAGCTGGACCTGCCCTATGGCCCCGGCGCGCGCAATCGCTTCGATCTGTTCCGGCCCGAGGGCACGGCGGCGGGATTGGTCGTGTTCGTTCATGGTGGCTATTGGCACAAGTTCGACAAGTCGGTCTGGTCGCACCTGGCCGCCGGGCCGCTGGCGGCGGGTTGGGCGGTGGCGATGCCAAGCTATACGCTGGCGCCCGAGGGGCGGATTTCGCAGATGACCGGCGAGATCGCGCAGGCGGTGGGTGCGGCGGCGGCGCGGGTGGAGGGGCCGCTGCGGCTGATCGGCCATTCTGCCGGCGGGCAGCTGGTGTCGCGGATGGGCTGTGCCGGTGGGCCGCTGGCGGGTGCGGTGGCGGCGCGGCTTGACCGGGTGATCTCGCTGAGCGGACTGCATGATCTTCGGCCGCTGCTGGGGACGCGGATGAACGACATCCTTGGGCTGACCCCCGAGGAGGCGGCGGCGGAGAGCGCGGTGTTGTGCGCGCCACGTCGGGACCTGGACCTGCGGTTCTGGGTCGGCACGGCGGAGCGGCCGGAATTCCTGCGCCAGACCCGGCTGATCGCCGAGGTCTGGGGCGAGGGCGGGGCGCGGGTGCGCGATCACTATGACCCCGGGCACACTCATTTCACCGTGGTGGGCGAGCTGGCCCGGCCCGAAAGCGACCTCGTGCGGGCGCTGGTCGGCCAAGGCTAGCGGTTGCGCCTTTGCCGCCAGCTGCCTAGGTTGCGCCTTGACCCCTATCACAGGACGCTGACATGGCCCGGATGATCCATATCCTCAACGGTCCCAACCTCAACCTGCTGGGCAAGCGCGAGCCCGAGATCTATGGCGCCGAGACGCTGGAGGACGTGGCGCAAGGCTGTGCCGCGCTGGGCAAGGAACTGGGGCTGGAGACGGAGCTGTTCCAGTCGAACCACGAGGGCGAGATCGTCGAGATGATCCACCGCGCCCGCGAGGAGGCGGCGGGGATCATCATCAACCCGGCGGCCTACACCCATACCTCGGTGGCGATCCTCGATGCGCTCAACGCCTATGAGGGGCCGGTGCTGGAGGTGCATATCTCGAACGTGCACAAGCGCGAGAGCTTTCGCCATCACTCCTATGTGTCGCAACGCGCCGAAGGGGTGATCGCCGGTTTCGGGGTGCAGGGATACAGCTTGGCGCTGCGCCGCATGGCGGTGCTGCTGGGCTGAGCCGCCCGCCACAGAACAGATTTCGAAAAAAGCAAGGAACGCGTGAGATGACCGATTACCTTTTCGAGCCGCCCGAGGTGCGCTCGATCCCCGTCAAGGGTGAAGCGGCGGAATACCCGGTGGGGCGCATCTTTTGCGTCGGGCGAAACTATGCCGCCCATGCCGCCGAGATGGGCGCGGAGGTGGACCGCGAGGCGCCGTTCTATTTCACCAAGTCGCCGCAGGCCGCGCTGGCCAGTGGCGCGACCCTGCCCTATCCGCCGGGGACCGCGGACCTGCATCACGAGATGGAACTGGCGCTGGTGATCGGCAAGCCGGTGTTCCGGGTCGATGCCGAGGCGGCGGCCGGGGCCATCTATGCCTATGGCTGCGCGCTGGACATGACCCGGCGCGACCTGCAGCAGATCGGCAAGGACAAGCGGCGGCCCTGGGACCTGGGCAAGGATTTCGAGGGGGCGGCGGTGTTCGCGCCACTGACCCGCGCGGCGGAACTGGGCGAGATCGGGCCGCAGCGCATTCACCTCGAGGTCAACGGCGAGACCCGGCAAGACGCGCATCTGGGCGAGCTGATCCACAGTGTGCCCGAGGTCATCGCCGACCTGTCGAAGTATTATCACCTGCAGCCGGGCGACGTCATCATGACCGGCACGCCGGCTGGCGTTGGGGCGGTGGTCGCGGGCGACCGGATCACCGGCGGGATCGACGGGCTTGATCCGATCGCCCTGACGATCGGGCCGGCGGAATAGGGCACGGCGCCCCGTCGGGGCATGTGGTTTTGACGTGATGCAGCGGCCGGGGGAAACCCCGGCTGTTTGTCGTTTCGTGCCCAAAAAATCAGCGATTGCGAATCCGTGCGTTTTTAGTTATAGATCATAACAGTTATTCAACATCGCCGCCTGCCGGGCGTGCCGAAACCGGGGAGCCAACCATGACCCAGCCGATGCTCAAGGTCGAACTTCAGGGCGATATCGCCGTGCTCACCATGAACCGCCCGGGCAAGCGCAACGCCATGTGCGATCAGCTTCTGGAGGAGATCGACGGGTTTTTCTCCAAGCCGCCGGAGGGGGCCAAGGTGGCGGTTCTGACCGGGACAGAGGGGCATTATTGCTCGGGGCTGGACCTGAGCGAGCACGTGGCGCGCGATGCCGAGGGCACCATGCGCCATTCGCGGGGCTGGCATGCGGTCATGGACCGCATCCAGTACGGCGGCTTGCCGGTGGTCTCCGCGTTGGAGGGCGCGGTGATCGGTGGCGGGCTGGAACTGGCGACCGCGACCCATGTGCGGATTGCCGAGCCGTCGGCGATCTTCCAACTGCCCGAGGGGCGGCGCGGCATCTATGTCGGTGGCGGTGCGAGCGTGCGGGTGGGCCGCATCCTGGGTGCCGACCGGATGATCGAGATGATGCTGACCGGGCGCAAGTACAACGCCGAGGAGGGCGTTGCGCTGGGCCTTGCGCATTATGCCGTGGGGACGGGTGAGGCGCTGCCCAGGGCGATGGAGCTGGCGCGCAAGATCGCCGACAACGCGCCGCTGTCCAACTACATCATGATCCAGGCGCTGAGCCGGATCGAGGACATGGACAAGCCCGGCGGCCTTTTTACCGAAAGCCTGTGCGCCGCGCTGACCCAGACCAGCCCGGACGCGGTCGAGGGGCTGGCGGCCTTTCTCGAGAAACGCGTGCCCAGCTTCGGGCAGGGGCGGTGAGCCGCCCCGCCGCGACCCCCCGGGGGGAAGCCGGGGGCGCGCGGGTCTCGGACGCGACCCTGCGCGAGTTCATCGGCTATCACATGAAGCGCGCCTTCAACGGGGTGCAGGCCGACCTGAACCAGACGCTGAAGCCGCTGGGCCTGCGCATGGTGACCTATTCGGCGCTGGTGCTGATCGTGGACAATCCCGGCCTGCGCCAGTCGCAACTGGCCGAGGCGCTGGATGTCGAGCGGGCGAACCTGGTGGTGATCATCGACGAGCTGGAGGGGCGCGAGCTGATCACCCGCGACCGGGTGCCGACGGACCGTCGGGCCTATGCGCTGAACCCGACGCTGGCGGGGCGGCGCCTGTATGACCGGGCCTTGGAGGCGGTGCGCGGTCACGAGGCGCGCATTCTGAACGGGATGGACGAGGAGGCCAAACAGGCCGTGATCGCGGCGATGTCCGTGATCCGGCGGGGGTTCGAGGGAGGATGAGACATGCAACGCACAACACGGTTCCGGCCGCACAAGGTCCTGCGCGAGGTCCGCGACGACGGCACGATCCTGCTGCGCTCGGCCTATGGGCTGAGCCCGGTGGCCGAACGCACCGGCGACTGGCTGCACCGATGGGCGGCTGAAGCGCCCGAACGGGTGTTCCTGGCGGAGCGCAGCGGCGCCGGCTGGCGCGCGCTGAGCTATGCCGAGATGCTGGAGCAGGTGCGCGCGGTGGCCGCCGCCCTGATGGCACGCGGGCTGGGGCCGGAAACGCCGATCATGGTGCTGTCGGGCAACGGGGTGGATCACGGCATCCTGGCGCTGGCCGGGCAATACGTCGGCATCCCGGTGGTGCCGGTGGCCGAGCAGTATTCGCTGATCCCCGGCGCCCATGGGCGGTTGCGCCACGCGATGGAGCTGATCGAGCCGCGCCTGGTCTATACCGTCGAAGCCGATCACTATGCCGAGGCGCTGGCGCTGGATGTCTTCGAGGGGGTCGAGGTGGTCTCGTCCCGTCCAAGCAACTGCGGGGCGGTGCCATTTTCCGATCTGCTGAAGGGCGACGCCGGCACGGATGTGGAAGCCGGTTTTGCCGCCGTCACGCCGGACTCGGTGGTCAAGATCCTGATGACATCCGGCTCTACCTCGAACCCCAAGGGGGTGATGACCACCCATCGGATGATGTGCGCCAACCAGGCGATGATCGCGGATTCGCTGCCCTTCCTGCGCGACCGGCCGCCGGTGATCGTCGACTGGCTGCCGTGGAACCACGTGTTCGGCGGCTCGCATAATTTCAACATGATGCTGGCCAACGGTGGCAGTCTTTACATCGACGACGGCAAGCCGGTGCCGGGGATGTTCGACCGCACCGTCGAGAACCTGTCGCTGGTGCCCGGCACGGCGATCTTCAACGTGCCGGTCGGTTACGCGATGATGCTCGAGGCGGCGCGCAGGGACGAAAAGCTGCGCCAGACCCTGTTTTCCGACCTCGACATGCTTTTTTACGCCGGCGCCTCGCTGCCGCAGGACGTCTGGACCGGCTTCGAGGAGATGGCGATGCAGGTCCGGGGCGCGGTGCCGCTGATGACCTCGTCTTGGGGGCTGACCGAAACCGCGCCGGCCACCATGATCCAGCAGGAGCCGACCACGCGCTCGGGCGTGGTGGGGGTGCCGATGACCGGGGTGACGATCAAGCTGATCCCCGATCAGGACGGCCGCTGCGAGGTGCGCGCCAAGGGACCGAACATCATGCCGGGCTATTTCCGCGATCCGGAACGGACGGCGCAGGCCTTTGACGAGGAGGGGTTCTTCATCACCGGCGACGCGATGTGTTTCGTCGACCCCGAGGACGTCAACAAGGGGATGCGGTTCGACGGGCGGATCTCCGAGGATTTCAAGCTGACCACCGGGACATGGGTGCGCGCCGGGCAGCTCCGGCTCGACATGTTGTCCTGCCTCGCGCCGCTGGCCGCCGACCTGGTGATCACCGGGGCCGATCGCGACGAGATCGGGGTGATGATTTTTCCCAACCTGGCCGAGCTTGCGGCCGAAGGCTACGGCACGCAGGCCCGGGATGGCGCGCTGTCGGACCCGCAGCTCTTGTCGGATATCCACCGACGGCTGGCCGAGCGCGCCCGCGAGGTCTCGGGCAGTTCGGCCCGCGTCGCCCGCGCCATTGTGCTCTCCGAGCCGCCCTCGATGGGCGAGGGCGAGATGACCGCCAAGGGCAACCTGAACTTTCGCAAGGTGCTGACCCGTCGCGCCGACCTGCTGGCGCGGCTTTATGCCGGAACGGACCCCTGCGTGACGCGGATCTGACTCCGGCCCCATACCGATCGGAGCGCCGCTCCCCTGCACGTCAACGAACAAGGACCAGACCCATGGTTGATCTTACGAAAATCCGCGCCATCGACATCCATACCCATGCCGAGGAACCCTGTGGTTGCCACGCCGACGACGGTTACGACGACCTGCAGGCGACCATGGCCGGGTATTTCGGTGCGCCCTGGAGCCACCCGCCGACGATTGCCCAGACCGCCGCGCATTACCGCGAACAGAACATCGCGGCGGTGATCTTTCCGGTCGATGCCGAGCGCGAGACCGGCTATCGCCGCTATTCCAACGATGAGGTCGCCGAACAGGTGGCCGAGCACAGCGACGTGTTGATCCAGTTCGCGAGCATAGACCCGTGGAAGGGCAAGATGGGCGTGCGCGAGGCGCGCCGGCTGATCCGCGAGTACAAGATCAAGGGGTTCAAGTTCCACCCGACCATGCAGGGGTTCTGGCCCAACGACCGCATGGCCTATCCGCTCTACGAGGCGCTGGCGGAGGAGGGCTGCATCGCGCTGTTCCACACTGGGCAGACCGGGGTCGGCTCGGGCATGCCGGGCGGCAACGGGATGCGGCTGAAATACTCCAACCCGATGGTGATCGACGACGTGGCGGTGGATTTCCCGGACCTGAAGATCATCCTCGCCCACCCCTCGTTTCCCTGGCAGGAAGAGGCGCTGTCGGTGGCGCAGCACAAGCCCAACGTCTACATTGACCTCTCGGGCTGGTCGCCGAAGTACTTCCCGCCGATCCTTGTGAAATACTGCAACTCGATCCTCAGGAAAAAGGTGCTGTTCGGCTCGGACTGGCCGATGATCACGCCGGAGCGATGGCTGGCGGATTTCGAGAAGATCGCCATCAAGGACGAGCTGCGCGAGGCCATCACCAAGACCAACGCGGCGCGGTTGCTGGGGCTGATGTGATCCGGGCGGGGGCGCGGGGGCGGCCCCTCGCGCTGTCCGGAGTGTTTCGGACCCGAAAAGGAACGGAATGACCTGAGGCTCAGAGGCCCGCGAACGGGTCGTCCGGGTAGCCGACCCGCGCGAGGTAAAGGCCCTGCGGCGGGCAGACCGGGCCGCAGGCGGCGCGGTTTCGGGCCTCGAGCGCGCGGCGCACGTCCTCGGGGCTCCAGGCGCCGGCGCCGACCCGCTCCAACGTACCGACGAAGCTGCGCACCTGGTTGTGCAGGAAGGACCGCGCGCGCACGTGAAAGCGGATCTCCGGGCCGGAAAATCCCTCGACCTGTTCCACCCGCAACTCGTCCAGCGTCTTGACCGGGCTGGCGGCCTGGCAGATCGAGCTGCGGAAGGTGGTGAAATCATGATTGCCCAGAAGCATGTCGGCGCCGGCCTGCATCGCGCCCGCGTCCAGACGGTGCGCGATCTGCCAGACCTGGCCCTTGTCATGGGTGGCCGGTGCCCGGCGCATCAGCAGGCGAAACAGGTACTGCCGCTCCCGCGCCGAGAACCGCGCGTGCCAGTCGTCCGCCACCCGAGCGGCGGCAACGATGGCCACCGGCGCGGGTTTCAGGTGATGGTTCAGCGCCCCCGACAGGCGGAACGGATCCCAGTCCTTTTGCAGATCGCAATGGGCGACCTGTCCCAGCGCGTGCACGCCGGCATCGGTGCGCCCGGCGGCGGCGATGGTATGCGGTCCCGGCTCCAGCCGCGCCAGCGCCGCCTCGATCGCGCCCTGCACCGACGGCTGGTCCTTCTGCCTTTGCCAGCCGGCAAAGGGGGCGCCCTGGTATTCGACTTTCAATGCGTATCGCGGCATGGTCGGGCTGGTAACGCGGGCGCGGGGCCGGGGCAAGTCCCGCTTGGCGCCGGCGGGCGGCATGCCTATCTTGGGGCGAGGCAAAGGCAGGAGACCGGATTGGTCATCGCAACACTGGCAGACGGGATCGCGCGCGGGGTCGAAACCGTGGGCGACCGGATTTCCGAGACCCTGTTCGAGCCGGTGATCCGGCTGGGCGTGACCGGGCTGGCGCGGTCGGGCAAGACGGTGTTCATCACCTCGCTGGTGGCCAACCTGCTGGACCGGGGGCGGATGCCCGGCCTGCTGGCGCAGCAGGAGGGGCGGATCGAGGCGGCCTTTCTGCAACCGCAGCCGGACCTGACCCTGCCGCGCTTTGACTACGAGGTCCACCTGGCCGCGCTCTCCGCGCCGGAGCCGCATTGGCCCGACAGCACCCGGATGATCTCGGAACTGCGGTTGTCGCTGCGGGTGCGCCCGTCGGGGTTGCTGGCCGGGTTGCAGGGGCCGCGCACGGTGCATCTGGATATCGTCGATTACCCCGGCGAGTGGCTGTTGGACCTCGGGCTGCTGGACAAGAGCTATCGCGAGTGGGCGCAGGACACGCTGGAACGTCTGGACCGCCGCGATGACGCGCAGGAGTTCATGGCGCTGGCCCGCTCTGCCGATCCCGAGGCGCCGCATGACGAGGCGCTGGCGCAGGACCTGGCGCGGCGCTTTACCAGCTATCTCGCGGGGGCGCGCGGCAAGGGGTCCTATGACTGCATCCCGCCGGGGCGGTTCCTGCTGCCCGGCGACCTGGCCGGCTCGCCGGTGCTGACCTTTGCGCCGGTTCCGGTGGCGGGGGCATCGCGACGCGGGTCGCTGCACCGCCAGATGGAGCGGCGCTTCGAGGCCTACAAGGCCAAGGTGGTCAAGCCGTTCTTCAACGATCACTTTGCCCGGATCGACCGGCAGGTGGTGCTGGTCGATGCGCTGGGGGCGATCCATCGCGGGCCGCGCGCGGTCGATGACCTGGCGCGGTCGATGGGCGATATCCTGTCGTCGTTCCGGCCCGGGCGAAATGCCTTTCTCAGCCAGCTCTGGCATGGGCGGCGGGTTGACCGCATCCTGTTCGCGGCGACCAAGGCGGACCATCTGCATCACAGCCAGCACGCGCGGCTGACCGCGATCATGGCGGCGCTGACGCGCGGGGCACGGGACCGGGCGCAGTTCGCCGGGGCCGAGACCGAGGCGATGGCCATCGCCTCGCTGCGCGCCACGACGGAGGAGACGCGCCGCCACGAGGGGCGCGAGTTGGCCTGCGTGCGGGGGCGGCTGCTGGAGGACGGGCGGCAGGCGGCGTTCTATCCCGGGGAACTGCCCGAGGATCCCGCGCGCCTGCTGGGGCCGGCGCGTGAAGGGGCCGATGCCTGGCTGGATGCGGAGTTCGGCGCGATGCGGTTCGCGCCGGCGCGGCTGACGCTGGCGCCGGGCGACGGGCCGCCGCACATCCGGCTGGACCGGGCCGCGCAGTTCCTGTTCGGAGACCGGTTGTGAGCCTGCATCTGCGCCCCGCCCGGGTGCTGGATGCCGGGGCGATGGGCGATATTCTGTACGGTTTCCAGGCCGAATTGTACGGTGGCCCGACACTGTGGTCGGGGGCCGAGACCATTGCCGATTGCGGCGCGATGATCGAACGCGGCTGGGTCACGGTGGCCGAGATGGCCGGCGGTCGGGTCGCCGGGTTTCTGGCCTGCGACGGGATGGAGGTCTGCGCGCTTTACGTCACGGCTGAGGCCCGCAACGCCGGGGTGGGCCAAAGCCTGCTCGAGGTCGCCAAGCAGGGGTGCGACCGGCTGCGGCTCAAGGTGCTGGAGCAGAACGCCGGGGCGCGGCGGTTCTATCGGCGCAACGGGTTCATTGAGGTCGGGCGCAGCGATGGCGCCGACAATGACGAGGGGCTGCCGGATATCACGATGGAATGGCGAAGGGAGGGCGCACGATGACCAAGGGCCCGGTGCTGATCGACCTGGAAGAGAGCGGCGAGCCGGCCCCGGACGTGGCCCGCGCCGCGCCGGTGCCCGATGCGATGGAACCGCCCGTCGAAGGGCGGGCGATGGCGAGGGCGGCGCGGCTGGCATCCCGTGGCCCGTCGCGGCTGGCGCGCTGGGCCTGGGGGCTGGCCGGGGCGCTGCTGGGGGCGGTGATCTCGCTGGCGGCCTGGGATTTCGTCATGGGGCTTTTGGCGCGCGCGCCGCTGCTGGGCTGGGCGATGACGGCGCTGATCGCGGCTTTCCTCCTGGTGATGGCGCTGCTGAGCTTTCGCGAACTGGCGGCGATCGGGCGGTTGAAGCGGATCGACGGACTGCGCCGGGCCGCGGGTTCGGCGCTGGCAGAGGAGGATCTGAGTGCCGCGCGCGCCGTCGCCGGGCGGATGATCGCATTTTACGCCGGGCGCGAAGAGACCCGCTGGGGCCGGGCGCGGCTGGAGGGGCAGGTGGAGGAGCAGTTCGACGCCGGTGCCGTTCTGGCGCTGGTCGAGGACGAGGTTCTGGCCCCGCTCGACCAGGCGGCCAGCCGCGAGGTCGAGGCGGCGGCGCGGCAGGTGGCGGCGGTGACCGCGCTGGTGCCGCTGGCGCTGGCCGACGTGGCCGCCGCGCTGGTCGCCAACCTGCGGATGATCCGGCGGGTGGCCGAGATCTATGGCGGGCGCTCGGGCGTGCTGGGAAGCTGGCGGCTGACGCGGGCGGTCTTTGCCCACCTGGTGGCCACCGGCGCGGTGGCTGTGGGCGACGACCTGCTGGAGCCGGTTCTGGGCGGGTCGATCCTGACCAAGCTGTCGCGGCGGTTCGGCGAGGGGCTGGTCAACGGTGCGCTCAGCGCTCGGGTCGGCGTCGCGGCGATGGAGGTCTGCCGGCCGCTGCCGTTCTCGAAACGCCACCGTCCCTCGATCCGCGGCATGATCAAGCGGGCCCTGACCGGGCTGCTGCCGGGCAGCGGGCGGTCTTGATCTGGCGCAAGGGAGGGGGCGACCGGGTCGGCTAGCCTGACATCCGGGGACAGCGAGGGAGCCGCCATGCCGGAGCACGGCCACAGCCAGGAAGAGATCGCCGCGCGGGTCGGCGCGCCGCAGGGGCGCGGTTATCTGCGCGACGTGGTCTATGGCGCCATCGACGGATCGGTGACCACATTCGCTATCGTGGCCGGGGTGGCGGGCGCCGGGCTGTCGCCCTTTGTCATCGTGGCGCTGGGGCTGGCCAACGTGCTGGCCGACGGGTTTTCGATGGCGGCGGGCAATTATTCGGGCACCAAGGCCGAGCTGGACGACATGCACCGCCTGCGCCAGGTCGAGGAGCGCCACATCGACCGCTATCCGCAGGGCGAGCGGCAGGAGGTGCGCGAGATCCTGTCGCGCAAGGGGCTGTCGGGCCATGTGCTGGAGGAGGCGACCGAGGAGATCTGCAGCGACCGCGAGAACTGGATCCAGCTGATGCTGGAGGGCGAATACGGGCTGGCCGGGGTGGACCCGCACCCGATGAAGGCCGCCATCGCCACCTTTGCCGCCTTTCTCGTTGCCGGGATGGTGCCCTTGATGCCCTTCGTACTGGGGGTGGAGGGGGCCTTTGCCCTGTCGAGCTGGATGACCGCCGGGGTGTTCTTTGCCATCGGCGCGCTGAAAAGCCGCTGGTCGCTGGCGCCCTGGTGGCGGTCGGGTCTGGAGACGCTGGCGATCGGCGGGGTGGCGGCCGGTCTGGCCTATGCTGTGGGGTCGCTGTTCACCCTGTGAGAGGGTCTTCCTGTCGTCCCGGACCTGACCCGGGATCTGCTCGGGTTGTCGGGAGGCCCCTGATCAAGTCCGGGAGGACAGGTAAGGGGTAAATCGGGAGGCCCCGGGCGTGCCCGGGGGGACAGGGCGGGCGCATGGTGGGGCGCGTGCACTTTACCCCGCGCGCAGCCAGGCCTATAAGGCGGGCCATGACCCATACGCGCGTCATCTTCATTCGAATTACCGCCCCGGCGCTCTGACCCAAGGAGACGCCGGGCAAAGGTGTTGAGCCCTCGCACCGACCCAACCGACCGTTCCCACACGATTTTCCGAAGGACGCCGCAAATGTGCGCCGACACCCCCACCGATACGCCCGAGTACAAAGACACCCTGAACCTGCCCAAGACCGATTTCCCGATGCGCGCAGGCCTTCCCAAGCGCGAGCCCGAGTGGCTGGCGCGCTGGGAGCGGATCGGCATCTACGACCGGTTGCGCGAGAAGGCGGAGGGCCGCAAGCCGTTCACCCTGCATGACGGCCCGCCCTATGCCAACGGCCACCTGCACATCGGTCACGCGCTGAACAAGACGATCAAGGACATGATCGTGCGCAGCCACCAGATGATGGGGCATGAGAGCCGCTATATCCCCGGCTGGGATTGCCACGGGCTGCCGATCGAGTGGAAGATCGAGGAACAGTACCGCGCCAAGGGGCTGGACAAGGACGAGGTGCCGGTCAACGATTTCCGGCAGGAGTGCCGCAAGTTCGCCGCCGAATGGGTCGACGTGCAGCGCGAGGAATTCAAGCGGCTGGGGATCACCGGCAACTGGGCCGATCCCTATCTGACGATGAACTTCCACGCCGAGCGGGTGATCGCTGAGGAATTCATGAAGTTCCTGATGACCGGCACGCTCTACCAGGGTTCCAAACCGGTGATGTGGTCGCCGATCGAGCAGACCGCGCTGGCCGAGGCCGAGGTGGAGTACCACGACAAGGAGAGCTTTACCGTCTGGGTGAAGTTCAAGGTGGCCGAGCCTGCCGGGGCCGACCTGGCCGGCGCCTACGTGGTGATCTGGACCACCACCCCCTGGACCATGCCCAGCAACAAGGCTGTGGTCTACGGCGAGGGTATCTCCTATGGCCTTTACGAGGTCACCGGCACGCC
Organism: Aquicoccus sp. SU-CL01552; assembly: GCF_040365005.1. Classification (NCBI taxonomy): domain Bacteria; kingdom Pseudomonadati; phylum Pseudomonadota; class Alphaproteobacteria; order Rhodobacterales; family Paracoccaceae; genus Aquicoccus; species Aquicoccus sp. SU-CL01552. The sequence continues at coordinate 109,494 of NZ_BAABWV010000004.1, read as the reverse complement.
GGAGGAATGCTGGGTCAGCGTCGGCGACAAGTACATCCTCGCCGACAAGCTGGCCGGCGACGTGATGACCCGCGCCCGGCTGGAGCCGGAGATGTACACCCGCGTCCGCGACGTGACGGCGGAAGAGTTGAGCGGTCTGAGCCTGTCGCACCCGCTGGCCGGGGCCGAGGGATCGAACGGCGAATGGGATGACCTGCGCGATTTCCGCGCCGCCGATTTCGTCACCGAGGACGAGGGCACCGGCTTTGTCCATTGCGCGCCGAGCCACGGGATGGAGGAATACGAGCTTTATCGCGGGCTGGGGATGCTGGAGCAGGTCATCACCTACAACGTGACGGACGACGGCTCGTTCCGGGCCGATCTGCCGTTCTTCGGCGGCAAGCGCATCCTGCGTGAAAAGCCCAAGAAGGGCGATTGGGAGGGCGAGGCCAACGCTGCGGTGATCGCCAAGCTGACCGAGGTCGGCGGGCTGCTGGCGCGCGGCAAGATCAAGCACTCCTACCCGCATAGCTGGCGCTCCAAGGCGCCGGTGATCTATCGCAACACGCCGCAATGGTTCGTCGCCATCGACCGCGCCGTCGGCGACGGGCAGGATCAATACGGCGAGACCATCCGCACCCGGGCGCTGAGCTCGATCGACGAGCTGGTGAAATTCACCCCCAAGACCGGGCGCAACCGGCTGTATTCGATGATCGAGAGCCGGCCGGACTGGGTGCTGAGCCGCCAGCGCGCCTGGGGCGTGCCGCTGACCTGCTTTATCCGCAAGGGCGCGCTGCCGACCGACCCGGATTTCCTGCTGCGCGACGACAAGGTCAACGCCCGCATCGCCGAGGCCTTCGAGGCCGAGGGTGCCGATGCATGGTACGCCGAAGGGGCAAAGGAGCGGTTCCTGGGCGGCGATCACGATCCGGCAGAGTGGGACCAGGTGTTCGACGTTCTGGACGTGTGGTTCGATTCCGGCTCGACCCATGCCTTCGTGCTGCGCGACCGTGCCGACGGCACCGAGGACGGCATCGCGGATGTCTACATGGAGGGCACCGACCAGCACCGCGGCTGGTTCCATTCCTCGCTGTTGCAGGCCTGCGGCACCATCGGCCGGGCGCCCTATCGCAACGTGGTCACCCACGGGTTCACGCTGGACGAGAAGGGCATCAAGATGTCCAAATCGCTTGGCAACACCATCGTGCCCGAGGCGGTGGTCAAGCAGTACGGCGCCGATATCCTGCGGCTGTGGGTGGCGCAGACCGACTACACCGCCGACCAGCGGATCGGGCCGGAGATCCTGAAAGGGGTCGCCGACAGCTATCGCCGGTTGCGCAACACGCTGCGGTTCATGCTGGGCAGCCTGGGTGATTTCAGCGAAAGCGACCGGGTCGAGCCCGCCGAGATGCCCGAGCTGGAGCGCTGGGTGCTGCACCGGCTGGCGGAACTGGACGAGCAGGTGCGTGCCGGGTACGCGTCGTTCGATTTTCAGTCGGTGTTCCAGTCGGTGTTCACCTTTGCCACCGTGGAACTCAGCGCCTTTTACTTCGATATCCGCAAGGACGTTCTCTATTGCGACGGAGACACCCCGCGCCGCCGCGCCGCGCGGACGGTTCTGGACGCGTTGTTCCACCGGCTGACCACCTGGCTGGCGCCGATCCTGGTCTTTACCATGGAAGAGGTCTGGCTGGAGCGGTTCCCGGGCGACGACAGCTCGGTCCACCTGGTCGATTTCCCCGAGACGCCCGCCGCTTGGCGCGACGAGGCGCTGGCGGCGAAATGGGCCAGCATCCGGCAGGTGCGCCGGGCGGTCACCGCGGCGCTGGAGGTCCAGCGCCGCGAGAAGGTGATCGGCGCGAGCCTCGAGGCGGCGCCGGTGGTGCACGTGAACGACCCGGAGGTGCTGGCGGCGCTGCGCTCGGTCGATTTCGAGGACATCTGCATCACCTCTGATATCGTGCTGACCGGCGATCCGCGTCCGAACGAGGCCTTCCGCATGCCCGAGGTCGAGGGCGTCGGCGTGGTGTTCGAAAAGGCGGAAGGGCAGAAGTGCCAGCGCTGCTGGAAGATCCTGCCCGACGTCGGTCAGCACCCGCATCCGGGCGTCTGCGGACGCTGCAACACCGCGCTGGGCTGAGTGCCGGGCCAACGCCTGTCATCCCGGACCTGCTCCGGGTTCTGGTTGCTGCGATAGGGGACCCCGGCTCTGGCGGCCGGGGTGACAAGGGGATGAGCGCGGCGGGCTGTCGAAACGGCGTGGAATCGGCTAGGATCGACCCCATGTCGTACAAACCCGATGGTTATACCTCGCTTGCGCCCTACCTCGTGGTGCCCGATCCGCGCGCGGTGCTGGCGTTCTGTGCCGAGGTCTTTGGCGCCGAGGCGCTGCGCGTCGTGCAGGATGGGGATCGCATTATGCACGCGGAATGCCGCATCGGCGACACCGTGCTGATGATGGGCGGGGCCGAGGGCGGGTCGGGGGCGATGGTGCATGTCTACCTGCCCGATCCGGACGCCGCCTTTGCCAGGGCGCTGGCCCTGGGGGCCGAGGAAATCCAGCCGATGATGGAAAAGGGCGACGGTGACCGGCGCGGCGGGTTCCGCACGCCTTGCGGGACGCAATGGTATGTCGCGCGCCAGCTCTGAGGCCGGTTCGGCGCGCATGAGCGTCAACACGCCGGTCGGGGTGCTGAGCCTGACCGAGGAGGACGGCGCGATTACCCGCGTTGACTGGCAGGCGGGCGGGGTCGATGATACCCCGCTGCTGCGACAAGCCCGGGAACAGATCTTGGCTTATTTCGCCGGTGAACGCCGCGCCTTTGACCTGCCGCTGCGGGTCGAGGGATCGCAGGCGCAGCGCGCGGTCTGCGCCGCGATGCTGGAGATCCCCCATGGCGAGACCCGTACCTATGGCGAGATTGCCCGCGACCTGGGCCAGTCGGCGCAGGCGGTCGGGCGGGCCTGTGGCGGCAATCCGATCCCGGTGCTGATCCCCTGTCACCGGGTGATGGGGGCGGGGGGAAAGCTGACCGGGTATTCCGGACAGGGCGGCGTCGAGACCAAGATTGCGCTGCTGCGTCTTGAGGGCGCCGGCGGCTTTCTGATCTGAGCGGCGGTGCCTTCAAAAGCCGATTGCAATTGCTGCCGGGGCACACCACCTTACTGCAAATGTCGTGAGGAAGGACAAGACCGATGAGCAATTCGCAGGATCGCGCCGCGCTGAAAAAGGCCGTTACCGACAAGCTGTTGTCGCTGGAATCCGAGGAACTGGCGACCGCCCTGGCGCATTACGAGGCGCATATGGAGGGTTCGGTCCTTGACGACCGCGAGGGGCATGACCGCGACGAAATCTCGGCCTCGACCGAGGCGGTCGGCCTGGCCGCGGCCTTTCACCACCCGGTGATGACCCATCATGCCAAGGTTGACGTGATCGAGAACCTGGATTTCACCCCAACCGACACGGTGCGGCCCGGCGCGATCGTCACCTTTGACGGGCGAAAACTCATCGTCGCGGTGTCGACCGCGCGCTTCGATGTGGACGGCGTGACCTATATGGGGATCTCGCCCGAAAGCCCGATCTACAAGGCGATGGACGGGTTGAAGGCCGGCGACAGCTTTGCCTTCCAGGGGCGCGAGATCGAAATCGAGGACGTACTCTGATCGTGTCCGGTTACCCGGCCTGCGCGTCGCGGGCCGGGATGATCTGTTGCGCGATGCCGGCGAACAGCAGGTAGAAGCTGCAGCCCAGCAACCCCCAATGCGCCCAGCTGTCGGGGTGGAAATCGACCCATGCGGCCCAGCCGGCGAAGAAGGTCCAGGCCAGCGCCACCGGCAGCGTCACCACGCGCCAGCGCTCGGTGCGCACCGGGTGCACGAATTTCAGTGGCAGGAACATCGCCACCGCCAGCGCGGCAACAAAGCCGAGGATGATCCAGAAATTCGGCTCGACCGCGAAGAACACCAGCACCGCCATGTTCCAGCAGCCGGGAAATCCCTTGAACGAATTGTCCTGCGTCTTCATCCGGGTGTCGGCGAAATACATCGCGCTGGTGAAGGTGATGACAAAGATCGCCACCCATCCGGTCCAGCCGTCCATCAGCCCGGACTGGAACAGGGCGAAGGCGGGGATGAACACATAGGTCAGGTAATCGATGATCAGGTCGAGCAGCACGCCGTCGAACTCGGGCGAGAACCGCTTGACGTGATAGCGCCGCGCCATCGGCCCGTCGATGCCGTCGACGAAGAAGGCGACCACCAGCCAGAGGAACATCAGGCTCCATTCCTCGCGGACGGCGGCCAGCATGGCGAGCATGGCAAAGACCGCGCCGGTGGCGGTGAAAAGATGGACGAAAAGGGCGCGCAATTGGGGTGTCATGGGACCGTCATGGCGCAAAATCAGGCAAATCGCAATTGCTGCGCGAGTTTGTCTTGCCCGGTTCCGTCGCGGCGGTCCTACGCCTTGGGGTGGCTGCGGGCGTAGACCTCCATCAGGTGGGCGGTATCCACGGCGGTATAGGCCTGGGTCGTCGACAGCGAGGCATGGCCCAGGAGTTCCTGTATCGACCGCAGATCGCCGCCGGCCTCGAGCAGGTGGGTGGCGAAGCTGTGGCGCATGGCATGTGGCGTGGCCGAGGCCGGCAGGCCGAGCTGCATCCGCACCTGCGCCATCGCGCCGCGGATCAGCCGCGCGTTCAACGCGCCGCCGCGCACGCCGCGAAACAGCGGGGCCTTGGGGTCCTTCGGGTGCGGGCAGAGCCGCAGGTAGGCATCGACCGCGTCGCGCGCGGCGGGCAGGACCGGCACCACCCGTTCCTTGCCGCCCTTGCCGAGGATGCGCAGGCTGGCGCCCAGCGGCGCGTCGGCGCCGGTGAGACCCAGCGCCTCGGAGATGCGCAGCCCGCAGCCATAGAGCAGCGTGATCACGGCCACGTCGCGGGCCGCGACCCAGGGCGTCTGCGATTGCAGCTCGACGGTGTCGATCACCGCGCGGGCGGCGTCGGGGGCCAGCGGGCGCGGCAGTTTCTTCTGGAACTTGGGCGAGCGGGCGGCCAGCACGGCGGTGGGGTCGAACCCTTCGCGCTCGGCCAGCCAGCGGTAGAAGCTTTTGACCGCCGAGAGCTTGCGCGCCAGCGAGCGCGAGGAAATGCCGGTGCCGCGTGCCTGCGCCATCCAGGCGCGCATGTCGGTGACGGTGATCTGTTGCAGCGCGGCCATGCCCTGCGGGCCGCCGCGATGCTCGGCCATGAAGGCGAGGAAACCGGCCACATCGGTGCGGTAGGCGGTCAGGGTGTTCTGTGCCGCGCCCGAGAGCGCGCTTTGCCGGTTCAGCCAATCCTGCAGCGCATCGCGGCAGGCGGCCGAGATCTCGAGGCTCACTTGAGCCAGTGGCGCATCGTGCGTTCGAACACGCCGGCAAAGAAGGCCAGCAGGTCGGTGCCGTGCTGGGGGGTGAACTGATGCGGATCCTCGGCGCCCATCACCAGCAGGCCGGGCAGGCGGCCGGCGCCGAAATCGAGCCGCAGCGCGGCCTCGGAGCGGATGAACTCGGCCGATTTGCCATAGATCCGCTCGGACCCCTTCTGCAGCTGGCGCAGGGTGACCTGACGCGGCTGGCCGCCACGGCCCTGGGTCAGGAAGTCGTCGACGAACCCCGGCCCGGTCAGCACCAGCACCCCGTCGAGGCGGCTGACCGCCGGATCCTCGCCGTTCTGCGCGGTTTCCAGCACCAGCCGGATGGTATCGACGCGCAGGATCTCGGCCACCTCGCCGCCGAGGTCGCGCAGGAACACCTCGAACTCGGTCGGGTCGAGCATCCGCAGGATGGCGCGATGCACCTGGTTGGTGCCCGAGAGATTTTCGTAAGCGGCGGCGATGACGCTGCGGTGGGTGTCCTCGAGCCGGTCGAGCCGGGCCTCGAGCCGTTCCATCGCGATGCCGCGCAGGTCGACGATATTGCCGCCCATCGCACGTTCGTTGGCCGCGATCAGCGCGTGCATCACGTCGCGATCCTCGAGAATCGCGTCGGGTTTCGCGATGATCGCCGCGCGCAGGTTGTCTTCCAGTTTCGGGCTGCTGCTCATGTCCGCCTCTTTTGGTCTTGCGCGCCTTATATCACGGGTTTCGCGGAATTGGGCCGAAAAATCCGACGATTCCGCGAAAACCCGGTCCTTGGACCCCGTTCAGCGCGGGATCAGAGGATTTTCTGACCGGTCTTGGCCCAATCCTTCATGAAGGCATCCAGCCCCTTGTCGGTCAGCGGGTGGTTGGCCATCGCCTTGATCACCGCCGGCGGCGCGGTCATCACGTCGGCGCCGATGCGGGCGGCCTCGGTCACGTGGTTCACCGTGCGGATCGAGGCGGCGAGGATCTGGGTGTCAAAGCCGTAGTTGTCGTAGATGGTGCGGATGTCGGCGATCAGCTCCATCCCGTCGATGTTGATGTCGTCGAGCCGGCCGATGAAGGGGCTGATGAAGGTCGCGCCGGCCTTGGCCGCCAGCAGCGCCTGGTTGGCGGAAAAGCACAGCGTCACGTTGACCATGCGGCCCTCGTCCGAGAGCACCTTGCAGGCCTTGAGCCCGTCCCAGGTCAGCGGCACCTTGACGGCGATGTTATCGGCGATCTCGGCCAGTTTGCGGCCCTCGGCGATCATCGCGTCGGCCTCGGTCGCGACCACCTCGGCAGAGACCGGCCCGTCGACCAGCGCGCAGATCTCCCTGGTCACCTCGAGGATGTCGCGCCCCGATTTCATGATCAGCGAGGGGTTGGTGGTGACGCCGTCGACCATGCCCAGGTCGTTCAGTTCGGCGATGGCGTCGATCTCGGCGGTGTCTACGAAGAATCTCATGGGGGCATCCTTTGATGGGTTGGCCTTGCTTGGCCTTGCCTTTACCTCAGGAAGGGAAAGGCGGGAACCCCCCGCGCATCAACGGAGGATGGCGCGAACGGCATGACGGACGGGCGGAACCACGGCGGGCGGGGCATGTTCGACGCGGGCGATCTTGTGGCGGTGCAGACCACCCAGCCGCTTGATCGCACGCTGGATTACCGCGCGCCCGAGGGCGGCTGCGTGCTGGGCGATTTCGTCGAGGTGCCGCTGGGACCGCGCAAGGTGCTGGGCGTGATCTGGGGACCGGGACGCGGTGATTTCGACCGATCGAAGATCCGGTCGGTGATCCGGGTGCTGGACGTGGCCCCGATGCGCGATGAGATGCACGCCTTTCTCACCCGCGCGGCCGAGTACACCCTGACGCCGATGCCGGTGATGCTGCGGCTGGCGATGCGCGCGCCGGGGCTGGGCGATCCGCCCTCGATGCGCAAGATCTATCGCCGGGGCAGTGGCGAACCGGACCGGATGACCGATGCCCGGCACCGGGTGCTGGAGGTGCTGGAGAGTTACGGCGGGCTGGCCTTCACGCTGAAGGAACTGGCCGAGATGGCGGGGGTGACGACCTCGGTCGTCAAGGGGCTGGTGAAGCATGGTGCCGTGCGCGAGGAGGACAGCCCGCGCGACCTGCCGTTCGCCACGCTGGACCCGGCCCGGCCCGGCAAGCCGCTGACCGAGGACCAGGCGACGGCGGCGGATGTGCTGCGCGGGCATCTGCGCAGTCGACAATATGGCACCACGCTGCTCAAGGGGGTGACCGGCTCGGGCAAGACCGAGGTCTATCTCGAGGCGGTGGCGGAATGCCTGGCGATGGGGCGGCAGGCGCTGGTGCTGCTGCCCGAGATCGCGCTGACGGCGGAGTTCCTGACCCGGGTCGAGGCGCGGTTCGGCGCGAAACCCGCCGAGTGGCATTCCGGCGCCACGATGACCGAGCGGCGGCGGATCTGGCGGATGGTCGGGCAGGGCGGTGCGCAACTGGTGGTCGGCGCGCGCTCGGCCCTGTTCCTGCCGTTCCGCGACCTCGGGCTGATCATCGTCGACGAGGAACACGACACCTCGTACAAACAAGAGGACGGAGTGCTGTACAACGCCCGCGACATGGCGGTGCTGCGGGCGGCGATGGCCGACGCGCGGGTGGTGTTGGCCAGCGCGACGCCGTCGCTGGAAAGCTGGGCCAACGCCGAGGCGGGCAAGTATGACCGGCTGGACCTGACCGCGCGGTTCGGTGACGCGGTGCTGCCCGAGATGCGGGCGATCGACATGCGCGCCGAAAAGCTGCAATCGGGCACCTGGATCTCGCCCAGCTTGCGCGGGGCGGTTCAGGCGCGGATGGAGGCCGGCGAGCAGGCGCTGCTGTTCCTCAACCGTCGCGGCTATGCGCCGGTGACGATCTGCCGGGCCTGCGGCCACCAGATCGCCTGCGATTTCTGCGATGCGCGGATGGTCGAGCACCGGTTCCAGAAGCGGCTGATGTGCCACCAGTGCGGCGAGACCAAGCCGATGCCCGAGGCCTGCCCGTCCTGCGGGGTGGAGGGGCGGCTGGCGCCGGTCGGCCCGGGCATCGAGCGGTTGGCCGAGGAGACCGCGACGCTGTTCCCCGAGGCGCGGATCGCGGTGCTGAGTTCGGACCTGTTCGCCAGTGCGCGGGCGCTGAAGGAAAAGATCGTCGAGATCGGGGCCGGCGGCGCCGACATCATCATCGGCACCCAGCTGGTGGCCAAGGGGCACAATTTTCCCAAGCTGACGTTGGTGGGGGTTATCGACGCCGACCTGGGGTTGCAGGGCTCGGATCTGCGGGCGGCGGAACGGACCTTTCAACTGATGCGGCAGGTCGCCGGACGCGCCGGGCGGGCGGACAAGCCGGGGCTGGCGCTGTTGCAGACCTTTCAGCCCGAGCACCCGGTGATCCGCGCCATCCTGGCCGGCGACGAGGAGGGGTTCTGGCGTGCGGAGGCGGCCGAGCGGCAGGCGGCCGGCGTGCCGCCCTACGGACGCATGGCCGGGATCATCCTGTCGGGCACCGACCCGGGAGCGGTGTTCGACCTGGGCAATGCGCTGGCCCGCAACGACGGCGCGCTGCGCGAGATCGGCGCGCAGGTCTTCGGCCCGGCGCCGGCGCCGATCGCGCGCATTCGCGGCCGCCACCGGGTGCGGCTGTTGGTCAAGGCGGCCAAGGGCGCGCCATTGCAGGCGGCGCTGATCCGCTGGCTGGCGCCGGTGCGGCTGAAGGGCGATCTTCGGCTGAGCGTGGATATCGACCCGCAGAGTTTTCTCTAGGGGCCGGGTTGGCCTCCCGCGGCAGGTGTCGGAGCCTCCGGCGGGAGTATTTGGCAAAGAGAAGAAGCCGGGGGCGGCCTCAGGCGGTCACCGTGCTGCCCGGTTGATCGACCAGGAAATCGGTGGCCATCGCCCCCACCCACATGAAGAACAGCGCCGCCCATGCCGTGCCGGCGAAGATCGAGCCGCCGGTGACGCCGGCGCCGATGGCGCAGCCACCGGCCAGCATGCCGCCAAAGCCCATCATCGCCGCGCCGATCATCGCCTTGCGCATGGTCACCGGGCCGTCGAAGGCTTGGATCCGCATCTCGCCGGCGAGGCTGGCGGCGATCATCGCGCCGATGAAGACGCCGGGCACCAGGCCGACGTCGAATTCGAGGATCGCGTCGCGTTCGAGGAAGAACATCAGCGTATGGGCCGAGGGGCCGGTGAAGGTGGCGCTTTCGATCTGCAGCGGCTCGAAGGCGACCTGGGCCAGCGAATAGGTCAGCACCCAACCCAGCGCGACCGAGAACCCGACCCCGGAGGCGAAGATCAGCCGCCGGGCGCCGATGCGGTTGCGCCGCGCCAGCGCCAGCGCCAGCGCCGCGATCCCCACGCCCAGCACCAGCCCGCCATAGGTCGGCAGGCCCAGCGCGGCCAGAAGGTCCATGTTGCGCCCGCCCTCGGTGATCCAGAGCGCCGCGAGCCGGTCACGCAGCGGCGCAAGCAGGCCGGAAAGGCTCATCTGCGCGACGACGGCGAAGATCAGGCCCGACACCACCGAGCGCAGGTTTCCGGTGGCGGCCAGTACCAGCAGCCGCCCCGAACAGCCCCGCGCCAGCACCATGCCGGAGCCGAACAGCAACCCGCCGATCACCGCGCCCGACCAGCTTCCCGGGACGGCCATCATGCGGGCGTCGGCGCTGTCCATCAGGCCGAGAAGCTGCGCCGCCTGCACCCAGACCACGGCGGTGGAGAAGGTGAGCAGCCAGACCGACACCTTGGACCCCATCGCGCCGCGGGCAAACTCCACGGTGGCGGCGCGCAGGCAGAACCGCGACCGCTGGGCCGCCACGCCGAATACGATTCCGGTGATCAATCCGAACAGCGCCGCTGTCGGGGCCTCGCCGATCCGCTCCACGACTGCGACCAGATCCATCGCCTGCCCTCCCATATATTCACGCCGTCAAATATATCGGTCGGGGCCGGTTGCCGCAATGATGCAGATCAGATGCGCGGGCGGGGTTTTGTCCTCGCCAAGGTTGCGCAAGCGGCGTATGAGACTGGGTCATGAGCACGCCCATCCCCCTGTCCGAGGCCCGGCACCTGCCGGTCTGGCGCCGCCCCGTGGCGCTGTTGTTCCTGATGGCCGTGGCCATGCCGGTGGCCTTTGCCACCTGGTCGGCGCTGCTTAACAACTTCGTCATCGAGGTGGCGCAGTTCGACGGCAGCGACATCGGCTGGCTGCACACGGTGCGCGAGATCCCGGGCTTCCTCGCGATCGGGGTGATCGCGGTGCTGATGGTGATGCGCGAACAGGTGCTGGGGCTGGTCGCGCTGGTGCTGCTGGGGGTGGCGACGGCGCTGACCGCGCAGTTCCCCTCGCTGGGCGGTATCCTTGTAATCACCATGCTCAGCTCGATCGGGTTCCATTACTACGAGACGGTGAACCAGTCGCTGCAGCTGCAATGGCTGCCCAAGGACCGGGCGCCGCGCATGCTGGGCTGGTTGCTGGCCGCCGGGTCGGCGGCAACGCTGGTTTCCTACGGGCTGATCGTGCTGCTCTGGGAGCCGCTGGGGCTGACCTATAACGTGGTCTATGCCTTTGCGGGCGGGTTCACGGCGCTGGTCGCGGTGGCGGCCATGCTGTTGTACCCGCAGTTCCAGGCCGACACCGTGCAGAGCAAGAAGATGGTGCTGCGCCGCCGCTACTGGCTGTATTACGCGCTGCAGTTCATGGCGGGCGCGCGGCGGCAGATCTTTACCGTCTTTGCCGGGTTCATGATGGTCGAGAAATTCGGTTTTGACGTGCATCAGGTCACCGCGCTGTTCCTGATCAACCTTGTGGCCAACATGGTGTTCGCGCCGCTGGTGGGCCGCGCCGTCGGCACCTTTGGCGAGCGTCGCGCGCTGGTATTCGAGTATGCCGGGCTGGTGATCGTGTTCCTGGCCTATGGCGGGATCTACTATTTCGGCTGGGGCGTGATGCTGGCCGCCGCGCTCTACGTGGTGGATCACATGTTCTTTGCGCTGGCGTTGGCGCTCAAGACCTATTTCCAGAAGATCGCCGACCCGGCCGATATCGCCCCCACCGCCGCCGTGGCCTTTACCATCAACCATATCGCGGCGGTGGTGCTGCCGGCGCTGCTGGGCTATCTCTGGCTGGCCTCGCCCGGTGCGGTGTTCGGGCTGGCCGCCGGCATGGCGATGACCTCGCTGTGCCTGGCGATGCTGATCCCGCGCCACCCGGAGCCGGGCAATGAAACCGTGTTGGCCCGGTTCGCACCGGCCCCGGCGGAGTAGGGCGCGCTTGACCTTGCCCCGCCACGGCCCTAGGGCCGGACGCAGTATAGCAGGAGATGCCCCATGCCCACCTTTACCGCGCTGACCACCCTGTCCGGAAAAGCCCAGGCCGAGGCGCTGGGCGAGGCAATGGAACGTTTGGAACCCGTGCCCACCGGCGTCGGCGTGTTCGAGGTCGAGGATGGGTCGGGCCTGTGGGAGGTTGGCGGCTATTTCACCGAAACCCCTGATATCGCCGCGCTGGCGCTGTTGTCGGTCGCCTTCGGGGCCAGGGAGTTCACCGTCTCGGAATTGCCCGAGACCGATTGGGTCGCCCATGTGCGGCGCGAGTTGGCGCCGGTCGAGGCCGGACGCTTTTTCGTCTACGGCAGCCATGATGCCGACAAGGTGCCGGCGGACCGCATCCCGCTGCTGATCGAGGCGGCGATGGCCTTCGGCACCGGGCACCACGGCACCACGCTGGGCTGTCTGCGGGCGCTGGACCGGCTGATCGAGGGCGGGTTCGTCGGCGACAAGGTGGCCGATATCGGCTGCGGCACCGCGGTGCTGGCGATGGCGGCGGCGCGAGTCTGGGACGGCGAGATCATCGCCAGCGACATCGACCAGGTGGCGGTGGACGTGGCCGAGGCGAACCTGCGCGCCAACGACATGGCGGGCCGGGTGCGCTGTGTCGAGGCGGCGGGCTTTGCCAACCCCGAGTTGGCGGCGCTGGCGCCCTATGACCTGATCTTCGCCAATATCCTGAAAGGGCCGCTCGTGGCGCTGGCGCCAGATCTTGCGGCGCATCTGCGTCCCGAGGGCTATGCCATCCTGTCGGGGATTCTCAACGAGCAGGCCGAGGATGTCATTTCGGTTTATGCACGATCCGGGGTCAATCTTGTCGAAAGCGAGGAGATTGGTGACTGGACGACCCTGCTTTTACGGAAAAAGGCGTAAATCAGGCGGGTTTTAGGGGCATTCGAGATATCTGCCCCATTCTTGCCACAATTCGGCCAGACCTTTGCCCGGTCTTCTGGTGGGGGCCAGAGATAGAGAGGGTGTCATGGCCCATCAAGATCTGGAATTTTCCCGGCGCGTGGTCCGGCTGACGCGCAAGCATCGCGCCATGTCGCGTGGATGTGTGACCCAAATGCGCCCCGACGGGCTTTTGGTGACCGCACCTGCGCGGCGACCACGCATTTCGCTGCGCTTGGTCCTGCTGTTGGTGGCGGCGTTCTTTGCCTTCAAGACCATGCTGTTGGCAGTTGCCGGCACCGCTACCTATGACGAACGGGTCGCGCGGCTGGAGGCGGGCACATCTGCCGAGGCCATCGGCGCCTGGGTCATGCAGTCGGACCCGCTGACCGAAGTGCTGGCCGGGCAGATCGCACAGCTAATGCCCTGAGCAGAAGGTCCCCAGCGTGATGTCGAAAAAAAACCGCCGCGTGGGCCGGAGCCCCGCGGCGGTTTCATCTGTCTCCGAGGGAGAGACGGAAAAAGGCGTCAGCGCGAGGCTGGACGCTGGGCGATCAGGTCGATTTCGCCGCGGATCAGGCCAATGTCTTCCAGTTCGCGGTCGCTGAGCGATGCCAGCGCGTTGCGGGTCACGCGGGCGTCGTTCCAGGCGGCGACGGCGGTGATCACGGCGCAGATGGCGGCGCCGATGCGACCAAACAGGATGGCCGAGTCGGAAACGGGGCGGGTGGTGTCGAATGCAGCCATTGACGTGTTCCTTTGATTGATGGTTTGCACTGTGTCGTTCTGAGGGGCAGGTAGTCTGCATGAATTTTTTGCGCAAGGGCGCAAAATGCATGGTTATTATGCGCTTTGTGCATGGGTCGCCCGGATTGAAAAAAACCTGAAATAATCGTGACTTCCGGTCAGAAATCATGTCGTTTTCAGACGGGATTCACGTCGCTTTCAGGCCGCGTGTCGCGTTTGGAAAATCCTGGTGTCGCATTTGTCGTGATCAGAAGTTTTCCGCGTTTTGCTTGGACCATGTTCGCCTTTCGTGCTACTGCATCAAAAAAGCAACGATTTCCGGGCGGGGCCGGGCAGTGCATGCGAATTCTGGGCATTGATCCGGGGCTGAGAACCCTTGGATGGGGCGTGATCGAATCGCACAACGGGCGATTGCGGCACGTTGCGAACGGTTTGTGCCGCTCGGACGGGGCGGATGTGCTGGCCTTGCGGCTGTTGTCGCTGAACCGGCAGTTGACCCAGGTGATCGCCGAGTTCACCCCCGACGAGGCCGCCATCGAACAGACCTTTGTCAACAAGGACGGCGTCGCGACGCTGAAGCTGGGCCAGGCCCGGGGTGTCGCGCTGCTGACGCTGGCGCAGGGCGGGCTGCCGGTGGGCGAGTACGCACCCAACCGCGTCAAGAAAACCGTGGTTGGCGTCGGCCACGCGGAAAAGGATCAGGTGCTGCACATGGTCAAGCTGCAATTGCCGGGCTGCAACCCGGCGGGACCGGACGCCGCCGACGCGCTGGCGATCGCGATCTGCCACGCTTATTACGGCGGAACCGAAGGCGGCATGCGCCTGCGCGAGGTGGGGGCATGATCGGGCGGCTGACCGGGCGGATCGGCTATCGTGCCGAGGATCACATCCTGATCGACGTGGGCGGCGTCGGCTATCTTGTCTATTGCTCCGACCGGACCATGGCGGCGCTGCCCGTCGTGGGCGAGGCGGTGTCGCTCTATACCGACCTGGTGGTGCGCGAGGACCTGATGCAGCTGTTCGGATTTCCCACGTTGGTGGAAAAGGAATGGCACCGTCTGTTGACCAGCGTGCAGGGGGTCGGCGCCAAGGTGTCGCTGGCCATTCTCGGCACGCTTGGGCCCGAGGGTGTGGGCCGGGCTATCGCGCTGGGCGACTGGGCGGCGGTCAAGGCCGCGCGGGGTGTCGGCCCCAAGACGGCGCAGCGGATCGTGCTCGACCTCAAGGACAAGGCACCCGGGGTGATGGCATTGGGCGGGTCGATCACCGAGGCGATGGAGGGGCCGGACCCGGCGCCGGTGGTCGAGGTGGTGGAGCCGCGCGAGACGACATCGAAGAAAGCCGCGCCCAAGCCGCGGGCGCCCTCGCGTGCCAGTGCGCAGGCCGATGCGCTGTCGGCGCTGTCCAACCTGGGCTATGGTCCCTCCGAGGCTGCCGCCGCAGTGGCCGAGGCCGCCGGTGCGGACCCGGAGGCGGGCGAGGCCGCGCTGATCCGTGCCGCGCTGAAGCTTCTGGCGCCGAAGGGATAGGGGATGGCGATGCGCAGACCTGACCGGAGCGAGGCCCGATGAGCGGTTCCGACCCCACGCTGCGGCCCGATCCGCTGCCCGAGGACGCCGCCGGCGACGACCGCGCCCTGCGTCCGCAGACGCTGGATGACTTCATCGGTCAGGCCGAGGCGCGCGCCAACCTGCGCATTTTCATCCAGTCGGCCCGGCAGCGCGGCGAGGCGATGGATCACACCCTGTTCCACGGCCCGCCGGGTCTGGGCAAGACGACGCTGGCGCAGATCATGGCGCGCGAGCTGGGGGTGAATTTCCGCATGACCTCCGGTCCGGTTCTGGCCAAGGCGGGGGACCTGGCCGCGATCCTGACCAACCTGGAATCGCGTGACGTCCTCTTCATCGACGAGATCCACCGGTTGAACCCGGCGGTGGAAGAGGTGCTTTATCCGGCGCTGGAGGACTTCGAACTCGACCTGGTGATCGGCGAGGGGCCGGCGGCGCGCACCGTGCGGATCGAGTTGCAGCCCTTTACCCTGGTCGGTGCGACCACGCGGATGGGGCTGTTGACCACGCCCCTGCGCGACCGGTTCGGCATTCCGACCCGGTTGCAGTTCTATACCGAGGACGAGCTTTTCGAGATCGTCACCCGCAACGCCCGCAAGCTGGGCGCGCCCGCCGATGCCGCCGGCGCGCGCGAGATTGCCCGACGGGCGCGCGGCACGCCGCGGATCGCGGGCCGCCTGCTGCGCCGGGTGGTGGATTTCGCCGTGGTCGAGGGCGACGGTACGATCACGCAAGCCTTGGCCGACAATGCCCTGACCCGGCTGGGGGTCGATCACCTGGGGCTGGATGGCGCCGACCGGCGCTACCTTGCGCTGATCGCCGAGAATTACGGCGGCGGGCCGGTGGGGATCGAGACCCTGTCGGCGGCCCTGTCGGAAAGCCGCGATGCGCTGGAAGAGGTGATCGAGCCTTACCTGTTGCAACAGGGCCTGATCCAGCGCACCCCGCGCGGCCGGATGCTGGCGCAAAAGGCCTGGGCGCACCTGGGCCTGCCGATGCCGAAACGGCAGAGCGACTTGTTCAACTAGGTCACCCGCACGGCCTGCGACGTCGCGCTCCGCTTGCGGTTGCGCGGGCGGGGTCTTATGGCTGGAAATGGCAAGACGGATCGGAGGCCCCCGCGTGACACCCGAAGAGATCGAGGCGCTGTTCACCCGCGAAAGCGGCGAGTTCCTGTTCGCCCGTTGGGGCCGGCCGATCGCACCGGTGGTGTTCGGCGTCGAAGAGGAAACGCTGTCGGTGGTCAAGGGCGCCTTCGAGGCGGTGGCGGCACTGTCGGGGCACAAGCTGGCCGAGACCGACCCGGAACTGGGCAGCAATTGCATGGTGTTCTTCATCCGCGACTGGGCCGAGCTGCCAGAGGTGCCGAACATGGACCGGCTGCTTCCCGATCTTGGTCCGCTGGTGGAGCGGTTGACGGCGGCGGGCGCCAATCAGTACCGCGCGTTCCGGTTCGACGCGGACGGCGCGATCAAGGCCGCCTTCGTGTTCCTGCGCATGGATAAGGACATGCTCGAAGTGCCGGCAGAGAGCCTTGCGCTGGGGCAGGTGGTGCAGACGGTGCTGTTGTGGTCCGAGCGCGCCTTTCGCGACAGCTCGCCGCTGGCCGTGGCGGGGGACCAGACCATCCTGCGGCCCGAGATCGCCGGGGTGATCCGCGCGGCCTATGACCCGGTGTTGCCGGCGGTGGCGCGCGATCCCGCCCATGCGCTGCGGCTGTTCGCCCGGATGGAGGCAAACCGATGAGCCACAAGTTTCCGGTACGCGTCTTTTACGAAGACACCGACATGGGCGGCATCGTCTATCACGCCAATTACCTGCGTTATATCGAGCGGGCGCGGTCCGACTGGGTGCGCCACCTGGGTAACGACCAGAATGCCATGCGCGACGCGGGCATCGTCTGGGTGGTCCGGCATATCGAGGCGGACTACCTGGCCACCGCGAAGTTCGAGGACGAATTGATGGTCGAGACCACCCTGCGCAGCATCTCCGGCGTGCGGCTGGTGATGGACCAGGTGGTGACGCGCGGCGAGACCCCGATCTTTACCGCCGCGGTCACCGCCGTGTGCATGAATGCCGAGGGCCGGCCAGTGCGCCTGCCAGCGGAGATTCGCGCATTGTTGCTGGGCTGAGACGGGATCCCGGGCCGGGAATGGTATTTGTTTCCGATCTGGGTTAGATTGAGAGTAACAAGGCCGAAACAACAACCGGCCATCAGGCAAAGAGCAGGCGGATGGAAGCAGAAACTCTGGCGCTGGCGCAGGAGATGGATTTCTCCCTGTGGGCGCTTTTCGCACGGGCAACCCCGATCGTGAAACTCGTGATGGGGATGTTGGTCTTTTCGTCGTTCTGGGCGTGGGCCATCATCATCCAGAAAACGATCTCCTATCGCGCGGCCCGGTCCGAGGCCGCGGCCTTTGACCGTGCCTTCTGGTCGGGGGATCCGCTCGACGCCTTGTTCGAGGAAACCGGCCCCAGCCCCGATGGCCGGTCCGAACGCATCTTTGCCGCCGGCATGGTCGAATGGCGCCGCTCGCACCGCAATGACGGCGGGCTGATCGCCGGGGCGCAGGCGCGGATCGACCGCAGCATGGATGTCGCCATCGCCAAGGAGGCCGAGGACCTGCAAAAGGGTCTGCCGGTGCTGGCCACCGTTGGTTCGACCGCGCCCTTCGTCGGGCTGTTCGGCACGGTCTGGGGCATCATGCACGCCTTCATCGGGATCGCCGAGCAGCAGAACACCAACCTTGCCGTGGTGGCGCCGGGCATCGCCGAGGCGCTTCTGGCCACCGGCCTGGGCCTGTTGGCGGCCATCCCGGCGGTTATCTTCTACAACAAGCTGAGCGCGGACAGCGACCGCATCCTCGCGGGCTACGAGGCCTTTGCCGACGAGTTCGCCACTATCCTCAGCCGCCAGCTGGATTCCTGACGTCATGGGCGCCGCGGTACAAAACCAGGACCAGGGCGGCCCGCGCCGCCGGGGTCGGGGGCGCCGCCGGGCGCGGCCGATGGCCGAGATCAACGTCACCCCCTTCGTCGACGTGATGCTGGTGCTGCTGATCATCTTCATGGTGGCGGCGCCCCTGATGACGGTGGGCGTGCCGGTGGAACTGCCCAAGACCGCTGCGGGCGCGCTGCCCGGAGACGACGAAGAGCCGCTGACCGTGACCATCACCGCCGAGGGCCGGATCGAGATCCAGACCACCGAGGTGCGGCGCGACGAGCTGGTGAGCAAGCTGCGCGCCATCGCCGCCGAGCGTGACAGCGACCGGGTGTTCCTGCGCGCCGACGGGGCGATCCCCTATGAACTGGTGATGCAGGTGATGGGGGCGCTGAACGCGGGCGGCTTTTCGAACGTGGGGCTCGTGACCGACAGCGGCGGGCCCACCCTGGACGATGCCGGGTGAGGCGCGGTGCAGACCGGAACCAAAATCTCGGCCCTGGCGCATGGGCTTCTGCTCGGCTGGGCCTTTCTGGGCGGTGTCTTCCAGTCTGATCCGCTGCCCTACGAGGTGCAGGACGTGAGCGTGATCAGCGCCGAGGAGTTCGCCCTGATGACCGGGCAGAGCCGGACGCCCGAGGTGCGCGAGGCCCCGGCCGAACCGGAACCGCCGGCCGCGGTAGAAACACCCGATGTGACGGCTGAACCCGACCCGCCCCCGGCGCGCAGCGAGCCCGAGGTCGCGCCCGAGCCCGTCCCTGAGCCAATACTCGAAATCCCGCCCGAGCCGGTGCCGCCGGAACCCGAGAGTGCCGCTCTGGTGCCGGAGACCCCGAGGCGGCCGCAGCGCCCGTCCGAGCGGATCGCGCCCGAGCCGGTGGCGCCGCCGCCACCCGAGGCCCGGCCCGACCCGGTCGAGCGCGAAGAGGTCGCCCCCGAGGCGCAAAACGACAGCACCCGCGAGGCGCAGGAGGCCACCGCGCCGGAAGAGGCCGCGACCGAGATCGTGACCGAGGCCGAGGAGAGCGCCGAGCTGGCGCCGACCCGCTCGCCCCGCCCGGCGGCGCGTCCGGCCCGGCGGCCCCCCGCGCCCGAGGCCCCGGCGGCCCCGAGTACCGAAGACGCCGTCGCGGCCGCCCTGGCCGAGGCGCTTGGCGAGACGCGTGAAACGGCGCCGACCCCGACCCGGCCTGCCGCACCCTCGGGCCCACCGCTCAACGCCGGCGAGAAAGAGGCGCTGCGCGTCGCGGTCTCGTCGTGCTGGAACGTCGGCTCGCTCTCGTCCGAGGCGCTGGCCACGACCGTGGTTGTCGCCGTATCGTTGTCCCCGGACGGCAAACCGCAGACGGAGACGATCCGCCTGATGTCGAGTTCCGGCGGCGGCGATGGCGCGGCGAAACAGGCCTTCGAGGCGGCGCGCAGGGCGATCATCCGCTGCGGCGCCAAGGGATTCGACCTGCCGGTGGAGAAATACGACCACTGGCGTGATATCGAGATGACATTCAATCCGGAGAGGATGCGGATCAAATGAAAAGATTTCTGCTGAGCGTTCTTCTGGGGTGGGCAATTGCGGCCCATGCGGCGATGGCGCAGGACGGCGGTCCGCTGCGGATCGAGATCACCGAGGGCGTGATCGAACCGATGCCCTTTGCCGTGCCCGATTTCGTCCCCGACAGCCCCGCCGCCGGCGAGATGGCCGCCCAGATCGCCCGGGTGATCGCCGCCGACCTGTCCGGCACCGGGCTGTTCCGGGAAATTCCCGCCCAGGCCCATATCGGGCGGGTCAGCGATTTTTCCGCCCCGGTCAAGTTCGCAGACTGGAAGGCGATCAACGCCCAGGCGCTGATCACCGGCGCGGTCTCGATGTCCGGCAACCGGGTGGCTGTGCGGTTCCGGGTCTGGGACGTGTTTTCGGGTGCCGAGCTGGGCAACGGGCTGCAATTCGCGGGCTCTGCCGACGGCTGGCGACGGATGGCACACAAGGTGGCCGACGCGGTCTATAGCCGGATCACCGGCGAAGGCGGCTATTTCGACAGCCGCGTCGTCTTCGTTTCCGAGAGCGGCCCCAAGAACGACCGCAAGAAGCGGCTGGCGATCATGGACTACGACGGCGCCAACGTGCAGTACCTGACCGACAGCGCCTCGATCGTGCTGGCGCCGCGGTTCTCGCCGACCGGCGACCGGGTGCTTTATACCAGTTTCGAGACCGGCTTTCCGCGCATCTACGTGCTGGACGTGGGCAGCGTCCGCCGCCGGGTTCTGGAAACGCGCGAGGGCACGATGAGCTTTGCGCCCCGCTTCGCCCCCGACGGGCAGACGGTGGTGTTCTCGCTCGAACAGGGCGGCAACACCGACATTTATTCCATGGACATCGGCAGCGGGAACATGACCCGGCTGACCTCGGCGCCCTCGATCGAGACCGCGCCCAGCCTGTCCCCGGATGGCCGCCAGATCGTGTTCGAAAGCGACCGTTCGGGCACGCCGCAACTCTACGTGATGCCGGTCGGTGGCGGTAGCGCCACGCGGATCAGCTTTGGCCAGGGCCGCTATGGCACCCCGGTCTGGTCGCCGCGCGGCGACCTGATCGCCTTTACCAAGCAGAACAAGGGCCGGTTTCACATTGGCGTGATGCGCACCGACGGCAGCGAGGAACGGCTGCTGACCGCATCGTTCCTCGACGAGGGGCCGACCTGGGCGCCGAACGGGCGGGTCATCATGTTCACCCGCGAAAGCAAGGGCGCGCAGGGGCGGTCAACGCTGTATTCCGTCGATATCACCGGCCGCAACCTGCGCCCGGTCCGCACCCCCGGCGGCGCTTCGGACCCGTCGTGGTCGCCGTTGCAGGACTGAGGCCGCGCGTTCACAACCCACGGCCGATATGGTAGAACTGGACGTAGAAAAGCATATTGAGAGGCAATTGGCATGAAATCCCTTCGTACCCTGGTCTTGGCCTGTAGCGTGGTGGCGGTGGCGGGCTGCTCGAATTCCTACCTCGACGATACCAATACCGTTGACTTCGGCGGGACGGGGGCCGGGGCGGCCTCGGGCCTGCCGTCGGATCCGACCTCTCCGGCCTATTTCAAGGCGTCGATCGGCGACCGCATCCTGTTCGAGGTGGACCAGTCGACGCTGAATGACGGCGCCCGCGCGGTGCTGGCGGGACAGGCCGACTGGCTGACCTCCAATCCCGATTATACCGCCGTGATCGAGGGGCACGCCGACGAACAGGGCACCCGGGAATACAACCTCGCGCTCGGCGCGCGGCGGGCCAACGCGGTGCGCGAATACCTGGTGTCGCGCGGGGTTGCGGCCAGCCGTCTCAAGACCGTCAGCTACGGCAAGGAACGCCCGCTCGAGATCTGCAGCGCCGAAAGCTGCTATGCCAAGAACCGCCGCGCCGTCACCGTGCTGGCCGGTGGGCTGACCGGGTAAGGGAGCGGCGTGATGA
This sequence comes from Aquicoccus sp. SU-CL01552, assembly GCF_040365005.1. Lineage (NCBI taxonomy): Bacteria > Pseudomonadati > Pseudomonadota > Alphaproteobacteria > Rhodobacterales > Paracoccaceae > Aquicoccus > Aquicoccus sp. SU-CL01552. Next base: position 88,189 of record NZ_BAABWV010000004.1, on the reverse strand, counting down.
TGCGTGTTCTGGCCGCGTTCGGCCTGTGCCTCATGTGTTCCCTGCGGGCGCTGCCTGTTGCCGCGCAGCAGGACCAGACGCTGGCCGACATCCGGCAGGAGTTGAATGTACTCTATGTCGAGGTCCAGAAGCTCAAGCGCGAGTTGTCGACCACCGGCGCGCCGCAGATCGCCTCTGGCGGTGACAGCGTGCTGGACCGTGTCGGCGCCATCGAGAGCGAATTGCAGCGCCTGACTGCCAAGACCGAGCAACTGGAACACCGCATCGGCCGCGTGGTCGAGGATGGCACCAACCGCATCGGCGACCTCGAGTTTCGCCTGGTCGAGCTTGAAGGCGGCGACGTGAGCAAGCTGGGCGAGACGACGACGCTGGGCGGCGACATGGGTGCACCGGCGGCGCCGTCGGTCCCGGAGCCGGCCGCAACGGGCGGTGGCGAGTTGGCGATGGGCGAGCAGGCCGATTTCGACGCCGCGCAGGCGGCACTGGAGGCTCGCGATTATCAACGCGCAGCCACTCTGTTCGACGCCTTCAACCAGTCCTATCCGGGCAGCCCGATGGCCCCCCGCGCGTACCTGGCCCAGGGGCGTGCGCTTGATGGGCTTGGCGACACGCGTGAGGCGGCGCGCGCCTATCTTACCGCCTTTACCGGGGATGACACTGGCCCCACCGCTCCCGCGGCGCTGTATGAACTGGGGGCCGCGCTGGGCCGCCTGGGCCAGGTCGATCAGGCCTGCGTGACCCTGGGCGAGGTCGGGGTCCGCTTTCCCGGCGACGAGGCGGCGGCGCTGGCGCGGTCGGAGATGTCCTCGCTGGGGTGCAATTGAGCTCATCCGACAGTGACATCCAGGAGGCGGTGCGCGCGTGGTTCGGCCCCGCGCCGCCCGCGCGGCTGGCCATCGCCCTGTCCGGCGGCGGCGATTCCGTTGCCCTTCTGCACATCCTGACCCGTTGTTTCGATCCGGGGCAGGTGCAACTTTTTGCGGCAACCGTCGATCACGGGCTGCGCGACGGATCGACGCGCGAGGCCGAGGAGGCCGGGCGCCAGGCCGAGGCGCTGGGCGTGCCCCATACCATCCTGCGCTGGACCGGCTGGGACCGCAGCGGCAACCTGCAGGACGCGGCGCGCGCCGCCCGTTATGACCTGTTGTGCGACTGGGCGCTCGGGCATGGGGCCGGCGCGCTGGCGGTGGCCCATACCGCCGACGACCAGGCCGAAACCGTCCTGATGCGTCTCGCGCGCGAGGCCGGGGTGGCCGGGCTGGCCGGCATCCCGCCCCGGCGGCAGCGCGGCGGCGTGGCGATCCTGCGCCCGCTGCTGGAGGTCACCCGCGCCGATCTGCGCGCCTACCTGCGCCGCAATGGACTGAGCTGGGCCGAGGACCCGTCGAACATGGATCAGCGGTTCGCCCGGGTTCGGGCCCGTGCTGCGATGGCCGACTTGGCGCCGCTCGGCGTGACCCCTGCGACATTGGCCGGGGTGGCGCGCAACATGGCCGGCGTCGAACAGGCACTGGGCTGGGCGGCCTTCGAGGCGGCGCGCACGGGGGCGCGGGTCGTGGCCGGCTGCGTCGTGCTGGACGCCCATGCGCTGTGGCTGATGCCGGGTGAGATCGCCCGGCGCCTGCTGACCGGCGCGGTCAGCTGGGTCGGCCAAAGCGACTATCCGCCGCGCCGGAGTCCGGTCGCGGCGCTTCTCGAGGCGCTACACCGTGGGCAGGGGGGCACGCTGGGCGGTTGCCGAATCCTTCCTGTGCGCGGTGAGATCTGGATCTGCCGCGAGGTGAACGCGCTGCGCGATACCCGCGCGGCCCCCGGTGCGGTCTGGGATGGGCGCTGGCGCCTGACCGGGCCCGCCCGGGCCGGGGACGAGGTGCGCGTGTTGGGGGCGACGGGCCTGTCGCTGTGCCCCGACTGGTCCGAAACCGGCCTGCCGCGTGCCGCGTTGGAACCCGCCCCGGCGGTCTGGAACGGCGATGAATTGCGCGCTGCACCACTGGCCGGGCTGGGCGCGGGATGGCGCGCGGAACCGTCGATGGACGGGCCAGCCTTCGCCGCAACGCTTTTATCGCATTGAACCTGCCCCAATGATCTCTATTTTAACCAATGACACACGGCCGCCCCCGGCGGCCGCGCATTTAGGAGAGTTTTCTTGGGCAACGCACGAAATATCGCCTTTTGGGTCGTTCTGTTCCTGTTGATCCTGGCGCTGTTCAACCTGTTCAGCGGTAGCGGAACCACCCTGCAAAGCCGCGAGATCACCTATTCCGATTTCGTGAGCGCCGTCGAGAACGACGAGGTTGGCCAGGTCACCCTGGACGGAGAGCAGATTCGCTTTCGCGGAACCGACGGTCAGGATTATGTCACGATCAAGCCCGAAGACGCCGAGATCACCACGCTTCTGATCGACAACAACATCCCGGTTCGAGCCGAAAAGCAGGAACAGTCGGGGCTCCAGTCGTTCCTGATCACGCTGTTGCCGTTCCTGCTGCTGATTGGCGTCTGGATCTACTTCATGAACCGGATGCAGGGCGGCGGCAAAGGCGGCGCGATGGGGTTTGGCAAGTCCAAGGCCAAGATGCTGACCGAAAAGCAGGGTCGCGTCACCTTTGACGACGTGGCCGGCATCGACGAGGCCAAGGAAGAGCTGGAAGAGATCGTCGAATTCCTGCGCAACCCGCAGAAATTCTCGCGCCTGGGCGGCAAGATCCCCAAGGGCGCGCTGCTGGTGGGCCCTCCGGGCACCGGTAAGACTCTGTTGGCGCGCGCCATCGCGGGCGAGGCCGGCGTGCCCTTCTTCACCATCTCCGGTTCCGACTTCGTTGAAATGTTCGTCGGCGTCGGCGCCTCCCGCGTGCGCGACATGTTCGAACAGGCGAAAAAGAACGCCCCCTGCATCGTCTTCATCGACGAGATCGACGCCGTGGGCCGTCATCGTGGCGCCGGCTATGGCGGGGGCAATGACGAGCGCGAACAGACGCTGAACCAGCTTCTGGTCGAGATGGACGGCTTCGAGTCCAACGAGGGCGTGATCATCATCGCCGCCACCAACCGCAAGGACGTGCTGGACCCGGCCCTGTTGCGTCCGGGCCGCTTTGACCGGCAGGTGACGGTGGGCAACCCCGACATCAAGGGCCGCGAAAAGATCCTGGGCGTGCACGCGCGCAAGACCCCGCTGGGGCCGGACGTGGATCTGCGCATCATCGCGCGCGGCACGCCGGGGTTCTCGGGGGCCGATCTGGCCAACCTGGTGAACGAGGCGGCGCTGATGGCCGCGCGTATCGGTCGACGGTTCGTCACCATGGAGGACTTCGAATCCGCCAAGGACAAGGTGATGATGGGGGCCGAGCGGCGCAGCATGGTCCTGACCGCCGACCAGAAGGAAAAGACCGCCTACCACGAGGCCGGCCATGCGGTCGTGGGCCTGGCCCTGCCGATGTGCGACCCGGTCTACAAGGCGACGATCATCCCGCGCGGCGGAGCCCTGGGCATGGTGGTCTCGCTGCCCGAGATGGACCGCCTCAACTGGCACAAGGACGAGTGTGAGCAAAAGCTGGCGATGACCATGGCCGGCAAGGCCGCCGAGATCCTCAAGTACGGCGAAGAGCATGTCTCCAACGGTCCGGCCGGTGACATCCAGCAGGCCAGCCAACTGGCCCGCGCCATGGTGCTGCGCTGGGGCATGTCCGACAAGGTCGGCAATATCGACTATGCCGAGGCGCATGAGGGCTACAGCGGCAACACCGGCGGGTTCTCGGTTTCGGCCCATACCAAGGAGATGATCGAGGAGGAGGTGCGCAACTTCATCCAGGCGGGCTATGAGCGCGCGGTGAAGATCCTGACCGATCAGAACGAGGAATGGGAGCGCCTGGCGCAGGGTCTGTTGGAATACGAGACGCTGACCGGCGACGAGATCAAGCGCGTGATGAAGGGCGAGCCGCCGCATCTGGACGATGACGACGCCGACAACGCCGGTCATGGCAGCGCGCCCAGCGTTACCGCGATCCCCAAGACCAAGCCCAAGAAAACCCCGCCCGAAGGCGGGATGGAGCCGGAGCCCAGCGCCTGACGGCGCGGACCGCAGATCAGAACAGGCGGCCGGAGCGATGCTCCGGCCGTTTCATTGTCCGGGTAGCGATTTTCACTCTAGGGTCCGATGCGGGGCGGCGCACGCGTCGCAACGACCGGGCCACGGGGTCCACACGGCAGGCAGGAAATGTGACATGGCGACATTGCAGCGAACGGAACACGAGGGCGAGGTGGTCTGGCTGGGCCATGTTCCCGCCGGCGGCACGTTGCGCGCGCAACCGGTCGAGCGGCTGGAGCTTGGTTTCGATGGGGTCGCCGGCGGCCGCCACGCGGGCGAAACCCGCCCCGCCTGTTCGCGGGTGCGGGACCTCTATCCGCGCGACACCGAGATCCGCAACGTCCGCCAACTGACCCTCCTGTCGGAAAAGGAACTGGCCCGCATCGCCGCCGCCATGGGCGAGGATGGCCTCGATCCCGCCCTGCTGGGGGCTTCCGTCGTGTTGCGCGGCATTCCCGATTTCACCCATGTGCCGCCTTCTTCGCGGCTGCAATCGGCCTCGGGCACGACCCTGACCATCGACATGGAGAACCTGCCCTGCGTCCTGCCGGGCCGCGAGATCGAGGCCGAGCGCCCGGGTCGGGGCGCGGCCTTCAAACCGGCGGCCGAGGGTCGGCGCGGTGTCACCGCCTGGGTCGAACGTCCCGGCGCGCTGGTGCTCGGGGATCGGTTGCGCCTGTTCATCCCGGCGCAGCGGGCGTGGAATCCGTAACCTGATTCGCACCATCGTTTCCGATTTGAAACGCGCGTGCGGCCATTCGCCGTTTCATGCCGCGAAAGTGTCGGAAAACCCATTAACTGCGCCGCTCCCGGACGCTATGGGTGGCACAGGCCCGGTGCCTCGCACCGGGTGGGAGGGGACTAAATCGGGAATCGTGCCACATGAGCTTCAAATCCGACATCGAGATCGCCCGCGAGGCGAACAAGAAACCCATTCAGGAGATCGGCGCCAAGCTCGGCATGTCCAGCGACGACCTGCTGCCCTACGGCCATGACAAGGCCAAGGTCAGCCAGCGCCTCATCGACAGCGTACAGGACAACCCGGACGGCAAGCTGATCCTGGTTACCGCGATCAACCCGACACCGGCGGGAGAGGGCAAGACCACCACCACCGTGGGTCTGGGCGACGGGCTGAACGCGATCGGCAAAAAGGCCGCGATCTGCATCCGCGAGGCCAGCCTCGGCCCCTGTTTCGGGATGAAGGGGGGCGCGGCCGGTGGCGGCTATGCCCAGGTGGTCCCGATGGAAGAGATGAACCTGCACTTCACCGGCGATTTCCACGCCATCACCAGCGCCCACAACCTGCTGGCGGCGATGATCGACAACCACATCTACTGGGGCAACGAGTTGGAGATTGACGAGCGCCGGGTGGTCTGGCGCCGGGTGATGGACATGAACGATCGCGCCCTGCGCGATATCGTGACCAGCCTGGGCGGCGTCACCAACGGTTTTCCGCGCCAGACCGGGTTCGACATCACCGTCGCCTCCGAGGTGATGGCGATCCTGTGCCTGGCCACCTCGCTAACCGATCTGCAAAAGCGGCTGGGCGACATCATCGTCGCCTATCGTCGCGACCGCAGCCCGATCTACTGCCGCGACATCAAGGCCGACGGCGCGATGACCGTCCTGCTCAAGGATGCGATGCAGCCCAACCTGGTGCAGACGCTGGAGAACAACCCGGCCTTTGTCCACGGCGGCCCGTTTGCCAACATCGCCCATGGCTGCAACAGCGTGATCGCCACCACCACGGCATTGAAACTGGCCGATTACGTGGTCACCGAGGCCGGCTTCGGCGCCGACCTGGGGGCCGAGAAATTCATGAACATCAAGTGCCGCAAGGCCGGGCTTGCGCCCTCGGCGGTGGTCGTGGTCGCCACCGTGCGCGCGATGAAGATGAACGGCGGCGTCGCCAAGGGCGACCTGGGCGAAGAGAACGTCGCGGCGGTCGAGGCCGGCTGCCCGAACCTGGGCCGGCATATCGAGAACGTTAAATCCTTCGGCGTCCCCGTCGTGGTGGCGATCAACCACTTCGTCTCGGATACCGACGCCGAGATCGAGGCGGTCCGCGACTACGTCGCCTCGATGGGTTCCGAGGCGATTCTGTGCAAGCACTGGGCGCTGGGCTCGGAAGGTACGCTCGACCTGGCCGCCCGCGTGGCCGAGATCGCCGATGCGGACATGGCCAATTTCGCGCCGCTTTATCCTGACGAGATGGGCCTGTTCGAAAAGATCGAGACCATCGCCAAGCGCATCTATCGCGCCGACGAGGTGCTGGCCGATCAGAAGATCCGCACCCAGTTGAAGGAATGGGAGGCCGCGGGCTACGGCAACCTGCCGGTCTGCATGGCCAAGACCCAGTACAGCTTTACCACCGACCCGAACCGGCGCGGCGCGCCCACCGGCCACTCGGTGCCAGTGCGCGAGGTGCGGCTGAGCGCCGGGGCCGGCTTCGTCGTGGTGATCTGCGGCGAGATCATGACCATGCCGGGCCTGCCGCGGGTGCCCTCGGCCGAAGCGATCATGCTCAACGACCTGGGCCAGATCGAGGGGCTGTTCTGATGTATCGGCTGGCGCTGGCAAGTCTGCTTCTGGCAATGCCTGCCAGCGCGCAGGAGTGGTTCCTGCATGACTATGGCGAACTCCGGGCTTATCACGGCGATTGGCTCGCGGTCTGTGACGATGGCGGCAACGGTCCTTGCCGCGTGGTGCAGACCGGGGTGGACCCCGGCTCCAACGCCTATTTCGACCAACGGCTCGCGGCGCATCGCATCGACGCCTCGCCTGACTGGGTGATCGAGGTGATGGACCGGGACATGCCCGCCGCCGCGCTGACCGAGCTGCGGTTTCGGTTCGACGGGCAGGAGGTCGCGGTGCAGCCCCCGGCCTGGACCGTGGGCGACATGCGCTCGTCCAATGCCGTCGACACGGTAACGATCCGCGATCCCGACCTTGCGCATGAGCTTGTCGCGCGTATGAAGGCGGGAAACCGGGTGAGCGTCACCTATGCGCCGACCGGCGCGGGCGACGGAAGCGCCAGCTTTCCTCTGCGCGGGGTGACGGCGGCGATGAACGCGGCAGAGGCGCGCGTTCTGGCACGGCAGGAGTAAAAGGGACTGAACATGACAGCACAGATCATCGACGGCAAAGCCTTTGCCGCCACGGTACGCGGCCAGGTCGCCGAGCAGGTGGCGCGCCTGAAATCCGATCACGGCATCACCCCGGGCCTTGCGGTGGTGCTGGTGGGCGAGGACCCGGCCAGCCAGGTCTATGTCCGCTCCAAGGGCAAGCAGACCGTCGAGGTCGGCATGAACTCCTACGAGCACAAGCTCGACGCCGACACCTCCGAGGCCGATCTTCTGGCGCTGATCGACCAGCTCAACGCCGATCCGGCGGTGCATGGCATCCTTGTCCAACTGCCGCTGCCCGGCCACCTGGACGAGGCGCTGGTGATCAACGCCATCGACCCGGCCAAGGACGTGGACGGATTTCACATCTCCAACGTCGGGCTGCTGGCGACCGGGCAGAAATCCATGGTGCCCTGCACGCCGCTGGGCTGCCTGATGATGCTGCGCGACCACTTGGGCGGCCTGTCGGGGCTCAACGCGGTGGTGGTCGGGCGCTCCAACATCGTCGGCAAGCCGATGGCACAGCTTCTGCTGCGCGACAGCTGCACCGTGACCGTCGCCCACAGCCGCACCAAGGACATCCAGGAGGTTACCCGTCGCGCCGACATCGTCGTCGCCGCTGTCGGGCGCCCCGAGATGGTCACCGGCGACTGGATCAAGCCCGGTGCGACGGTGATCGACGTGGGCATCAACCGCATCGACGCCCCCGAAAAGGGCGAGGGAAAGACGCGGCTGGTCGGCGATTGCCATTTCGACAGCTGCGCCGAGGTGGCCGGCGCCATCACCCCGGTGCCCGGCGGTGTCGGCCCGATGACCATCGCTTGCCTGCTGGCCAACACGCTGACTGCCTGCTGCCGCGCCAATGCGCTGGCCGAGCCCGAAGGGCTGACCGCGTAACGAACTGCCCGGGCGGTCACACGCGGAGATCTTGTGGCAAGACGACGAAAGGGCGGCCCATGTGGCCGCCCTTTCCCGTGATGCCCCGGCTCTCATGCTTGTGTCGGGGACAGGAACAGCTGCAGGCTGCGGCCGAGGAAGCTCCCGGCACAAAGGCCCGTGACCGCCGGAAAGAGGATCAGAAAGGCGGTTGCGCCGATGGCATCGGGGGCAGTTGCTCGTAGCACGCCGGTAGCAAAGCTCGCCCCGAAGATCGTCAGCACCACCAAAAGCGTCAGCCATTCGCCGCGCAGGGTCACCCGCCACCCTGCGCGCGCCACCAGCCAGCGGCGCTGAAGCGCATACCCGGACGCCGTGCCGAGGCCATAGGCCAACAGCCAGGCCCCCCAGACCAGGAATGGCGCGGGCAGATGCGCCAGGGTGTTGAGGGTGATCCCGCCCAGCAGCGGCAGAAACAGATAGGGGGCCAGCGACGTCTCGCGCGAGCGCGCCGCGCGCAGCCCCACGACCAGCAGCAGCACCAGAAGCGGCCAGACCCAAAGCGGGGCTTTTGTCAGGAACATGCTCATTGGCGCCCCCCTCCCCGGTGGCCGGGCCGGTTGAGGATGGGCATTGGTCGCGGCGCGCGCGATTGCATGGCGTGGGCCTGTAACAGGGCGGGGCGGGATGGGAGCAGAGTCATGGGACCTCGGTTATTGTTTCTTGATAAGGCACGGGCGAACGTGGCAGTTTCACGCGTGTCACCGCAAAGCCTGTTGCGCGGGGGGCTGGCCGAACTTCGTGAAATGCAGGGAAACCAACGTTGATGTCGTCCACGCATCGTGAATGGGGCCTGCCGGCGCGCGTGATCGCCGCCTGGATCCTGTTCACTGTCTTCGCGGCGGCGGCGGGGCCGTTCGGCACCCTCGAAAGCCTCTCCCCGGGCGGGCGCATCGCCTATTGGGGCGGAACTGTCGCCCTGGGGATCGGGCTGACCCTTTTGCGTCTCCACCTGTTGCGCGGTGTGTCCTGGGCCGTCAGGCTGGCGGCGCAACTCCCCTACAGCCTGGCCGTGGCGGGCACAGTCCATGTCCTGAACCTGTTCGTGTTCCCGGGATGGGGTGGATGGACGGATTTCCTCTACCTGTTCGGCGTGGTGCTGCTCACGGTGACGGTCATTACCGTCGCTGCGATGGTCTGGACGCGGGGCGCTGCCCCCGGACCGGCAGCGGCGCAGCCCCACGATGTGCCCCCCGAACCCCCCGAGGCCCAATTTCTGCGCCGCCTGCCGTCGGACAGGCGCGGACCGCTGATCCGACTGGAGGCGCAGGACCATTACCTGAATGTTGTGACCGGTGCCGGCGCGGCGTTGATCCTGATGCGGATCTCCGACGCCGAGGCCGAGCTTGCCGGCGTCGAGGGACTGCGCGTGCACCGGTCGCATTGGGTGGCGCGGGCTGCGGTGCGGCACCACCTGCGCCGCGACGGACGCGATTTCCTCGTCCTGCGCGATGGCGTCGAGGTTCCGGTGTCACGCTCTTGCCGCCCGGCGGTGGTTGCGGCGGGGCTGATCTAGTTCGGCGCCGCTGGCACCGGCACCATGGTGCCGGTCAGCACGGCGACCAACGTCTCGCTGTTGCCGTCAATCGCATGGACCTCGGCCGAGACCACCACCAGCCGCCGACCGGGCTTGATGACCTTCCCGGTGGCGCGCAGAAGCTCGCCCCGGCCGGGGGCGAGCAGGTTGATCTTGATCTCCGCCGTCATCACCTCGCTCTCGTCGGGCATCACGCTCAGCGCGCTGTAACCGGCGGCGGTATCCCCCAGCGCAAAGGTCAGAGCCGCATGCGCCACCCCGTGCTGCTGGCGGCTGCCCGGCAGGATCGGCGCCGAGATCACCACGCGGCCCGGCGCCACGCTGTCCAGCCGCGCGCCCAGCGTTTCCATCATGCTCTGGCTTGCAAAGCTCTGTTCGATACGCTGTTGCGGATCCATGCCGGTGCTCCTGTTCTGGTCGGCACAACCCTACCGGCAAGGCCGCGGGTTCCTACCCGCTTGACGTCACGAGAAATTGTGCCAATACATGATGTATTTTCCAAAATTGTAAGTTTAAGGTCAATGTATTAGGTCCGATTGAATGGCATGCGATTGACGTTTCTTGCAAACTGGCTCTCCAAGGCGCGCCGTTTCGTTCCGATCTCGCGGGGCGAGGCAGTGGTCGTGCCGGTGGTGTGCTTTCTCGCGGGGTATACCGGCCCGTTCGGCACCTACAGCCTTGACCTGGGTTACCGGTTGTCGTTCTGGACGCTGGTCATCGTCACCTCGGTGGTGATGGGCGGGTGGTGCACGCGCCTGGCGCACCGGCTGGTCGATCAGCGGTGGCCCTGGCTGCGGGATCTTGTCGTTGTCGGCCTGATGACCACCCTTTTCGGCCCGGTCCTGATCGGGCTCAGCGCCGAATTCCTCACGGCCAGTTTCACCTCATTCGCCGATGTGGCGCATTATCTGCAATACGTCGCGATCATTTCGCTTTGCGTCACTACAAGCCGCCGCATCGTCACGCACCGGCGGCAGGGGGGCTCGACTGTCCCGGAGGAGGAACCGGATGCGACGGTGGAAACACCATCGCCCGAAGCGCCGCCTCAACCCCGGCTGATGCGCCGCCTGCCGGAGGGGTTCGCGGGGCCGATCCTGCGGCTGACGGTCGAGGATCACTTTGTCGACGTGATCGCCCCGCAGGACAGGCACCGCCTGCGCCTGCGTTTCGCCGATGCCGTCGACGAGATGGACCCGGTCGCAGGGTTTTACACCCACAGGTCGCACTGGGTGGCCCGTGATGCGGTCGATCGACTCGAGCGCGAGGGTGGCCGTCTGGTCGTGGTTCTCATCAATGGTGACCGCGTGCCGGTCAGTCGGACCTATCGGCCACAAGTCGAACAGGCGGCCTGATCGGCGTGTTCAGCGCGGCATCGGGACGGCATGTACCTCGGGTCCGGTCATCAGCGCCAGCGCCTCGGGGCGCATCAGCGTGACAAGCGCCGTGTCATCGCTGCGCAACCCGCCGGTATAGGTGCCATAGGCGGGCAGGATCACCCGGTCGCGGTCGAGCAGGAAGGCCGGTCGCGTCACCGCCCGGCCCCGGCTGCGGATCGTTGCCTTGGGGTGATAATGCCCTGACACCTCACCGCTGGCGCCGGGTCGCGCAATATGGCGAAAGGTCAGCGGCGCCACCGGCAGTTCGGTCAACTGCGTTCCGGCCAGGTCGATCGGGCCGGGATCGTGATTGCCCTCGATCCAGACCCAGCGCCGCCCGGCCTGCAGCTTGGCAAGCCAAAGCCGTTCCTCCTCGGGCAGGGCGTGGGCGGCGTCGAGATCGTCGAAACTGTCGCCCAGGCACACCACGATGCGGGCCTGGCTGCGGGCCAGGTCGGCGGCCAGCCGGTTGAGCGTGTCGCGGGTGTCATAGGGCGGAAGCGGGCCACCGCCACGCCGCGCGATCCGCTCGGATTTGCCCAGGTGCAGGTCCGAGACGCACAAAAGCGAACGGTCCGGCCACCACAGCGCGCCGGTCCCCAAGGCCACCAGCGATACGCCGGCAAGGGTGAATTCATGCCCGTTCATACATGGTTCGATGCCGGGCGCGGGCGAAAAAGGCAAGGGGGATCACACGCCTGTCATCCCCGCGCAGGCGGGGATCCCTCTACCTCGGCCTGCTGCAACGCCGCCAGTCCCGAGGCCTGCATCAGCCGCGCCGCCTCTTCCGCCATCAGCCGTTCCTCGGCCTGGCCGGCGACCGGCACCTTGCCGACCTCCAGCAACAGCGGCGCGGCCAGCGGCGTGATCCGCTCGAGCCGCATATGGTCGATGCGACCGCCGATCCGCTCCAGCATCTCCTCGATCCGGCCGAAATCGACCAGTCCGCGCTCGGCCTCCGTCCGGGTGATCCGCAGCATCAGGTGGCCGGGATCGTATTTCTGCAAGGTGTCGTACAGGATGTCCGAGGAAAACGTTGCCTGCCGCCCGGTCTTGCGCTGGGCCGCCGGGATGTTGCGTTCGATCAGCCCGGCGATGGTGGCGCTGGCGCGAAAGGTGCGCTTCATTACCGCGTTGCCGGCCAGCCACCCCTCCAGCCCGTCGCGCAGGGCCTCGGGGTCGAACAGCGGCGCGGGGTCTTCCAGCGGTTCCAGCCCCCAGATCAGCGTGGCGTAATCGCTGGCAACGAAGCCCAGCGGCGCCAGCCCCAACGCCTCCATCCGCTTGGTCAGCAACAGCCCCAGCGTCTGTTGCGCGTTGCGCCCGGCGAAACCGTAGACGCAGGCGTGTTCGCGCCCGTCATGGGGAAAGCTCTCGACCAGCAGGCGCCCGGCGCGCGGCAGGCGCGAGACCGCGCGCTGCAACGCCAGCCACTCGGCGGTGTGGCGCGGCAGTTGTGGCCAGTCGCCTTGCGCGAAGAGGTCAAGGATACGCGCGCTCAACTGGGTCGAGGTGGCGAATTTCGTGCCCGAGAAGGTGGCAATCTTGGGCTTGCGACCGGCATCCCGGCTGACCTCCACCGTCATCTCGCGCAGCCCTTCGTAGCGCACGATCTTTCCCCCGATGAGAAAGGTGTCGCCGGCGGTGAGCGTGGCGGCAAAGCCTTCCTCGACCTCGCCCAGCGGCTTGCCGCCGCGCCCGCGCATCCGCACCTTGAGCCTGTCACTGTCCTGGATCGTGCCGATGTTCATCCGGATCCGCTGGGCGCTGCGCGGATCGCGCAGTTGCCATCGCCCGTCGGGCCGCTGCTGCAATCGCTGCCACTTGTCATAGGCGCGCAGGGCATAACCGCCGGTGGCGCAGAACTGCAGGCAATCATCGAAGTCGGCGCGGCTCAGCCCGGAATAAGGCCCGGCGCTGCGCAGCTCGTCAAAGAGCGCACCGGCCTCGAACGGCCCGGCGCAGGCGGCGATCAGGATCTGCTGGCACAGCACGTCAAGCGGGCCGTCGCCGCGTGGTTCCCCGTCCAGCGCATGATCGCGCACCGCCTCCAGCGCAGCGACGCATTCGACCACCTCGAAGCGGTTGGCCGGCACCAGCAGCGCCTTGGACGGCGCGTTGTAGCGGTGGTTGGCCCGCCCGATCCGCTGCACCAGCCGCTTGACGTTCTTCGGCGCACCGACCTGGATCACCAGGTCCACGTCGCCCCAGTCGATCCCCAGGTCGAGGCTGCCGGTACAGACGATGGCGCGCAGCTCGCCCCGCACCATCGCCGCCTCCACCCGCTCGCGCTGGGCGCGGTCGAGGCTGCCGTGATGAATGCCGATCGGCAGCCCGTCGTCATTGGCCAGCCACAGCTTGTGGAAAAAGATCTCGGCCTGGGCGCGGGTGTTGTGAAAGATCAGCGTGGTGCGGTGCTTGCGAATCTGCGCCATCACTGCCGGGATCGCATGGGCCGCCCCGCCGCCGGCCCAGGGCGGCAGCGCCTCGGTTTCCAGCATGGCGATATCCGGATCGGGACCGGGATCGGCCAGCACGATGTCGCAGGGATCGGGATGACGCGCCAGCAACCGCGCCATCGCCTGCGGATCCTCGACCGTCGCCGACAGCCCGACACGGCGCAACCCGGGGCAGAGCCGTTGCAGCCGCGCCAGCGCCAGCATCAGCTGATCGCCGCGTTTGGATTCGGCCAGCGCGTGGATCTCGTCTACGACCACCCGTTTCAGCCCGGAAAACGTACGATCCGCGTCCTCGTAAGAGGTCAGCAGCGCCAGGCTCTCGGGGGTGGTCAGCAGGATATGGGGCGGGTCGGCGCGCTGGCGTTTCTTGCGGCTGGCCGGCGTGTCGCCGGTGCGGTCGTCGATGCGGATCGGCAGGCCGATCTCTTCGACCGGGGTGCGCAGGTTGCGCTTGATGTCGGCGGCCAGCGCCTTGAGTGGCGAGACGTAAAGCGTGTGCAGCCCGTCGGGGGGATCCTCGCCCAGCTCGGCCAGGGTGGGCAGGAAGCCGGCCATGGTCTTGCCGCCGCCGGTGGGCGCGATCAACAGGGTGGCCGGATCATCGGCCCGTTCCAGCATCGCGCGTTGATGCGGATGAAGCGACCAGCCTTTCGCGGCGAACCAGTCCCGGAGTTTCGGGGGCAGGGTCAAGGCGCGGATCGCGCCCCTCGCCTCCAAACCGCCGGTTTGGGGCGGTCCGCTCACCCCTTGTCGGCTGTGGGCGGCAGGCCGGCGACCAGCGCGGCGAGCTCCTCGGAGAACCGCTCCGACCCCACGCCGGGGGCTTCCTCGGTCCATTTGGAGAACCGCGCGAGCAGCGGCAGAAAGGTGTCACGCTCGTCCTGGGTCCAGCCCGACAGGAAATCACCCATCAAAAGGTACTTGTACCGCCGGACCGCGCGCACGATCGTCTTGCCGTCCTCGGTCAGCTCGACGATGGTGCGGCGCGCATCCTGCTGGCTGACCGCGCGGCGCGCCAGCCCCTTGGGAATCAACTCGCTGACCAGCCGCGAGGCGCGTGAGGGGTCGATGCCCAGCCGCTCGGCCACGGTCGAGACCATGGTTTCCTGGCCTTCCTTGCATCGGAACTCCCGGGACGGGGCCCAGATCGCCATCAGCACGTCGAGTTGCGCCAGGTCCAGCCGGTCGGCCAGTTGCAGGTGGCGCAGCGCGCTCGCGCCCAACTCGCGCTTGTGCCAGCGCCGCCGCCACTGTTGCATCACCGCGTCGATTTCCAGCGCCGAGTCCACCGCGCGTGGCTCTATGCCCGCCCGGAAAAGAAAATCCCGCATCTGATCGTCGCGCGAAGCCATGCCGCCGCCCTCTTGCCGTGCCCCTCTGTGCCCCGCGCCGTGCAAATTGTCAATTGCATGCTGTTGACACGTAAATGCATGTCGCACATAAATGCGGATAGCAAGTTAACTCCCCGACTTGGCGGCCCGCTGGTTTTTCTTGGCTTTCCCACGGGTCGCCGCCTTTTCCACGAATTTTTCAGGATTGGTTTGACGTGACGACTTCCTCCGCCCCGACAGAGTCCACGCCGCCCGGGGACAATCACGCCGACAAGATGCGCGTTCGCCTTGCCGTTCTGGCGGCGGCGGCGGTGCTTTTCGCGGCCTCGCTGGGCCAGACCAGCGTCACGCCGGCGCTGCCGATCATCGTCGGGCAGCTGGGCGGGCTGGAGCATATCACCTGGGTGGTCACCGCCTATCTGCTGGCCTCGACCGTCGGCGCGCCGGTGATGGGCAAGATGGGCGATCTGTTCGGGCGTCGGGCGGTGCTTCAGGCCGGGATCGGGGTTTTCCTGACCGGCGCGTTGATC
This sequence comes from Aquicoccus sp. SU-CL01552, assembly GCF_040365005.1. NCBI lineage: Bacteria > Pseudomonadati > Pseudomonadota > Alphaproteobacteria > Rhodobacterales > Paracoccaceae > Aquicoccus > Aquicoccus sp. SU-CL01552. The sequence continues at coordinate 72,811 of NZ_BAABWV010000004.1, read as the reverse complement.
TGTGCGCTGGCCCCCAGCATGGCGGTTCTGGTCCTCGGGCGTTTCGTGCAGGGGCTGGGCGGTGGCGGGCTGATCGTGGTGGCGATGGCCTCGGTCGCTGACGTGCTGCCGCCGCGCGAACGTGGCAAGGTGCAGGGCGCGTTGGGCGCCGTGTTCGGGGTGTCCACCGTGGTCGGGCCGCTGGCCGGCGGCTTTCTCGCCCAACACCTGGGCTGGCAGTGGATTTTCTGGGTCAACCTGCCGATCGGGCTGGTGGCCCTCGTGGTGCTCAGCCTGTCGCTGGCGGCACGCCCGCCCCGTGCGCGCCCCGCGATCGACTATCTTGGCGCGGTCCTGCTGGCGGCGACACTGTCCTGCACGGTGCTGATCTTTTCCACCGGCGGTGTCAGCCTGGCCTGGGACAGCGCCGGGATGGCGGTGCTGGCGTCGGGGCTGGTGCTGTCCTTTGCGGGGTTCATCCTGGCAGAGCGCGCGGCGACCGAACCGATCCTGCCGCTCTCGCTGTTTAGGCTCAACAATTTCGTCGTGGCCAACCTGACCGGGGTGATGGTCGGCGGCGCGATGTTCGGTACCATCACCTTCATTCCGATGTTCATGCAGGTGGTCAAGGGCATGGCGCCCTCGCCCTCGGGGATGTTCATGACGCCGATGATGCTGGGGCTGGTCGGGACCTCGATGCTGGCCGGGCGGGTCATGGCGCGCACTGGGCGCTACCGGTTGCTGCCGGTGGTCTCGACGCTGATCCTTGCGCTGGGCATGTCGGGCATGGCGACGGTCGGACCGGATACGCCCAACGCGCTGATCGTGCTGTTTGTCTTCGTCGCCGGGGTCGGGATCGGCCCGGTGATGAGCGTGGGCGTTACCGCGATCCAGAATGCCGTGCCGCTGGAAACCGTCGGCGTGGGCACCGCCAGCGCCAACATGTTCCGGCTGATCGGCGGCGCGATCGGGACGGCGGTCTTCGGCGCCATGTTCGCCACCGGGCTGGCGGCGCGTCTGGCGGCGCTTGGCCTGGACGGGATCGGGCAGGGCGGGCGGCTCACCCCCGCCGTGATGAGGGCACTGGCACCGGAGCAGCACGCGCAGGTCACCGCCGCCATCGCCGAGGCGCTGCACCCGGTGTTCTGGTGTGCCGCGGTCCTCGGTCTGCTGGCCAGCCTCGCGGGCCTGCTCATGCGGGAACTGCCGCTGGAGGATGCGCAGATGCCCAAGCGCGCCGCACCGGCAGAGTGATCACTTGATGATCTTGGAGTCGCGCACGAACATGTTGTCCCAGGCCCGGTCGATCAGCTCGGGCGTCATCTGGTAGGGGATGCCCTCGAATTCGCAGATCGAGATGATCTGGTCGATCAGAAACACCGGCTGATAGTTGGCATAGACGTTGTCGATCGTCGGGTATTTTTCCTTCAGCAGGTAGATTAGCGTACGCTCGTCCAGCGGCATGCCCTTTTTCCGCGCCACCAGCGCAAAGATCTTGAGGAAATCCCCTTGGCTCGGCCCGTCGATCAGGATCTTGAAGAAGATCCGGCGCAGCGCCGCGTGGTCGAAGATCTCGTTGGGGTGGAAGTTGGTCGAGAAGATCACCAGCGTGTCAAAGGGTACTTCGAACTTTTCGCCCGATTGCAGCCCGAGGATGTCCTTGTTCTCTTCCAGCGGCACGATCCAGCGGTTGATCAACGCCTGCGGTGACTCCGCCTGGCGGCCCAGGTCGTCGACGATGAAGATGCCCCCGGTCGACTTGAGCTGAAGCGGCGCCTGGTAGGTCCGCGCGGTGGGGTTGTAGACCAGGTCGAGCATGTCGAGCGACAGCTCGCCCCCTGTCACCACCGTCGGCCGTTCGCAGCAGATGTAACGGGCATCGGCCCGACGGGCGCGGCGCAGGCTGTTCGGGTCGTCGTCCGCCTCGGGGATGGCGGTATGCACAATCGGATCGTATACGGTGATCACCTGACCGGAATATTCGATCGCGCGCGGCACGTAGATGCGGTCGCCCAGGGCGGCGCGGATGCCGTTCGAGATCGAGGATTTTCCGTTGCCGGGCGGGCCGTACATCAGGATCGAGCGCCCGGCGCTGATCGCCGGGCCGAGATGGCCCAGCAGGCTGTCGGGCAGGATCAGGTCCCCCATCGCCCGGGTCAGCTGGTCGCGGGTGACCTGGATGTTGCGGATCGACTGCCGCTTGACCTGTTGCTCATAGACCTTGAGCGGCACCGGCATGGGGCCGAAATACTCCGACTGCGCCAGCGCATCCAGCGCCCGCGACCGTCCCGCGTCGGTCAGCTGATAAGCCATCTCGTTGCCGGCCGCTGCACTCAGCGTGCCGGTGGCCTCCAGCAGCCGTTGGTCGCGGGCCATGTCCACCAGTTCCTGGGTGATCGGAATCGGCAGGCACAATGCCTGCGCGACCTCGCTGACCGTGTCGCAGGCCTTGCGGAACATGGTCTTGAGCAGGATGTCCTGCATCATCACCATGGGCAGTTGCATATCGTCAAGGCTGTGCGGCATTTGCGGGGCGAACGCCGGGGTGGTCTGCATGTTCATGATCTTGGCTTCCGTCGGTCCGGTTCGTCAGGTCCGGACAAGATGGCGGGTCAATGTGGCAGCAGATGGGCGCCTGCGGGGCGGAATGGCGAAGGGCAGGGCGATCAGCGGCCGTAGGTCGCCCCGAGGATCAGGTAAAGCGCCAGCGTCCCGCCCAGCGACAGCCCCATCGGAAATTTCCAGCCGGTATTCCAGCTTTTCCAGCCCGGCGCGATCCGGCGCAGCGGGGTGTATTTTGCCAGCCGGTGGGTGGCGAAGGCGGCCAGGAGGTTGGCGGCGAACAGGGCCAGCAACAGCCGCAGGTCGCCCGGCGCGATGAACGGGGCGGCGGCGGCGGCGAATTTCGCGTCGCCCGCCCCCATCGCCCCCGCTGCGGTCAGCACGAAGCCCACCACCAGAACCGCCAGCATCTGCACCAGCCGCATGCCATAGGTGGGCAGGGGCAGGGCAATCAGCCCGATCAGAAGGAACACCGCCGCAAGTGCAAGAACCGCCTGGTTGGTGATGCGCATCTGGCTGAGGTCGGTGAAACAGACATAGAGGCAGATTGGCAGGACGAGGGGCAGGAACCAAAGCGCCGTTGTGCTGGAGATGGCCATCGGCTCAGCCGGCCTCGAGCGCGCGGAGCGAGCGGACCGCCTCCTCGAAATGCTGCGGATGGGTGCTGATCGCCTCGCGCAAGAGGCCCTTGCCGGTGGTCACGTCGCCCTGTTTGACCGCCGACAACGCCATCGTGTGCAACAGTTGTGCCCGTTCGCTCTGGTCCATCGGGATCACCGGCAGGGTGTAATTTCGCTGTGCGCCCCGGGCCAGCACCAGGTTGTTCTTGGCGGTGAAAAGCGTCGGATCCTGCCGGATGGCGTCCCCGAACAGCCGCTCGGCATCGCTGTAATCGCCGCGGGTCAGCTTGGAGTACCCCCAGTTGTTCAGCACGCCCGAGGGGCGTGTGGTCAGCCCGACGGCGGTTTCGTAAAAGCTGTCGGCGCGTTTCCATTCACGGTTCGCATCCGCCACCATCGCCTCCAGCCGGTAACGCTTGAAGGTTTCATGCGTCGGCGGCACGCTGTCCAAAACCTGCTTGGCGCGTTTCCAGTCGCCGTGGCGGATCAGCGCGTCGGCGAAATCGACCTTGTCCTCGTCGATGGTGTCGGGCATCTCGACCGTCTTGGCCCAGGCCGCCACCGCCTCGGTATTGCGCTTGGCCCGGACCAGAGATTTCGCCAATCCGCGCTGGAGCTCGGCCTTGTCGGGCTTGGTCTTGAGCGCGCGGGTGAAATAATCGACCGCCTCGTTCGGGTCGGCCACGGTCAGCATCACGTCGTTGAGGTTGTTCTCATCAATGACGTTGACGTCCTGGAATGCCCGTTCGACGGTTTCGTCACCCTTCTCGGCGCAGGCCGACAGGGTCAGGGCCGCTGCCAAGCAACCCGGAATCAGGATAAGGTGGCGCATGATGTGCGTCCTTTACTGCTCTCGCCTCGATCATGGTGTCTTGCGGATCAGAAAGTCGCTGCTGCCCCGCCGCACCAATTTGTATTCTTGGTTTTGATGGTCATTATTAACAGGATTTTCCGATTTTGCGAGTGCTAAGCGCAGATTGTCCCGGATTGCGTCACTTTCGCCATTGTCCAGCGCATAGGCCTTGCGAAAGATTGCGCCGGCCTCGGCCAGCTTGCCGCGTTCCATCAGCACCACGCCGAGGTTGTTCCAGGCCTCGGGCCAGTCGGGCGCTGCCTCGACCGCGCGGCGCAGCATGTCCTCGGATTGGCCCAGCCGCCCCAACCCGAGGTTGGCGCTGCCCAGACCGGTCATGATGTCGGGGGTCATGCCGTCCTTTAAGGCCGCGCGGGTAAAGGCGTCGAGCGCCAGCTCGTACTCCCCTGCCGCCATCAATCGGTGCGCGACCTCGACGCTGTCCTCCGCCTGGGCGCGAAGGTTGACCCCGGGCGCAAAGGGGCCGCCTTCGGGGCCTTTGATCCGATCCGGCGCGCAACCGGCCACCGCCGCAGATGCGGCGATGGCCAGGATCCATCTGAACAGCGGTGCGGCCTGCGTCACACCCGGTGGTGCCATGGTTTTCAGTTGCTCATGTTGCTCAGGTCCATGATGCCGCCGACCGAAGGGCCGACAAGGATGATCAGCAGCGGCGGAACCGTGAGCATCATTGTGGCAAGGGTCATTTTGGTTGGCAACTTGTTTGCGGCCTCTTCCGCGCGCATCACGCGCTTGTCACGCATTTCGCCCGCATAGACCCGCAGTGCCTCGGCGATCGAGGTGCCGAAGGTGGCCGATTGGATCAGCACGGTGACGAAGGAGGAAACGTCCTGCACCGCGCAGCGCGTGGCCATGTCGCGCAGCACCCTGTCCTTGTCCTTGCCGGCCTTCATCTCGTAGGCGACGATCTCGAACTCGTCGGCCAGCGCCGGGTAGGAGGCATGCAACTCCTTGGCGACGCGCACGATCGACTGGTCCAGCGACTGGCCGGCCTCGACGCAGACCAGAAGCATGTCCAGAGCGTCGGGAAAGCCGGAGGTGATCTCCTCCTTGCGCGTGGCGACCCGGCGGGTGACCCAGTACTTCGGCGCGAGGTAGCCCACCGCGCCCGGTCCGACCACGTATATCACCAGTTGCTGACTGCTCAGCTCGCCGGCCCCTCCCAGGCTCAGGACGTACAGGAAGCCGGCAAAAAGCCCCAGAATACCCAGCGCGAACTGCGAGAAGTGGAAGAAGCGGACCGCGTCCTTTGACTGGTACCCGGCCTGGCGCAGCGTGAGCTGCATCGCCGACAGTTCTTCGGCGTCCTTCGGTTCGAGGAAGGTGGCAAAGCGTTCCAGCTTCTGGTTGTTGCCGCGCTGGCGCAGCTGGTCCTTTTTCGATTTCTGTTTCGACGCCGCTTCAGTGTCGCGCTTGAGTTTCTTCAGCGGGTCTTCCGGCTGGTTCAGCAGAAGGGGAAGGGTCAGGAGGATCATGAACATCCCCAGGATGCCGACCGCGATCAGCGGGCCGAATTCCCCCAGTTGGTCTGTCAGCAAGTCGTTGATGCGGTTCAGCATATCCATGTCGGATCCTCACACTTTGATATTGGTCAGTATCCGCATCACGAGCAGGTTCGCGCTCAGAAAGATGCCGACGACGAAACAGGCGGGAATGAACCAGGGATGGTCGATCACCGGGTCATAGTATCCGGGATCCTTGAGCAGCATCCCGACCAGGCAAAACAGCGGAAAGCCCGACAGGAACTTGCCCGACCATTTCGCCTCGGCAGTGATCGCCTTGACCTTGCGGAACAGGCGGAACCGGGAGCGGATCACCTTGGCCAGCCCGGCCAGGACTTCGGCAAGGTTGCCGCCCGACTGCTGCTGGATGGTCACGGCCACGGCCAGGAACCGCATGTCCTGCATGTCCAGCCGCTCGGCCATTTCCTTGAGGGCCTCCGCAATGTCGCGGCCATAGGCCGCCTCGTCGGCGATGATGCCGAACTCGGTCGCCAAGGGATCCTCGACCTCTTGCGCCACGATCTGGACCGCCGACGTGAACGGGTGCCCCACGCGCAGGCTGCGGACCATCAGTTCGATGGCATCGGGAAGCTGCTCCTCGATCAGCGCCATGCGCTTGTTGGCCTTGTGGTTGATCCAGAGGTATACCGCGCCGATGCCGATCCCCACCGAGGTGACGGCGCGAACCACGGGCGCGGTCTCGGTGCCGATGGTCAACCCGACATAGGCCAGTACGGCCAGCCCGCCCATGATCATGATCAACTGGCGCGGGGTAAAGGCGATGGCGGCCTTCTGTGCCCGTTCCGAGATCAGCGAGTAGAGCGGGATCGACTTGGTCTTCATGTGCTGGCGCATTTCCTTGCGCAGCTGTTCCAGAACCTGTTCGCGTCCGGCCCCCTTGTCCAGCATGTCCAGCCGGCGGTTGACCTTGCTGTTCAGGCTGATCGACTTGCCGAAGGACACCAGGTAGATGCCCTCGACCAGCGCCAGAACCCCGACGAAGATAAAAACATAGATGATCGCTTCCATACCGAATTGCATCACGACATCTCCATCGTTGTGGGTTCATAGATCGTGGCGGGCAGGTCATAGCCCCACATCTTGAACCGTTCCGAGAAATTGCTGCGCACGCCGGTTGCGGTGAAATGGCCGATGATCTTGTTGTTCGGGCCAAGGCCGACACGCTGAAAGCGGAAGATTTCCTGCATCGAGATCACGTCGCCCTCCATGCCGGTCACCTCGGTGATCGAGGTCATGCGGCGCGAGCCGTCCTGCAGACGGCTGGCCTGCACGATCAGGTTGACGGCGCTGGCGATCTGGCTGCGCAGAGCCTTGATCGGCATTTCGATCCCGGCCATCGCCACCATGTTCTCCAATCGACTGACCCCGTCGCGGGCCGAGTTGGCGTGGATCGTGGTCATCGACCCGTCGTGACCGGTGTTCATGGCCTGCAACATGTCGATCACCTCTTCGCCGCGGGTCTCGCCGACGATGATGCGGTCCGGCCGCATCCGCAGCGCGTTCTTGAGGCAGTCGCGCGGGGTGACCTCACCCTTGCCCTCGACGTTGGGCGGGCGGCTTTCCATCCGGCCCACATGGACCTGCTGAAGCTGCAGTTCCGCCGTGTCCTCGATGGTAAGGATCCGTTCGGAGTTGTCGATGAAGCTGGACAGCGCGTTCAGCGTCGTGGTCTTGCCCGAACCGGTACCGCCCGAGACGATGATGTTCAGGCGGGTGGCCACCGCGGCCTGGAGATAGGCGGCCATTTCCTCGGTAAAGGCGCCGAAATTCACCAGTTCGTCGATGCTCAGCTTGTCCTTCTTGAATTTCCGGATCGAGACCAGCGAGCCGTCGACCGCGACCGGCGGGACCATCGCGTTGAAACGCGATCCGTCGGCCAGCCGGGCGTCGACATAGGGGTTGGATTCATCCACCCGCCGGCCCACGGCCGAGACGATCTTGTCGATGATCCGCAGCAGGTGCCGTTCGTCCTTAAAAGTGACGTCGCTGAGCTGCAGCTTGCCGTCGCGTTCGACGAACACCTGGTGCGGGCCGTTGACCAGGATGTCGCTGACCGTATCGTCCTGCAGCAGCGTCTCCAGCGGGCCAAGGCCGGTGACCTCGTCGTAGAGTTCCTTGATCAGGGTCTTGCGGTCCTCGCGGTTGAGCACGATGCTCTTTTCCTCGAGGATCTCGGTGGCGATGGCCCCGATCTCGGCGCGCAGGTCGGCCTCGGTGGCGCGTTCGAGCGCCGACAGGTTGAGATTGTCGAGCAGCGCGCGGTGCAGTTCGAGCTTGATGTCGCCCAACCGTTCCTTGCGCTTGCGGTCGCGGTCCTCGGGGGCCGCCTTGGCGTTGGCCGCCGGCATCGGCTTGCGCAGCCGCAGCTTTTGCGTCGGCGCTTCCTCGGCCTTGGGGGGCGGCGCTTTCTTCTGGGTCACGTTCACCCGGGCAGCGCCGGCTGCGGCGGCTTCTTTCTTGAACTTGGAAAACATCGTTACTGCCCTCTTGTCATGTTCAGGCCGCTTCGGCCTCGTCCTGGCCAAGGTCGTGGATCGACTGGGCCAGTTTGGCGACTTCACGCCGCAATGGGTTCTTGCCGCAGGACGAGGCCAGCGGTTGGCCATGGTCGCAGGCCTGGGTGACCTGCTTGCCGCCATCGGGAAGTTGCAGGTCGATCGAGATGCCCAGAGATTCGCTCATGCGGCGCACCCGGCTCTTGCCCGACAGGTCGGTGAACTTCGGGGCCCGGTTCAGTGCGAAGCGCATCTTTTCGAACGGCAGGTCCTCGGATTGCAGGGCGCGTTTCAGGCGCAGCGTGTTCTGGGCCGAGCGCATGTCGAGCTCGACTACGGCGAAATAGACATGAGCCGCCTGCAGCGTGGTTTCGGCCCATTGCACGATGGTTTTCGGCATGTCGATCACGACATAGTCGAAATGCTTGCGTGCCATATCAATGAGGCGCTGCACGTCATCGGGGGAGATCAGGTCCAGCGGAACCATGTCGGTGGGCGCGGTCAGCACGTGCAGCTTTTCCTCGAAGGTCTGCAAGGCCTGGCCGAAAATGTCGTCGTCCATGTTCTCGGTGTCCGACAGCACGTCGAACACGATCTCGCGGCGCGGCAGGTCCAGATAGGTCGCGACCGAGCCATATTGCAGATCGAGGTCGATCAGGCAGACGCCCGGCGCCTCTTTGTTGTTCGAGTTGGCCAGTTCCCATGCAAGGTTCACCGCCAGGGTGGTGGCGCCGGTGCCGCCGGCCAGGCCGTGCACCACGATCACCGCGCCCTCTTTCTCGGAGCCGCTGGACAATTGCGTGGTCGCCGGGACCGGCACCGCCGCCGCGGGGGGCGTCTTGATCCGGTCGATGGCCTCTTGCAGTTCGCCCTCGGGCAGCGGGTAGGGCACGAATTCGTCGGCGCCCGTGCGCAGCAGCTGGTGCAGCGAAGCGGGCGTGACATCCTCGGCGATCAGGATCACGTCGATGCCGCGGGACTTGGCCTGGCTGATGATCTCGTCCAGCAGGACAAGGTTGTCCTCGTCATCGCGGTCGATGGCCAGCGCGACGAACTCCAGCGAGTCGGCCTCGGGTTGCCCGAAGAACGCCAGTGCCTCGGCAAATCCCAGGTCGCCCCAGTTCTCGCCCAGGGCGGTTTCCATGTCCTCGATCAGAAGGTCGAAATTCTGGACGTCCCGACTGATCGTACAGGCGACGATCGGTGCGAATTCCGTTTGCTGCACAGCGCTGCCCATTGCCTTTATCCTTTGTCCGGTCATCGCCGGACCCTTGGCTCGGGCACCCTTTGAGGGATGACCCGTGGTCCGGCGTGCGACTCATTGCGATCGCACGTTTCTCATTAGGGACAATGTCGTTGACAATCTGGGCGAGATTTGGGCCAAAAAACTCCAATTGTAGGGAACCGGGCGACGGTTCCCGCGCAATGGGCTTATTGTTATTCGGAAAGCGACGTCAGGTTGTCGGACAACGCGGTTGGCGGTACCGCGCTGTTGACGTATTCGCGGTAGATCACCTGGGCATATTTCCCATCCATGACAGAGGGATGCCGCTTGAGAAAGCCCGAAACCTCGGTCACGGTGCGGCGGTTGCGCCGCTCCCGGCCCTGGGTGACAATCAGCGGCTGGCGCTCGCCATAGGAGACGACCGCCTCGAGGCGGCGGCGGTTGATGCCGCGCGACACGAGATAGGCCACGGCCGCGTTGGCGCGACGTTGGCCGAGACGGCGGTTATAGGAGTCGGAGCCGACGGCATCGGTATGGCCGTAGACGCGGAATCGCACCTCGGGGAACTGGCGGATCCAATCGGCCTGCCGGCTCAGCGCGGCGCGCGCTGCGGCGTCCAGATGGGCGCTGTCGAAGGCAAAGGTGATGGTGCTGGGGACCTCTTCGGCAAAGCGGTTGGCCAGGCTGACGATGTAGCTCTTCTCGCCGTTCATGATCATGGTGTTGTTCAGAGTGGCGTTGCCGAACTGGCCGGTATCGACCTGGGCCCCGGCCTCGCGCAGGAAACTGTTGGGGACCGGCCCCCAAGTCTGGGCGCAGGCCCCCAGTGCCAACGTCAGTCCAAGACCTGCGATCCACTTATTCATGCCGGCTCTCTCCCGCTCAGTCCATCACATAGCCATAGGAACCGCTGAAATCCTGCTTGGCAACCTCGCCGGCAGCACCACGCGGCATCCGCTCGGTCGAGCCTGTGCGTCCGAACAGGAACAGGTCGCTTTCGGTCGGTGGTTTAACCCGGTCGGTGGGCAGGGCCAGCGCCTCGCCGCGCGTCGGGGTGACCAGATGCGCGGTGACGATGATCACCAGCTCGGTCTGGTTGCGTTCGTAGTCGGCGCTGCGAAACAGCGAGCCCAGCACCGGAACGTCCCCGAGCCAGGGGATCTGCGAGGCGCTGTCGAGGAAATTGTCCTGGATCAGGCCGGCGATGGCAAAGCTTTCGCCGTCACGCATCTCGACCGTGGTCGTTGTTTCCCGACGCGAGAACGAGCCGATCTCGAACCCGTTGACGTTGACGGTGTTGGAACTGTCGACGGATGAAACCGCGGCCTTGAGCTCAAGGTTGATCAGGTCGCCATCGGCCACCCGCGGCACAAACCCCAGCTCGATGCCGAAAGGTTTGAATTCAATGGTATAAACCCCGTCGGTCTGCGCCACGGGGACCGGGTATTCGCCGCCGGCGAGGAAGGTCGCCTCTTGACCCGAAAGGGCTGAGAGGTTGGGTTCGGCCAGCGTGCGTACGACGCCTTTCTGCTCCAGCGCCTCAAGCAGCAGGTTGACCTGGAAGGCGCCCGCGTTGAAGCCGAAAACGACGGCCCCGGCGTTGTCGTTCGAGGCGGGAATGTTGCCCGACAGCGAATTGGTCAGCGAGGTCTGGTTGTTCAGCGTACCGGTGCCGCCGGTCGCCCCGAAATTGGTGCCGCCGCTGACGCCAAGCGAGGAACTGAGCGACTTAGACACGTTGCGCTGCATCTCGGCAAAGCGGACCTTCAGCATCACCTGCTGGACGCCGCCCACACTCATCAGGTTCGAAACCCGTTCCGGTGCATAGCGTTCGGCCAGGTCCAAGGCCCGCTGCAGTTTCTGCGGGCTCGATGCGGTTCCGGACAGCACGATGCCGTCATTGGCGGTGCGCACCTCGATCTTTTCACCGGGCAGGATCTGGCGCAGCCGTTCCTTGAACTCGGTAACATCGGCCGCGACCTTGACATCGACGTTGGTGATCAGCCGACCGGTGGCATCGAGCAGGGTCAGGGTGGTCATCCCCGGCGATTTGCCCAGCACATATATGGTGCGGTCCGACAAGGAAGAGATATCGGCAATGCCGGGATTGGCGATGCTCAATTCCGCAAAGGGCTCTTCGCTTTCGACCACCACCGCGCGGTTCATCGGCACGTTCAGGATCGTGGCCGTGCCCTTCTTGACGACGCGCAGCCCTTCGGCCTGAACTGGTGTGGTCACGGGCGATGTCATGCCCAGCGCCAGTCCGAGCAGGGCCGCCTTCATCCAATGGTTCATTGCCATGTGACCTGCCTCTCCGATCACGCCTCGTTTCCGGGTCTTGTTGCCCGGCCTTATTATTCAACTTGAGGCATAAGCGATTTTTTTGCAAGATTCAATGATTTCGACGTGTCTTCTTATGTGGATAACCGGTCACACGCAAAAGGCGGCCCGAAACAGGGCCGCCTTTCAAGTTGGGGTGAACCGGAAATCAGTTGGTGCAGGGGATCTGGATTTCGACCACTTCCGAGCCGCGGCGGGTGCGAATGGTGCAGACCTCGGGCTGCTTGGCCTCCACGGTCTCCACCTCTTCCCCAAGCCCCAGCAGGGCACGCTGATCGACCTCGATCGGGTCGACGATGGTGTCATCCTCGACCCCCACCAGCGCCAGCGCCAGCCGGCCGGAGGTCTGCGCCTGGGCCAGCGCGGCGACCTGTTCGGGGCGCACCGACACGGTGACTGTGCGGGCGATGGTTGCGCCGTCGACGTCCTCGCTTGCGGTCTGGTCTACCGCGATCAGCTGTACGCCGGATTCGATCAGGCGGGTCACCTCGCCGCGGGCGCCCTTCACGGCGTCGCTGATCGAGCCGGTCCAATACACGTCAACCCGGTCGCCCGGCCGCAGGAAGCCGGACACCCCCGAAGAGACGTCGACCCGGATCGCAAAGGCCCGCATGCCGCGTTCCAGTTGCGAGGTCAGTCCGGCACCCTGTCCCGGCTTGGTAACCTTGACGGCGAGGATCGCCTCGTCCTTTTCCATCGCGCGCAAAACCACGCGGGTCTTGGCGGGATCGTCCGAGACCAGATCCTCGAGGTTGGTGAAGGCGCCCTCGGGGATCGCGTTCAGCGGCCAGCGTACCTTGCGCACGCTGTCCTTTTTCAGTTGCTCGCCATAGCGCAGGGGGCCGGTGGCGACATAGACATCGGTCGTCGGGACGACGGCCTCTCGCGCGGATCGTTCCTGTGCCAGGGCCTGTTGATAGTCGCTGATGTAGTTCTTGGCCATGTAGACAGCGCCACCCGCCAGGGCGACCCCGATGACCAGTACGAGTCCGAAAACTGCACGCATGACAGTACCTTTCACCAATGGCGCGATCCGGCTGAGGCCGGTCCGGCGCGTTGTCGTCTGATTGCATTCTAGTCAGGGAATGTGGCGAAATAGGGGAGGTTGCGGGGCCGATGCGGGGAATCTGGCGCGCGCGCCGAAGCTCACCAGCCGAAGTCCAGCGCCAGGATCGCCGCAGCGATCTTGGCGCCCAAGTCATCCACGGAAAGCAGCATGGGCGCAACCGCCAGACCGCCCGAAACCACGACGACCGCAACCAGCATTACCCAGTCGACAGTGACCGCGCCCTCTTCATCCCTGGCGAAGGAGCGGACCATGTTTCTCACCAAGTTATGCATTATAGTCTCCGTGATGGTGGTCGCTCCAGCATGAGGCCGGATCTCAATATCTCTGAAAGAAAACCGATCAATGCGGCATCAATTTGTCGCGGAGGAGGCAAAGCTGATCCTCAGCCGGTTTGGCCGAACACCGCCTTGAGCGGGAAAAGGAAAAATGCCGCGCCTCACAGGAGGCGCGACACCGACGATCTCGCGATCGTCAAATGATATTATTTGCTGCCTTCGGCGAGACCGGTGGTGCCCGGCGTCGACGCCGAGATGAATGTCGCGGTGTCTTCGGTCAGCGAGTTCGTGCCGCCCGAGATCGCGGTGTATGCGGCGCCGGCCAGGGCAACAACAGCTGCGGTCAGCACGACCCAGTCAACGGTCACGGCGCCAGCTTCACTCTCGCGGAATTTCTTGAAAAGTTTGATCATGGTTTGGTCCCTCCAAAGGATCACTAGGTTTTATTCGTTAACCCCGCCGTCCGTTGGAACCTGCTCTCTCATCGGCTCCGTCCGTCGTGGTGTGATGCCATATAGCCAAGCGGTCGTGGCAGGAATTGGGCCAAATCACGAATTTTTCAAAGCAACCGTCCTTGATCTTTTGGCTTTCCGCTCATGGTGTTGAAATCTCGCAAAGATTCAGGGCAACCCCGACCTGGAAAAATATCCGGCCAGATGCAAACCGGTGCAAAAACCGCCAAAAATGACGGAAATATGGCGGAAATTCTGGTCCTGGAGGCCTTTTTGACCCAGAGTCGCGAAAAAACGACAGGCCGGGCAAGGGGCGAGCAGATGCAGTTCAGAGATATCGGCGCGGCGGCGCTCGTACTGGCATGGGCCGTTGCGCAGGCCGCGGCCGAGGCGACCACGCCCTATTCCGATTTCCAGGCCAAGCGGATCAAGGCGCCCCCTCCGGGCAGCGCGCCCCGGATCACGGTGCAGATCGACCCCGAGGAACAGGCCGCGCGTCTGGCCGCCGCGCCGCCCCCGGCCGAGACTGGCCCCGCTGCCGATGCCGCCGCTGATCCCAATGCTGCGCCGACGTCACCGGGGCGGTACGACTGGTTTTGGGAGAACATCTCGCCGGACCTGGCCCAGGCCAGCCCGTCCCGCCTGCAGGGGGCCCTGCAATTGCTCAGTGGCGCACAGAAGGTGGCCGCGCCGCGCCTTCAGGCCCTGCAGGAGATCGCCCGCGCCCGCGGCCTCCCGATCCTCAAGGCGACCGTGGGCACGCGGGTGTCCCCGGCGCTGGTGCTGGCGGTGATCGCGGTGGAATCGGGGGGCAGGCCCGACGCGGTCAGCGGCGCCGGTGCTCAGGGATTGATGCAACTGATGCCCGATACCGCCACGCGGTTCGGCGTCACCGACAGCCTCGCGCCCGACGACAACATCGCGGGCGGGGTGAAATACCTCGACTGGTTGATGGAGAAGTTCGGGAACGACCCGATCCTGGTGCTCGCCGGCTACAACGCGGGTGCAGGGGCGGTGCGCGACCACGCCGGGGTGCCGCCCTATGCCGAGACCCGCGATTACGTGCCCAAGGTGCTGGCGGCGTTCCAGGTGGCGCGCGGGCTGTGTTTGACGCCGCCTGAGCTGATCTCGGACGGCTGCGTTTTCGCGGCGATGAACTAGTTTCGCCCCGGCACCAGGCCGGGGCGGGTCGTCACACGATGGTGGCCTCGGTCGCGGCAACCATCTCTTCGCGGGTCACGCCGGGGGCCAGCTCGACGATGTGCAGGCCCTTGTGGTCCACGTCCAGCACGCCGAGGTTGGTGATGATCCGGTCGACCACGCCCTTGCCGGTCAGCGGCAGCGTGCATTCCTTGAGGATCTTCGACTCACCGTGCTTGTTGGTGTGGTCCATCACCACGATCACGCGGCCGACCCCGGCCACGAGGTCCATGGCGCCGCCCATGCCCTTGACCAGCTTGCCGGGGATCATCCAGTTGGCCAGGTCGCCGTTCTCGCTGACCTCCATCGCGCCCAGGATCGCGGCGGCGATCTTGCCGCCCCGGATCATCCCGAACGAGGTGGCGCTGTCGAAATAGGCGGTGCGGCGCAGCTCGGTGATGGTCTGCTTGCCGGCGTTGATCAGATCGGGATCCTCTTCCCCCTCAAAGGGAAACGGACCCATGCCCAGCATACCGTTTTCCGATTGCAGCGTGATGTCCTTGTCGCCGACATAGTTCGCCACCAGCGTCGGGATCCCGATGCCGAGGTTCACGTACATGCCGTCTTCCAGCTCCTGCGCGGCGCGCTCGGCCATTTGATTACGGTCCCAGGGCATGATCAAGCCTCCTCACGCTTGCGGGTGGTGCGCTGTTCGATGCGCTTTTCGTGCTCGCCCTGCACGATGCGATGCACGTAGACGCCGGGCAGGTGGATGGTGTCGGGGTCCAGCTCGCCGGGTTCGACGATTTCTTCGACCTCGACGATGCAGACCTTGCCGCACATCGCCGCCGGCGGGTTGAAGTTGCGCGCGGTCTTGCGGAACACCAGGTTGCCGGTGGTGTCGGCCTTCCATGCCTTGACGATCGAGAGATCGGCAAAGATGCCCTTCTCCATGATATAGGTCTCGCCGTCGAAGTCCTTGTGCTCCTTGCCCTCGGCGATCACGGTGCCCACGCCGGTCTTGGTGTAGAACCCCGGGATGCCGCAGCCGCCGGCGCGCATGCGCTCGGCCAGGGTGCCCTGCGGGTTGAATTCCAGCTCCAGCTCTCCGCTCAGGTACTGGCGCATGAATTCCGCGTTCTCGCCCACGTAGGAGGACATCATCTTCTTGACCTGGCGGGTCTGCAGCAGAACGCCCAGACCGAAATCATCGACGCCCGCGTTGTTGGAGGCGACGGTCAGATCCTTGGTGCCGGCATCGCGGATCGCCGCGATCAGCAATTCCGGAATGCCGCAAAGGCCGAAGCCCCCCGCGGCGATCAGCATGCCGTCGAACAGAACGCCGTCCAGCGCGTCGGCGGCGGTGGGGTATATCTTATTCATGGATCACTCCCTAAAACCCAGGTTGCGGCAATCACTGCCGGGCAGGGGGGCAAGAGTCAATGTTGCGCCCCGGCCACGCCTCCCTGCGGCTGCGTGTATCCCGGCTGACCCTCTTCGGCCAATACGTAGAAATACGGGGGCGCATATCACGAAAGGGTGGGGGATGCCGTTTGCACGGCCTTGTGATGCCATAATTTGGTGGTTCGATCCAGCCCGGCGGACGTGCCACGAGACTGACGACGATACAGGACGGACCCACCATGACCGGCACCTACACGGAGTTCCTTGCCGCACTGCGGATGCGCGAATCCTCGGGCGACTACACGGCGGTGAATACGCTGGGCTATCTCGGCGCCTACCAGTTCGGCGAGGCGGCGCTGGTCGATCTCGGCTTGGTTGTCCGCGACTCCAACCCCTATGACAACCGGTTTGACGCCGGGTTCACGGGCAAGCTGGGCATCACCTCGGCCGCCGATTTCCTCGCCACGCCCGGGGCACAGGACGCCGCCGCCGGCGAATGGATGCAGCTCTTGTGGCGCTATATCGGGGCGGTGGAGGTCGACGCGGCGCTCGGCCACGTGATCGGCGGAATCCACCTGACCGCGAGCGGCCTGCTGGCCGGGGCGCACCTGCTGGGCGCCGGCGGGCTGCGCGATTGGGTCGAGACGGGCGGCAGTGATGGACGCACCGACGCCTATGGCACCGGTATCGGTGACTACCTCGAGTTGTTCGGCGGCTACAATATCCCCTTTGTCGCCTCGGCCACCCTGACGGGCGACGACCGGCTGTCCGGCAGCGATGGCGACGACCGGATCGTCGCACTGACCGGCGCGGATGTGGTCAAGGGCCGGGCGGGCGACGACACGCTGCTTGGCGGCGCCGGGCGCGACCGGCTCAAGGGCAACGCCGGGGACGACACCCTCCGGGGCGGACCCGGGCGCGACATCCTGAAGAGCGGGCGCGATGACGACAGGTTGTTCGGCGGGGCCCACCGCGACCGGCTGGACGGTCAGGCCGGCGACGACAGGCTGACCGGCGGGGGCGGGGCCGACAGGTTCATCTTCCGCGACTCCGGCGGCCAGGACACCATCACCGATTTCACAGATGATCTCGACGTGATCG
This sequence comes from Aquicoccus sp. SU-CL01552, assembly GCF_040365005.1. Taxonomy (NCBI): domain Bacteria; kingdom Pseudomonadati; phylum Pseudomonadota; class Alphaproteobacteria; order Rhodobacterales; family Paracoccaceae; genus Aquicoccus; species Aquicoccus sp. SU-CL01552. The sequence goes on along the minus strand of NZ_BAABWV010000004.1, from coordinate 55,752 downwards.
TGTTCCGCGATCTGGGCGACAGCGCCGATATCCTCGACCATGCCACCCAACGGGGCGCGGACGTGCTGTTCGACTTCGGCGGGGGCGATACGCTCACGGTTCTGGACACCACCATCGACGCGTTGAGCGACGATATCCTCGCCTGAGCCGCGCCATCGGGCGCCCGAACGAAACAGACGCGCCGCCGTGGCGACGCGCCCATTGATGTCGGATCGCCGGCGGCGTGCCCTAGTCCTCGGCCTCCGCCTTTTTCGTCGTGGCCTTTTTCGCCGAGGTCTTCTTGGCGGCCGGTTTCTTCTTCGGCGCGGCCTTTTTCTTGGCGGCTGTCTTGCGCGCCGGCTTTTTCTTGGCCGCCTTCTCGGCGATCAGGGCCACCGCCTGGTCCATGGTCAGATCCGCCGGCTCGGTCTCTTTCGGCAGGGTGGCGTTAATCTTGCCCCATTTGACATAGGGCCCGTAACGGCCGTCCATCACGTTCACCGGGCCGCCCTCGGTGGGGTGTTCGCCCAGCTCCTTGAGCGGTTTGGCCGCCGCGCCGCGCCCGCCGCGCGCCGCCTTCTTGGCCAGTTCGTCCACGGCACGGTTGATGCCGATGGTGAAGACGTCCTCGACGTCCTTGAGGTTGGCATAGACCTTGCCGTGCTTGACGTAGGGACCATAACGGCCGATCGCCGCCTCGATCATCTCGCCATCCTCGGGGTGCGCCCCGACCTCGCGCGGCAGGTTCAGCAGCATCAGCGCCTTTTCCAGGTCGACCTGGTCCAGCTCCCAGCCCTTGGGGATCGAGGCACGCGGCGGTTTCGGCACCTCCTCGGTGGCCTCGCCCCGCTGCACATAGGGGCCGAAGCGGCCCTTGCGCAGGCTGATCGCATCGTCGTTGTCATAGCCCAGCAGCTTGCCGTCCGGGCCGATCTCGTCGGTCTCCATGCCCGGCGGGCCGAACGGACGGGTATAGCGGCACTCGGGATAGTTCGAACAGCCGATGAACGCCCCGCCCGAGCGTGCGGTGCGCATGCTCAGTCGGCCTTTGCCGCAATTGGGGCAAAGCCGCGGGTCGCTGCCATCCTCCTTGGGCGGGAAAAGGTGCGGCTCCAGCACCTCGTTGATCTTTTCCAGCACCTCGGTGATGCGCAGTTCCGAGGTCTCGGCGATGGCGGCCGAGAAATCGCGCCAGAACTTCGCCAGCACCTCCTTGTAATCGGCCTCGCCGGCACTGACATGGTCCAGCTCGTTCTCGAGCTCGGCGGTAAAGTCATAGCCGACGTACTTGCGGAAGTAGTTTTGCAGAAAGGCGATCACCAACCGCCCCTTGTCCTCGGGAATCAGCCGGTTCTTTTCCTTGCGGACATAGCCCCGGTCCTGGATCGTGGTGACGATGCTGGCATAGGTCGAGGGCCGCCCGATGCCCAGCTCTTCCATCTTCTTGACCAGCGTCGCCTCGGTATAGCGCGGCGGCGGCTGGGTGAAATGCTGTTCCGGGCTGATCGTGCGCTTCTCGGCGGGTTCGCCCTGCATGATCTGCGGCAGGCGCTTGTCGTCCTCGTCGGTGACGTCGTCGCGCCCCTCTTCATAGACCCGCATGAAACCGTCGAACAACATCACCTGCCCGGTCGCGCGCAGCCCGACCTGGCCGTCGGCGCTGGCGATCTCGACGGTGGTCCGCTCCAGCCGGGCCGCCTCCATCTGGCTGGCCAGCGTCCGTTTCCAGATCAGGTCGTAAAGCTTGCGCTGGTCCGCATCCGTCACCTTCAGCGCCTCGGCGTCACGGGTCATGTCGGTGGGGCGGATACATTCGTGCGCTTCCTGCGCGTTCTTGGCCTTGTTCTTGTAGATGCGCGGGCTGCCGGGCACGTATTCGGCGCCGTAGCGGTCCTTGATCGCGTCGCGCGCGGCGGTCACAGCCTCGGGCGCCATGTCGATGCCGTCGGTCCGCATGTAGGTGATGTAACCCGCCTCGTAGAGCCGCTGCGCCGTGCTCATGGTCTGGCGCGCGCCCATGCCGAACTTGCGGCTGGCCTCCTGCTGCAGGGTCGAGGTCATGAACGGCGGTGAGGGGTTGCGGTTGGCCGGCTTGGCCTCGACGCTGGCCACGCTCAGGTCGCGGCTGGTGATCGCCTGCACCGCCAGTTCCGCCTGGGTGGCGTTGGCGATATCGTATTTGTCGAGCTTCTTGCCCGCCAGAAGGGTCAGCCGGGCCTCGAACTCCTGCCCGCGCGGGGTCGAGAGCACCGCCTTGACCGACCAGTATTCGCGCGGGTTGAACGCCTCGATCTCCATCTCGCGCTCGACGATCAGCCGCAGGCAGACCGATTGCACCCGGCCCGCCGACTTGGCGCCGGGCAGCTTGCGCCACAGCACCGGGGACAGGTTGAACCCGACGAGGTAATCCAGCGCGCGGCGCGCCAGATAGGCTTCGACCAGCGGCGCATCGACATCGCGCGGATGTTTCATCGCCTCGGTCACCGCGTCCTTGGTGATGGCGTTGAAGGTGACCCGCGACACCGCCGTGTCCTTCTTGATCGACTTGCGCTTGGTCAGGGCCTCCTGCAAATGCCAGCTGATCGCCTCGCCCTCGCGGTCGGGGTCGGTCGCGAGGATCAACGCGTTGTCCTCTTTCAGCGCGTCGGCGATCGCCTTGACGTGCTTGCGGCTGTCGGTGGCGATCTCCCATTTCATGTCGAAATCATGCTCGGGATCGACCGATCCGTCCTTGGGCGGCAGGTCACGCACGTGCCCATATGACGCCAAAACGGTGTAGTCGGGGCCGAGGTATTTGTTGATCGTTTTTGCTTTGGCTGGGGATTCGACAACAACTACGGGCATTTAGCGGAAAACCTCTCGCGACAATATTGGCGCTTTCTATGGCGGGCCACCATGTGGGGCGCAAGGGCAGATTGTCAATCCGCGCCGTTTCGGCACACAATACCCTTGGTGGACCGATGCGGTTTGCGCCGGTTGAGGGAAGGGTCGGACAATGCTGCGTGTCGCGATCATGGTCGTTTTCCTGCTGGCCGGGCCGGTCCCGGCCCTGGCGCAGGGCTGGTATGAGCCGCAGCGGGGCACCGACCTGCGCGCGGCGCTGATGGACGCGCTGCGCCCGCACGCGGTCTGGCTTCTGGGGGCGCCGGTCGAATTCGTCGTCCACGACCTGCGGGTCAGCGGTAATCTGGGGTTTGCCTCGGTCTCGCCGCAGCGCCCGGGCGGCGGCGAGATATCGCTCTGGCAGACGCCCGGCTATGCCCGGGGAGAGATCGACCCGCAGGGCATGGAGGGCGGCACCACGATGCAGGCGCTCTATGTCCGATCAGGCCGAACCTGGGTCGCGGTGCATTGGGCGATGGGCGCGTCGGATGTCTGGTACGCCTATGGCCCGATCTGCACGGTCTGGCGCCCGGTGATCCCCGAGGCCTGCCGGGGGATGTAACCGGCGCCGCGCCTTCTTCTGCCCCCCCGAATCTGTGCTCGAATCGATGTCCGAATCGGTCCACGGGGAACAATGTGCCCGGATCGCCCCCCGGTGCCTCACCCGGATACCCGTCGATCTCGCCTGTGTCCCGCGTGACCGGGGGGCGGAACCGCACGCGTTACCAACGTCGCGGCTGGCCGCACTACTGCCGAAGCGACAGCAACCCGCCGGCCTGCCGGGTGATCTTGCCCTCCAGTTCCAGGTCCACCAGCGCCGGCCCGACCCGTCCGGGCGGCACCGAGAGGTCGCGGATCAACTGGTCCTCGCCCAGCGGCGAGGGGCCCAGCCGCGACAGGATCTGCTGGTGCAGCTGCGCGGTCTCGCGCAGGCTACGCCTGTCCGGCGGCGGGGCGGGAGGTGGCGATTGCGGCACCTCGCGTTGTGCCCTTTTTACCTCTTCTATTGCGTCTTCCTGCTCGGGGGGCAGTGCCGCGATCACGTCCCGACCGCCGCGCACCAGCGTGGCGCCGTCTCGGATCAGCGTGTTGCAGCCGGCGGCGCGGGCGTCGAACGGGTGCCCCGGCACCGCCAGCACCTCGCGCCCCTGGTCCAGCGCGTCGCGCGCGGTGATCAGGCTGCCCGAGCGCGCGGCGGCCTCGACCACCACGACCGCCTGCGCCAACCCCGAGATGATCCGGTTGCGGCACGGGAAATGCCGCGCCTGCGGGGCCATGCCCATCGGCTGTTCCGACAGCAGCAGCCCACGTTCGGCGATATCGGCGGCCAGTCCCGCGTTCTCGGGCGGGTAGATCACGTCGACGCCCCCGGCCAGCACCGCGACGGTGCCGGTCTCCAGCGCCGCCAGGTGGGCCGCCGCATCCACCCCGCGTGCCAGGCCCGAGGCGACAACGAAGCCGGCCTCGCCCAGTTCCTTCGCCAGCGCCCGCGCCATCCGGGTGCCCAGCGACGAGGCGTTGCGTGCCCCCACCAGCGCGACCGTGGGACGGTCCAGCAGGGTCGCGTCGCCCACCGCCCAGAGCATCGGCGGCGCATCGGTGATGCGCGCCAGCTCGGCGGGATAGCCGGGCGCGCCGATACAGATCAGCGTGGCACGGGCGGCGCGGGCAGCGGTGAGTTCGGCCTCGATCCGGGCCTCGGGGCAGGGGGCATATTGGTCCAGCCCGGCGCTGCGGGCCACCGCCGGCAGGGCCGCCAGTGCGCGTTGTGCGCTGCCGTGCTCGGCCATCAGCCGGTAAAAGGTCGAGGTTCCCACCCGGTAGGAACGCAGCAGGCGAAGCCACGCGAACCGATCATCTTCCGTGGTGGGTGGGAGTAGTGGGGGGGTGGAAGATTGCTGCGTCTCGGTCATCCGTGGCTCCGCCTGGTGCAGAACAGGTGTAGAACGCCGGATGTTAACAGGGGATGAATCGTGGTGGAATTAAGGCAAATCCGCCACGATTTCGTACAATTTTCCGCTCAGGCGGCCGAACCGCCCACCGTCAGCCGGTCCATCAGCACCGTCGGCTGGCCCACGCCCACCGGCACCCACTGGCCGTCCTTGCCGCAGTTGCCCATCCCCGGGTCCAGTGCCATGTCGTTGCCCAGCGCCCGGATATGCTGGAGCGAGGTCGGCCCGTCGCCGATCAGCGTGGCGCCCTTGACCGGGGCGCCGACCTTGCCGTTCTGCACCCGGTAGGCTTCGGTGCAGGAGAACACGAACTTGCCGTTGGTGATGTCCACCTGGCCGCCGCCGAATCCCACCGCCCAGATGCCGTCCTTGATATCGGCCACAATGTCGCCGGGGTCCGCGGTGCCGCCCAGCATGTAGGTGTTGGTCATCCGGGGCATCGGCGCATGGGCATAGCTTTGCCGCCGCCCGTTGCCGGTGGGCTCGACCCCCATCAGCCGCGCGTTCTGCCGGTCCTGCATGTAGCCGACAAGGATGCCGTCCTCGATCAGCACGTTGCGACGCGACGGCGTGCCCTCGTCGTCGACGGTGATCGAACCGCGCCGGTCGGGAATCGTGCCGTCGTCCAGCACGGTCACGCCCTTTGCCGCCACCCGCTGCCCCATCAGGCCGGCAAAGGCCGAGCTGCCCTTGCGGTTGAAATCGCCCTCCAGCCCGTGGCCGATCGCCTCGTGCAGCAGGATGCCGGGCCAGCCCGGCCCCAGCGCCACCTCCATCACCCCGGCGGGGGCCGGCACCGCCTCGAGGTTGACCAGCGCGATGCGCAGCGCCTCGCGCGCCTTGGCCTGCCAGTCTGCCGGGTCGATCAGCCCGTCGAGGCCGACCCGCCCGCCGCCGCCGGCGGTGCCGGTCTCGCGCCGTCCGTCCTGTTCCACGATCACCGAGACATTGAGCCGGGTCATCGGGCGCACATCGCGCACCTGCACCCCGTCGGGACGCAGGATCGCGATTTCCTGCAACGAGGCCGCCAGCGTGGCCGAGACCTGCACCACCCGCGGGTCGAGCCCGCGGGAAAAGGCATCGACCTCGCGCAGGGTCTCGATCTTGACCGGAAAGCCGGTGCCGCCGATCGGGTCGGCGTCGGTGTAAAGGTGCCGGTTGGTGGGCTGTGGCGGATCGGCCAGCGTGCCGCCGCCCGCGCCCACCGCCAGCCGCGCGGTTTCGGCGGCGCGCCGCAGCGCGGGAATCGAGACATCGGTGGAATGGGCATAGCCCGCCACCTCTCCGCGCACCGCGCGCAGCCCGAATCCCTCCGACGCGTCGTAGCTGGCCGTGTGCAGCCGGCCATCGTCAAAGACCAGCGCCTCGGACTTGCGCCGTTCGACGTAGATTTCCCCGTCATCGGCCCCGTTTGTGGCGCTTTTCAGGATCGAAAGCGCCTCGTCCTCGGGCAGGGCCGAGTCGAACGGGCGGTAGGATTTTGATGGCATTGGCCAGCCTCGCAATTTGACATAGATCAAAAAAGCGTCTCTTTGACGCAAGCATTTCGCTTTATCTGATCTGCGGAATATGGTTTTTAGCGACCTCAAAGACAACGGGTGTACGCCAAGGCATACCGAAAACATCCGTTGTCCGGGGAGAAACACGGGATCAACCGATCGGGACGAGATATGAAGAACGCTTTGATGCTTTCTGGGCTTTTTGCAGCCCTCACCAGCCTTCCGGCCAAGGCGCAGGACGCCCTTGAAATCGTCGGCAAGCCGGCCGATGGCAAGATGGGCTTTCAGCCGGCCGCCACCGAACTGGCCCGCGACCTTCAGTCGCTGGACCACATGCTCAACGTCATCATCACCGCGATCTGCGTGCTGGTGGTCGGCCTGATCCTCTGGGTGATCGTGCGCTTCAACCGCCGCAGCAACCCGACGCCGGCCTCTTTCACCCACAACACGCCGGTGGAAATCGCCTGGACGGTGGTGCCGATCATCATCCTGGTGTTCATCGGCGCCTTCTCGCTGCCGGTGCTGTTCAAGCAGCAGGAAATCCCCGAGGCCGACATCACCATCAAGGTTACCGGGTACCAGTGGTACTGGGGCTATGAATATGTCGACGCGGGCTTTGCCTTCGACAGCTACATGATCGGCCAGCCGGCAACCGGCGGCAATTACGTGCTGACCCCCGAGGTCGAGGCACAACTGGTCGAGGCCGGCTACAGCCGCGATGAATTCCTGCTCGCCACCGACACCGCCGTGGTGGTTCCGGTCGGCAAGACCATCGTGATGAACGTCACCGGCGCCGACGTGATCCATTCCTGGGCGATGCCGGCCTTCGGCGTGAAACAGGATGCCGTTCCCGGTCGCCTGGCCCAGCTGTGGTTCAAGGCCGAGCGCGAAGGCATCTATTTCGGCCAGTGCTCGGAGTTGTGCGGCAAGGACCACGCCTTCATGCCGATCACCGTCAAGGTGGTCAGCCAGGAAGCCTATGACAAATGGCTCGAAGGCGCGATCGAGGAATACGCCGACGCGGGTCAGCCGAAGATCTTCCAGGTCGCATCGAACTGACAAGGCCTAGGGCGGGCCAGGCGCCCGCCCACACCGGAGAACGCCCCCTATGAGCGACGCAAGCATCAACGCCAGCACCATCCGCGAGGACGAGGCGGGATTCGGCGATTACTTCGCCCTTCTCAAGCCGCGCGTGATGTCGCTGGTGGTGTTCACCGCACTGGTCGGCCTGCTGGCCGCGCCGACGCCGGTGCACCCGATGGTCGGCTTCTGCGCGATCCTGTTCATCGCCATCGGCGGCGGCGCCTCGGGCGCGCTGAACATGTGGTGGGACGCCGACATCGACCGGGTGATGAAACGCACCCGGGGCCGGCCGATCCCTGCCGGCAAGGTCGAGGCCGGCGAGGCGATGGTGCTGGGGCTGGCGCTGTCGGGCTTTGCGGTGATCATGCTGGCGCTGGCCACCAATATCTTTGCCGGTGCCTTCCTGGCCTTCACCATCTTCTTCTACGTGGTGATCTATACCATGTGGCTCAAGCGCGCGACGCCGCAGAACATCGTGATCGGCGGCGCCGCCGGGGCCTTTCCGCCGGTGATCGGCTGGATCGCGGCGACCGGCGACATGGCGATCGAACCCTGGCTGATGTTCGCGCTGACCTTCATGTGGACGCCGCCGCACTTCTGGGCGCTGGCGCTGTTCATGCGCTCGGATTATGACGACGCCGGCGTGCCGATGCTGACCGTGACCCACGGTCGCCGCGCAACCCGGACCCATATCCTGGTCTATACCGCGCTGCTGGCCCTGCTGGCGATCGGCGCCGCCTTTTCGGGCATCGGCGGGCCGGTTTACCTGGCCGTGGCCGTGGTGATGAACGCGCTGTTCCTGCGCGGGGCCTGGCGCATCAGTCGCCGGGACGAGGCCGCGTCCGAGGCCGACAACTTCGGCGCGGAGCGGTCTTTCTTCCGGCTCTCCCTGCTCTACCTGTTTCTGCACTTCGGCGCGATCCTGGCCGAGGCCGTGCTGAAACCCTTTGGCCTGGGAGGCTGGTAAGACCATGGCGATCAAGGCAACCCACGAACTTCACAAGCGGCGCTTCGGTCGCAACCTCGGGGTCGGGCTGGTGCTCGCCGGGTTCGTCGCCATCGTGTTCGGGCTGACCGTCGCCAAGGTCACCAGCGGCGATTTCCAGATGCGCCCCAGCGTCACATCCGCGGGAACCAAGTGATGGCCGACCTGACCCCGAAGAAAACCGTTCAATACCTTGTCGCCGTCGTCGTCACCATGGGCGCGCTCGCCTGGGCGTCGGTGCCGGCCTACAACTGGTTCTGCAAGGTCACCGGCTTCGGCGGCGAAACCAACGTGGCCGACGCCGGTTCGGACACCATCCTCGACCAGACCGTCAAGATCCGCTTCGACGGCTCGAAAGAGCGCGGCATGCCGTGGCAGTTCAAGCCGCTCCAGCAAGAGGTCGAACTGCGCATCGGCGAAACCGGGCTGGCCTTTTACGAGGCCTACAACCCGACCGACCGGCCGATCGCCGGGCAGGCCAGCTACAATGTCGCGCCCTATTCCGCCGGCGCCTATTTCACCAAGATCGCCTGTTTCTGCTTTACCGAGCAGATCCTGCAGCCGGGCGAACGGGTGGAGATGCCGGTGACCTTCTTCGTCGACCCCGAGATCGTCGAGGATCCGGAGGCGAAATTCGTACACACGATCACGCTGTCTTACACGTTTTATGAAATCGATCTGCCCGAGGGATACGCCGCCCTCGATCAAAAGGCAGACACCAATCTGAACTAGGCCGAGAGGTGAGGGACACTTAATGGCACACGCAAAAAATCACGACTATCACATTCTCAGCCCGTCGATCTGGCCGCTGTTCGGCGCCGTGGGCGGGTTTGTCATGCTGTTCGGCGCCGTGCTGTGGATGCACGCAGTTACCCCCTTCGTGTTCTTCATCGGCCTCGCCATGGTGCTTTACACCATGTACGCATGGTGGGCCGAGGTCGTCGTCGAAAGCCGGATCGGCGATCACACCCCCGTCGTGCGGATCGGGTTGCGCTATGGCTTCATCCTGTTCGTCATGTCCGAGGTGATGTTCTTCTTCGCCTGGTTCTGGTCGTTCTTCAAACACGCCATGTACCCGATGGAGAACTACTTCGGGTCCGAGTATGCGCGCCCCGAGATCTTTCCGGTCGATCCGTTCCACCTGCCGCTGATCAACACCCTCGTTCTGTTGCTGTCGGGCTGCGCGGTGACCTGGGCGCACCACGCGCTGGTGCACAACAACGACCGCAAGGCGCTGATCCAGGGGCTGGCGATCGCGATCGTGCTGGGCTTGGCCTTTACCGGGCTGCAGGCCTATGAATATGCGCACCTGCTGCACGAGGGCTGGCAGTTCGGCGGTGACGAGTTCTATTCGAACTTCTTCATGGCCACCGGTTTCCACGGCGCGCATGTGATCATCGGGACGATCTTCCTGTTCGTTTGTCTGGTCCGGGCGATGAAGGGCGACTTCACGCCGGAACAGCATGTCGGTTTCGAGGCAGCAGCCTGGTACTGGCACTTCGTCGACGTGGTCTGGCTGTTCCTGTTCTTCGCCGTCTACATCTGGGGCACCGCCGGGCTGTGATCGGCGCGGAATGCGGTTGAAACCCTGACCGCATCCCCAGTAAAGCAAGGCGCGCGGGTTTCCCGCGCGCTTTTTCGTTGGTCATCGGAGCGTTCCATGCGCCGTCTTCTGTTCCTGCTGGTCTTCGGCATTGTCGGGGGGGGCGTCCTCGTGTCGCTTGGCGCCTGGCAGCTGCGCCGGCTGGAGTGGAAACAGGGCGTGCTGGCCGAGATCGAGGCGCGAATCGCGGCCGATCCCGTAGCACTTCCGACAACCCCCGACCCCGAGGCCGACCGCTACCTCCCGGTGCGGGTCGCCGGGACGCTGGGCGATGCGGAGCTTCACGTGCTGGTCTCCACCCGCGACCTCGGCGCCGGCTACCGCATCATCGCGCCCTTCACCACCGACGCGGGGCGCCGCATCCTGGTCGACCGCGGCTTCATTCCCACCGAGGCCAAGGCCCGGCCGCGCAGGACCGGCGCGATGGAAATCACCGGCAACCTGCACTGGCCGCAGGAGATCGACGGTTTCACCCCCGATCCCGAACGGGACAAGAACATCTGGTTCGCACGTGATGTGCCGACCCTGGCCGCCGCGCTGGACACCGAACCGGTGCTGTTGATCGCGCGGTCGCAAACCGACCCCGACGTGACGCCCCTGCCGGTGACAACCGTGGGCATTCCCAACGATCACCTGCAATACGCGGTGACCTGGTTCGGCCTGGCCCTGGTCTGGGCGATGATGACATTCTACTTCCTGTGGCGCACCCGCGCCCGACCCCGGAGCTGACAGCGATGAAATACATCTCCACCCGCGGCCAGGCGCCCGCGCTCACCTTCGAAGAGGCGATGCTGACCGGTCTGGCACGCGACGGCGGGCTTTACGTCCCCGAGACCATCCCGCAGATGTCCGCCGACGAGATCGCGGCACTGGCCGGCCTCAGCTACGAGGAAACCGCCTATCGCGTGATGCGCCCCTTCATCGGCGACAGTTTCACCGATGACGAGTTTCGCGGCATCATCGCCCGCGCCTATGCCGGCTTCGGCCATGCCGCCCGCGCGCCACTGGTCCAGCTGGCCCCGGACCACTTCCTGCTGGAGCTGTTCCACGGCCCGACGCTGGCGTTCAAGGACTTCGCCATGCAGCTGATCGGTCAACTCTTCGAGGTCGCGCTCAAGCGGCGGGGCGAGCGGGTGACCATTGTCGGCGCCACCTCGGGCGATACCGGCTCGGCGGCGATCGAGGCGTTTCGCGGGCTCGACGCGGTCGATGTCTTCATCCTGTTCCCCCATGGCCGGGTCAGCGAGGTGCAGCGCCGCCAGATGACCACGCCGGACGACGCCAACGTGCATGCGCTGGCGCTGGAGGGCGATTTCGACGACTGCCAGGCGCGGCTCAAGGACATGTTCAACGATTTCGCCTTCCGCGACGGGGTGCGACTCGCCGGGGTGAACTCGATCAACTTCGCCCGCGTGCTGGCGCAGGTGGTCTATTACTTCTCCTCCGCCGTCAGCCTTGGCGCGCCGGGGCGCAAGGTCAGCTTCACCGTCCCCACCGGCAACTTCGGCGACATCTTCGCCGGCTACATCGCCAAGCAGATGGGGCTGCCGATCGACCGGCTGGTGGTGGCGACCAACCAGAACGACATCCTGCACCGCTGCCTGACCGGGCAGGGTTATTTCAAGGGCGAGACGATCCCCTCGATCAGCCCGTCGATGGATATCCAGGTCAGCTCCAATTTCGAACGCGCGCTGTTCTATGCCTACGGTCAGGATGGCAACGCGGTGGCGCAGCTGATGGACGAGCTCGGGACCGGCGGCTTCAACGTCAGTCAGGGCGCGCTTCAGGCGCTGCGCGAAACCTTCTCGTCGGGTCGCGCCTCCGAGGAAGAGACGCTCGCCACCATCGCCGCGACGCTGAAATCCAGCACCGAGCTGCTCTGTCCGCATTCCGCCGTCGGCGTGAAGGTGGCCGAGGAACAGCGCGATCCGCAAACCCCGATGATCACGCTGGCCACCGCCCACCCGGCCAAGTTCCCCGACGCGGTCGAGCGCGCCAGCGGCATTCGTCCCCCCCTTCCCCCGCGCATGGCGGACCTGTATGACAGACCGGAACGGGTGAGCCGGATCGACAACGATCTCGCCGCCATCGAAACCCACATCAAGGGGCATATACCCGCGTGACTCTTCAGCAAGCTCAACTGTCCAACGGATTCCGCATCGTGACCGAACGCATGCCGGGGCTGCAATCGGCCGCCATCGGCATCTGGGTCAGCGCCGGCGGCCGCCACGAACGGATCGAGCAGAACGGCATCGCGCATTTCCTCGAACACATGGCGTTCAAGGGCACCGCGACCCGCAGCGCGCTGGAGATCGCCGAGGCGATCGAGGACGTCGGCGGCTTCATCAACGCCTATACCAGCCGCGAGGTCACCGCCTATTACGCCCGCGTGCTCAAGGCCGACGTGCCGCTGGCGATGGACGTGATCGCCGACATCGTGCTCAACCCGGTGTTCGACCCGCGCGAGATCGAGGTCGAGCGCGGCGTCATCCTGCAAGAGATCGGACAGGCCAACGACACCCCAGACGACGTGATCTTCGACTGGCTGCAAGAGGCCAGCTATCGCGATCAGCCGCTGGGTCGCACCATCCTCGGCCCCAGCGAGCGGGTCAGCGCCTTTTCGCGCGAGGATCTGGCCAAATTCGTGTCGGAACACTATCGGCCGGGGCAGATGATTCTCTCGGCCGCCGGCGCGGTCGATCACGACGCACTGGTGCGCATGGCCGAGGGGCTGTTCGGCCACTTGGAACCCGGCCCGGCCAGCACCGCCGAACCTGCCCGCTTCACCGGCGGCGAATACCGCAAGGCGAAAAAGCTGGAGCAGGCACATTTCGCACTGGCGCTGGAAAGCCCCGGCTATCGCGACGACGCGATCTATACCGCGCAGATCTATGCCAATGCGCTCGGCGGCGGCATGTCCTCGCGCCTGTTCCAGGAGATCCGCGAGAAGCGCGGGCTGTGCTATACCATCTTCGCCCAGGCCGGCGCCTATGCCGATACCGGCTGCACCACCATCTATGCCGGCACCTCGGCCGGACAGGTGGCCGAACTGGCCGCCATCACCGTCGACGAGATGAAGCGCGCCGCCGGGGACATGAACGACGACGAGATCGCCCGCGCCCGCGCCCAGATGAAGGCCGGCATGCTGATGGGGCTGGAAAGCCCCTCGAACCGCGCCGAACGGCTGGCCCGGCTGGTGCAGATCTGGGACACGGTGCCGACGCTGGAAGAGACGGTCGAAAAGATCGACGCGGTGACCACCGCCAAGGTGCGCGGCTTTGCCGAACGCCTCGCCAGTACCGCACCGGCGGCCCTGGCGCTATACGGTCCGGTCAAGGCGGCGCCGACATTGGAGCAATTGCAGGAGCGACGCGCCGCCTGAGGCGCCCGGAACCGCGAAGATGCTTCTGGCCAAACGCAAGTTGAAGATCGAGACCGAGCGTCTCACGCTGCGTCCGCCGGTGCACTCTGATTTCCGGCCATGGTGCGCGCTGCGCGCCCAAAGCCGCGATTTCCTCACACCCTGGGAACCCTCCTGGGCGCGCGATCACCTGTCGCGCAAGGCCTTCACCAACCGGGTCTACTGGGCGCAACGCTCCGTCTCGGGCGGCTCGGCTCTGCCGTTGTTCCTGTTTCGCCGTGCCGACGAGGTGCTCTTGGGGGCGATCACGCTGGACAACATCCGCCGCGGCCCGGCGCAATCTGGCGTGCTGGGTTACTGGACGGGCGAGGCCTTTGCCCGCCAGGGCTACATGCGCGAGGCGATCGGCGCGGTGGTGCACCATGCCTTCACCCGACTGGACCTCAGCCGGATCGAGGCCGCCTGCCTGCCGGAAAATGCCGCCTCGCGCGGGCTGTTGGAAAGCGCCGGGTTCAAGTACGAGGGCGTGGCGCAAAGCTATCTCCAGATCAACGGGCGCTGGCGCACCCATGTGCTCTACGCCGCCCTGCGCAGCGACCGCCGCGGCAAGACCGACGTGGGGTGAGGCGCGCCCGGGAAAAGGTCCTGTGGACCTTTTCCAGCGCCGAACGGGCGGAGCCCCGGGAAGGGCGGCGTCTCGGACCTGCGCAACATCCCGGCAAGACCCCACCTGCACCCCACCCCTGTCACCCCGGACCTGATCCGGGGCCTCGGGGCCAGCGCGGCAAGATCCCGGGTCAAGCCCGGGATGACAGATCGCGGCCCTGGGGGTGAGAGATCAAGGTTGCCCCTGTCACCCCGGACCTGATCCGGGGTCCCGGGGGCAGCGCGGCAAGATCCCGGGTCAAGCCCGGGCTGACAGATCGCGGCCGCGGGAAAACAGAACCGAGCGGCCGCTCTGGATTTGCCCCCGTCACGTGCTAACCTGACCCGGAGCAACAGGACAAACCGGGACGGAGGGGGCCGATGGCACGCCTTATCATCGCTGTGTTTCTCGCCTGCCTGGCCGGAGCCGCCCCGGCGCAGGACCGCCGCCCGAGCCACTGCATCGCCATTGCCGATGCCGCGCCGGGGATTGCCTACCTGCACAGGGCCTCCTGGCGCGCACCGCTGCCCGAGTACAGCGTGCGCCTGCATTACATCGCCCATGCCAGCTTTCTGCTCCAGACCGCCGGCGGGCTGAGCGCGGTCACCGATTACACCGGCTTTCTCGGCACCACCGCGCTGGTGCCCGACGTGGTGACGATGAACCACGCCCATGACACCCATTGGACCGCCACCCCCGACCCGGCGATTCCCCATGTGCTCAAGGGATGGGGCAACTACGGCGAGGGGATCGAGCATCACCTCGACCTCGGTGAAATGCTGGTGCGCAATGTCTCGACCGATATCCGATCGGCCTTCACCGGGGCCGAGTCGCGCGGCAACTCGATCTTCGTGTTCGAGGTGGCCGGGCTTTGCATCGGCCACCTGGGCCACCTGCACCATGTACCCAACGCCGCGCAATTCGCCGCGCTTGGCCGGCTCGACGTGGTGATGGCCCCGGTCGATGGCGGCCTCACCCTGCCACTGCCCGAGATGGTCCGGGTGATCGAGCGGCTGCGCTCCTCGGTGGTGCTGCCGATGCACTGGTTCAGCGGCTACAGCCTGAACCGCTTTCTCGAGGATATCTCGAAAAGCTTCGCGGTCGAGCGTCCCGGCACCTCCTCGATCACCCTGTCGCTGCGCGATCTTCCCTCGCGCCCCACCGTCGTGGTGCTGGAACCGCGCTTTCTGACCGACTGAACCTACTTGCACTGGGCCGCGTCATTGGGCACGACTGTGTCATGACATTGATCCCCGCCGATGACACCTTTGCCGCCCGCCTGCGCCAGTCTCTCCCCGAGGCGGTGTTGCGCGCCCCGGAACCCCGCTACCTCGAGGAGCCGCGCGGGCGCTGGACCGGCCAATGCGGGCTGCTCGCCCTGCCGCGCACGGTCGAGGAGGTCTCGACGCTGGTCACCGCCGCCGCCGAGGCCCGCGTGCCGGTGGTGCCCTATGGCGGCGGCACCGGGCTGGTCGGCGGGCAGGTCATGCCCGAGGGGCCGGCGCCGCTGGTCGTCTCGCTGGAACGGATGGCCGCGATCCGCGGGATTTTTCCGCAGGAAAACGTGCTGATCGCCGAGGCCGGCGCCGTGCTGGCCGATGTGCAGGCGGCGGCGCAGGAGGCCGGCCGCCTGTTCCCGCTGTCGCTGGCCGCCGAGGGCACCGCGCGGATCGGCGGCAACCTGTCGACCAACGCCGGCGGCACCGGCGTGCTGCGCTATGGCAACGCCCGCGACCTCTGTCTCGGGCTCGAGGCAGTGCTTCCCGACGGGAGGATCTGGCACGGGCTGTCGCGGCTGCGCAAGGACAACACCGGCTACGACCTGCGCAACCTGCTGATCGGCGCCGAGGGCACGCTGGGCATCATCACCGCCGCTACGCTCAAGCTGTTCCCGCGCCCGGCGGGCGAGGGCACCGCGCTGTTCGTGGTACCCGACCCGCAGGCGGCGGTCGATCTGCTGGCACTGGCGCGCGACCAGATGGGCGAGGGGGTCAGCGCCTTTGAACTGATCGCGGGCCAGGGGCTGCACTTCCTCGCCGAGCACCTGCCCGACATCCGGCAACCCTTCGCCACCCCGCCCAAATGGTGCGTGCTGATTGAGGTCGGCCTCGCCCGGGGCCTCGATCCCGAGGCGGCGCTTGCGGATCTCTTCGAACTGGCGCTGGCCTGCGATCTCACTTCCGACGGGCTGATCGCCCAATCAGAGGCGCAGCGCGCCGCGTTCTGGTCGGTGCGCGAACATATCCCGATAGCCAACCGCCGCGTCGGCGCGATCTCCAGCCACGACATCTCGGTGCCGATCGGGCGGATTCCGGAGTTCATCACGCGGGGCGGAGAGGTGGTCGCCGCGCTGGGTGATTTCCGCCTCAACTGCTTTGGCCACCTGGGCGACGGCAATCTGCATTTCAACGTCTTTCCCGCCCCCGGCCGCAGCAGGGACGAACACGCCAACCAAAGCGACGCGATCAAGCGCGCGGTGCACGACCTGGTGCACGCGATGGAGGGCTCGGTCAGCGCCGAACACGGAATCGGCCGCTTCAAGGTCGACGACCTGACCCGCTACGGCGACCCGGTAAAGCTGGAGGCCATGCGCGCGATCAAAACGGCGCTCGACCCGGCTGGGATCATGAACCCCGGCGCGGTGCTGCGCGGCTAGGTCAGCCGCCCGGCCCGGGCACGCAGACCACCAGGATGCGCGCATCCCGGTCGCCGTCCGAGGCATAGAGATGGCCGATCGCGCTGTCGAAATAGAGGCTGTCCCCGGCCTCGAGCCGCACCGGTTCGCGCCCCTCGGTGAACACGGTGACCGCGCCCTCCATCACCACCAGGAACTCCTGCCCCGGGTGGCGCACGAAATCCTCGAAATCCACAAGTTCGCGCGCCTTCAATGACCCCATCATCGGCACCATCGCCTTGTTCCACAGGTCGGGGAAAAGCATCTCGTAGACGTAGTTCGGGGTTTCCTGCCGCTTGAACTCTCCCTTGCGCGCCACCGCGAAACTGCCCGGCGCGAAGCTCTGCCCCTCGGCGTTGAAGAAGGCGGCAAGGTCCACCTCCAGCCCCTGCGCCAGTTGCGACAGCCGGTCATAGGTCAGCGAGATCACCCCGCGCTCGGCCTTGGAAATCGTCGAGATCGCCAGCCCCGACCGCTCGGCCACCTCGGCCAGGGTCCACCCCCGGTCGCGGCGCAGCTGGCGCAGGCGGCGGCCGAAATCGGCGCGTGGGTTCGGGGAATCTGTGACCTCTGTCATGGGGCGACTCTAGGCCCAAATCCCTGTGGGACCAAGGATTTTTCCAATAGGAAAAATTTTGTTTTCCGATTGGAAAATCGGTGCTAGGCTTTTTTCCAAGTACGGATCGGACAGGGACGGGGTACATGACGCAGGGTGGCGAGACGGCCGATTTCATCGTGATCGGGGCCGGCATGGCCGGGGCTTCGGCGGCGGCCGAACTGGCGCGGTCTGCGCGCGTGATCCTGCTCGAACGCGAAACCCAGCCCGGCTATCACACCACCGGGCGCTCGGCAGCGCTGTTCACCGTGGCCTACGGTCCGGCGGTGATCCGGGCGCTGTCGCGCGCCAGCCACGCGTTTTACCGGGGCGAGGGGCCGGGCAACCCGCCGCCCGGTCTGATCCAGCCGCGCGGGGCGCTCTTCGTGGGGCGCGCCGACCAAGCCGATGAGATCGCCGCGCTGCAGGCCGAGCTTGGCGATGCGGTCGAACCGGTGACCGGGGCCGCGGCGCGGGAGATGGTGCCGCTGCTGCGCCCCGATCATGTCGGCTCGGCCCTGATCGACCGCTCCGCCGCCGATATCGAGGTGCACGGGTTGCACCAGCATTACCTGAAGACCTTTCGCGCCCGTGACGGTGCGCTGCACCTGAAGGCCGAGGTTCTTGGCCTCGCCCGCGTGGGTGGTGACTGGGTGGTCGACACCCCGAACGGCCCCCTGCGCGCGCCGGTGGTGATCAACGCCGCCGGGGCCTGGGCCGACGCGGTGGCCGGGATGGCCGCTGTGCGCCCGCTGGGTCTGCGCCCGCTGCGGCGTACCGCGCTGCTGATCGCGCCGCCCGCGGGCGTGGTGCCCGACCGCTGGCCGATGGTGATCGACGTGGCCGAGGATTTCTACCTCAAGCCCGACGCCGGCAAACTGCTGATCTCGCCCGCCGATGAAACCCCGTCCGAGCCCTGCGATGCCCAACCCGAGGAGCTTGACGTGGCGATCTGCGTCGACCGGATCGAAACCGCCTTTGACATCCAGGTCCGCCGGATCGAACACAAATGGGCCGGCTTGCGCAGCTTCCTGCCGGACGGCTCTCCGGCGGTGGGCTATGACGGCGCGGCGCCGGGGTTCTTCTGGCTGGCCGGGCAGGGCGGCTATGGCATCCAGACCGCCCCGGCGATGGCCCGTACCGCCGCCGCGCTGGCGCTGGGCGATCCGATCCCCGGCGACATCGCCGCCGAGGGTGTGACCGAGGCGGGGCTGTCCCCGACGCGGCCGGCGCTGACCCCATGATGATCTGGGTTGGCCTCGCCGCTGCCGCCTTCCTGGCCTCGGGGCTGGCCATTGCCTATGTGATCGGCGGCGCGGCGGTGCTGGCCTTCATCGCCACCGATAACGCGCGCTACCTCGCCATCCTGCCGCAACAGATATTCTCCAAGATCGACGTCTTCGCGCTGATGGCGATGCCGCTGTTCATCCTGGCCGGAGAGCTGATGAACCGGGGCGGCATCACCGGCGCGCTGATCAACCTCTCGATGGCGCTGGTGGGCCGGGTGCGCGGCGGGCTGGGGCACGTCAACATCCTTACCTCGGTGTTCTTCGCCGGCATCTCCGGCTCTGCCGTGGCCGACGCCGCCGCGCTGTCCAACACGCTGGTGCCCGAGATGACTCGGCGGGGCTACACGCTGACCTATGCCAGCGCCGTCACCGCCGCCTCCTCGATCATCGGCCCGATCGTGCCTCCCTCGATCATCCTGATCTTCTACGGCGCCCTGATGGGCACCTCGGTCACAGCCCTCTTTCTCGCCGGGATCATCCCCGGGCTGGTGCTGGCCGCCGCCCTGCTGGCCGTCAACGGCGCCTTTGCCGTCCGAGAGGATCACCCGAGGGTGGAAAAGGCCGACATGCCGCCGTTCCTGCCGACGCTGCTGCAGTCTCTGCCCGCGATGAGCCTGCCGATCATCATCCTCGGCGGCATCGTCTTCGGCTGGATGACCCCGACCGAGGCCGCCGGCGTCGCCGTCTTTGCCGCGCTCGCGGCGGGCTGGTTCTATGCCCGGCTCTCGGGCGGCGAGGTGCTCGAGGCGCTGCGCCGCACCGCCGTCCTGTCCGGTTCGATCTTCATCATCATCTGCGCGGTCTCGGCCCTCGGGCACCTCGGCGCGCTGGAACGCATCCCCGAGGCGATCTCGGACATGGTCACCCGGCTGGGGCTCGGCCCGGCGGGCTACATGCTGGTGATGAACGTGATCTTCCTGCTTGCCGGCATGGTGCTCGACATCCCCGTCGCACTGGCGCTTCTGGTGCCGCTTCTGGCGCCGGTCGCGCTGGCCCAGGGTGCCGATCCGGTGCACCTCGGCATCGTGCTCTGCTTCAACCTGTGCATCGGGCTGGTCTCGCCGCCGATGGGCGGATGCCTGCTGGTGGTCTCGGCGGTGACCGGAGTCAACTATTGGAAACTGGCGCGTGCCGTGCTTCCCTTCGTGCTGACCCAGATCGCCGTGCTGGTGCTGCTGGTCAACGTGCCGGGCCTCAGCCTGTGGCTGCCCCGCGCCTTCGGGCTGGGCGGCGGACCGTGACCCGCAACTCATAACAACAAGAAAAGACCGACACCCCAAGAGGAGGACCTGATATGAAACTGACGAAATTCCTGACCGGCGGCCTTGTCGCCGCCACGCTCGCGCTGGCCGGCGGCACCGCCTCGGCCGAGATCAAGATCGCGCTCGACAGCCCGCCGGACCTCAATGGCTCGGGCACCTATGTCTGGGCGCATACCTTTTCGACCTACCTCAACGACCACGGGATGGAGGCCGAGGAATTCCAGCGCGGCGCGCTCGGCGGGGATGACGAGCTGTTCGACCAGGTCAGCCAGGGGTTGCTCGAGGTTTCGATGTCACCGCTCAACATCGTCGGCTCCATCGACAAGCTGATCTATGGTCTGCGCCTGCCCTATTTCTTCGCCGACATGGAGGAGGTCGACCGCGCCCTGAACGACGGCGGCATGCTGGCCAGGATCAACGCGGCCACCACACCCGAGGGGGTGCGCGTGATCGCCGTCAACACCGTCGGCCAGGCCAGCGGCATCTTCAACACCAAGAAACCGGTCGCCTCGGTCGCCGACATGGCCGGCCTGCGCATGCGCGCATTGGACGAAAGCCAGATCGAATTGTACGAAGCCTGGGGCGCCGCCGGCACCATCGTCAGCTGGGCCGAGGTGCCCAACGCGCTGCAGACCGGGGTCGCCGACGGCTACATGAACCCGGCCTTCGTGCCGCTGCTGTTCGGCCATACCGATTTCCTCAAGCATTTCACCGATGCCCGCGTCTCGCCCTCGCTGCGGATCACCATCGTCTCCGAGGACTGGTACCAGGGCCTGAGTGACGAGGACCGCGCCACCGTCGATGCCGCCGCCGCCGCCGCCACGGCGGCCAACCGTGCATGGCTCGGCACCCAGGATGCGGTACTGGCCAAGCTGGAAGAGGCCGGCGTCGCCGTGGTCAAGCTGGACGAGGCCGCCCGCGCCGCGTTCCGCGACGCCTCGGCCCCGGCCTATGAGAGCGGCCTGCTGAGCCAGGAGCAGATCGCCACCTGGGAAGCGGCCAAGGGCAACTGAGCCGATGAAAGCCATGGCCCGTGCCCTCGACCTTCTGTCGGACAGGCTCAACCGCATCGCCCTCTGGGGGGCGGTGCTGGCGGTGCTGGTCATGGTCTTTGCCGCCGGATGGCAGGTGCTGGCGCGCTACGTGCTGCAGGCGCCGCCGATCTGGACCGAGGAACTGGCCCGCCGTGCCATGGTCTGGGCCGGGATGCTCGGGGCCTCCTGCGCCTTTCGCGCCGCCGCAGACCCGACGCTGTTCCCCGAAATGCAGGCGGTGCGCGGCCGGCCCGGCATGGCGCTGGCGCTGATCCGGGCCGTCGGCGTGCTGGCCTTCGCCGTGCCGGTGATCTGGTATTCGCTGTTCAACGCGCGCATGGACATGGCGCGCGGCTTTCTCGGGCGCAGCCTGAACCGGCAGGCCGAGATGCTGGACATCCCGATGGTCTGGTTCACCGCCGCCGTGCCGCTGGCCTTCGCCCTGATCCTGATCCACCTCGTCGCGCGGCTGACCATGCAGGCGACCGGCCAACTGCCGGTGCCGCAAAACGATGCCGCCAATCCCTGACCCAATTCACAGGACGTGCCGATGAAACTCTTCATTGCCGGTCTCAGCACCGAAACCAATTCCTTCTCGCCGATGCCCACCGGCATGGCCAGTTTCGAGGAGGGTTCGATCCACCACGGCGACGCCACGCGGGACGAGCCGATGTACTGGACCGCGCCGCTGCACATCTGGCGCGACAAGGCCGAGGAGCGCGGCTGGCACGTGATCGAAAGCCTCTCGGCCCATGCCCAGCCCTCCGGTCCCACGGTCAAATCCGTCTACGAGGGGTTCCGCGACGAGATCCTGTCCGAGCTGACCGCCGCCGGCGGCGCCGACATCATCCTGCTGGCGCTGCACGGGGCGATGATCGCCGACGGCTACGACGATTGCGAGGGCGACCTGATCGCCCGTTGCCGGGCGATCTGTCCAGACGCGGTGATCGGCGGGTTGCTGGACCCGCATTCCAACCTGACCGACAAGATGATGACCGAGGCCTCGCTGCTGGTCGCGTTCAAGGAATACCCTCATGTCGACGTGCCCGAGCGCGCCGCCGACCTGTTCCGCCTTGCCGCCGAGACCGCCGACGGAAAGATCACCCCGGTGATGCGCGACTGGGACTGCCGCATGATCATCGCCATGCCCACCACCAAGCCGCCGATGCGCGGCTTTGTCGATGACATGCTGGCGGCCGAGGGGCAGGGCGGTCTGCTCTCGCTGTCGCTGATCCACGGCTTTCCCTGGTCCGACCACCCCCGCACCGGCACCCGCGCCGTCGCCATTTGCGACGGCAGCGCCGAGCAGGCGGAGCAGCAGGCCGAGACGCTGGGCCGCAGGATCTTTGCCCTGCGCCACGAGCTGCACCGCGTTCCGCCCGATATCGACACCGCCCTTGACATGGCCCAGGCCGCACCCGAGGGGCCGGTGGTGCTGGCCGACATGTCCGACAACGCCGGCGGCGGTGCCCCGTCCGACGCCACCTTCCTTCTGCGTGCGATGATCGAACGCGGCATGACCAGCGTCGCCACCGGCCTGTTTTGGGATCCGATCGCCCTGCGCATCTGTAAGGAGGCGGGTGAGGGCGCCACGCTCAACCTGCGCCTTGGCGGCAAATGCGGCCCGATGTCGGGTGACCCGCTCGACCTCGTGGTGACGGTCCGCAAGGTGGCCTCGGGCCTGACCCAGCGGTTCGGCACGCTGTCCGCGCCGATGGGCGAGACTGTCTGGATCGAAACACGCGGCATCGACATCGTCCTGAACGACGTGCGTAGCCAGACCTTTCACCCCGAGGCCTTCGAGAAACTCGGCATCGACCTGTCGCGGCGCCGCTATGTCTGTGTGAAATCCTCCAACCACTACGAGGCCGGCTTCAACCCGATCGCGGCCCAGGTGATCGGCGTCGCGACGCCCGGCTCGATCACCCCCGATTTCGCCAACATCCCGTACAAGAACCGGGCCAGAACCTATTTTCCCGTCGTCGAGGACCCCTTCGCATGAGCAACCCCCTGATCGCCGCGCGTGACGCTTTCGCCGCGCAATTCCCCGAACGCCGCCTGGTCCTGAACGGGCGCACCTGGGGCTATGTCGAAGCCGGGCAGGGCCCCGCGCTGGTGCTGATCCCGGGCACGCTGGGGCGCGGCGACGTCTTCTGGCAGCAGATCGCGGCGCTGTCGGACCGGCTGCGCGTCGTCGCCGTGACCTACCCCGAAACCGGCGGCATCGAGGACTGGGCCGACGATCTCGCCGCGCTGATGGGTCACCTGGGGCTGCAAGGCGCCGCGTTGCTCGGCTCTTCGCTGGGCGGCTACCTGGCCCAGTATTTCGCCGCCGCGCATCCCACCCGCGTCGACCGGCTGTTCGCCGCCAACACCCTGCATTCGGTCGCTGGCATCACCGACAAGATGCCCTATGCGCTCGATCTCGACGCCGCCCCCATCGCCGACCTGCGCGCGGGCTTCGGCCAGGGGCTGGGCCAATGGGCCAAGGCGCACCCGGACCAGGCCGACCTTGTCGAACTGCTGATGGGCGAGGTCGATGGCCGCATCCCCGAGGCCGAACTGCGTATGCGGCTCAAGGCGCTGAAAACCGCGCCGGGGTTGCCCGATCTCGCGCTGCCGCAGGACCGGATGTTCACCATCGAGGCCGATGACGATCCGCTGATCCCGCCCGAGATGCGCGCCGCCGTCCGCGCCCGGGTCCAGCCCGACGTCGCCTATCGCTTCACCTGGGGCGGGCATTTCCCCTATATCGCGCGCCCCGAGGCCTATACCGCCCTGCTGGAACAGGCGATGGGCCTGACCGTCACCGGACCCGACTGGGGCGGCGAGACGGAGCGCGTGCTATGATCGTCCTGACCCATGACGACGTGGCGACCCTGCTGCCGATGACCGAGGCGATCGAGGTGGTCGCCCGCGTGATGAAGGGCGTGTCCGAGCGGACCGCGCAACTGCCGCTGCGCTCGGTGGTGCCGGTGGGTGGCGACAACCGGATGGGCGTGATGCCCGGCGCCATCGCCGACCCGGCCTGTTTCGGCGTCAAGCTGATCAGCCTGTTTCCCGACAACCCGGCGCGGGGCCTGTCCTCGCATCGCGGCGCCATCGTGCTGTTCGAGGCCGAAACCGGCGGCGCCGTGGCGATGATGGACGCCAGCCTGCTGACCGCCATCCGCACCGCCGCGGCCAGCGCCGTGGCCACCCGCGCGCTGGCCCGCGACGAGGCCGAGAGCCTGGCGCTGATCGGCTATGGCGAACAGGCCGAGTATCACCTGACCGCGATGATGGCGGTGCGCCCGATCAAGCGCGTCGCCGTAGCCGGGCGGTCTGCCGAAAAGGCGGCTGCTTTCGCCGCTGCCGCCGCTGCCGATTACCCCGACGTGGCGTTCTCCAGCGGCACCGACCTGCGCGCCGCCGTGTCGGGCGCCGACATCATCTGCACCGTCACCGCCGCGCCCACCCCCATCGTCTCGGGCGACTGGGTGAAGCCGGGCGCCCATGTCAACGTGGTCGGCTCCTCGATCCCCTCCATGCGCGAGGTCGATGATCGCATGGTCAGCCGCGCCGCGATCTGGGTCGACTACCTGCCCTCGACACTGGCGCAGGCCGGCGAGATCGTCGAGATGATCGCCGCCGGCACCCTTGCCGAGTCCGACCTCAAGGGCGAGATCGGCGCGCTTCTGTCCGGCGACATCGCCGGGCGCGCAAGCGACGAGCAGATCACCCTCTATCGCTCGCTCGGCGTGGCGGCCCAGGACCTGGCGGCGGCGCAGCATGTGCTGACCCGGGCCCGGGCCGAGGGGCGCGGCCAGCCCGTGACATTCTGACCGCGACGCAGGCCACGCTTTCTTCCATAGGGATAGCTGGGCTATAGGAAAACAATGCCGGGATATGTCCCGGCCCGTTTCCGGTCCCGGCGGGAGAGCCTTGATGAACCTGCGTCCCCTTCTGATCCTGCCGCCGCTGGCCATCGGCGTGCTCGGCTTCGTCTGGATGACCCGGCAGGGCCAGCCGCCCGCCGCCGCCGAACCCGAGGCCACCGTCGCCGTGCGGGTGATGGAGATCACGCCCGCCGCCATCGCCCCCAGCGCCGAGGGCTATGGCCGGGTCGAACCGGCGCACCGCTGGAGCGCGGTCTCCGAGGTCGAGGGGCGGATTTCCGGTCTTGCCGAGGGGCTGGCCGAGGGCAGCTTCGTCGAGGCCGGCACCGTCCTGGTCGAGGTCGACCGCACCGATTACGACCTCACGGTGCAAAAGACCGAGGCCAATATCGCTGCCGCCGAGGCCGCCCTGGCCGAGATCGACCGCAAGGAGGCCAACACACGGCGCAGCCTCGAGATCGAACAGCGCACCCTTGAGGTGGCGCAGACCGAATATGACCGCGTGCAATCGCTGGTCGACAGCGGCGCCAGCACCCAGTCGGCCCTCAACACCGCCGAAAAGGTGCTTTTCGCCCAGCAGAACGCGCTCACCAACGCGACCAACACGCTGGCGCTCTACCCGGCACAGCGCGCCTCGGCCGAGGCGACGCTGGCGGTCCGCAAGGCCGAGCTGGCCGAGGCCGAGCGCGCCCTGTCCAAGACCACCATCGCCGCGCCGTTCTGGGGCCGGGTGAACGAGCTGAACGTCGAGGGCGACCAGTTCATTCGCACAGGCGAGGTGCTGCTCACCCTCGACAGCGCCGCCGCCGCCGAGATCACCGCCGAGATCGCGCCGCGCGCCTTTCGCAACCTGGCGCTGGCGTCGGTGGGCGGGCAACTGCCCGAGGGCGCGCTGGTCGACACCAGCCGCCTGGGCACCCTGATGGAGGACCGGGGCATCACCGCCGTGGTGTCGCTCGACGTGGCCGGGATCACCGCTCGCTACGACGCCCGCATCCTGCGCCTGCGCGGCACCGTCGACAGCGAAACCGGAACCATCGGCGTGGTGGTGCAGGTCGACGACCCCTATATCGCCAACGGCGCCAGCGGCCGCCCGCCGCTCAACCCCGGCAGCTTCGTCACCGTGACGCTGATCGCCCCGCCGCTCCCGGACGCCATCACCGTGCCCCGCACCGCGCTGCACCTCGACGATGACGGCGCCGCCTTCGTCTATCTTTCCGACGCCGATCAGCGGCTTGAGCTCCGGCCGGTCACCATCGGCCCGGCTCTGGGCGCCGACGTGCTGGTCACCGACGGCCTCTCGGGGGGCGAAACCCTCGTGCTCAGCGTGCCTTCGCCCTCGATCCCCGGCATCCGGCTGGTCCCGGTGAGTGCCGGCGGGGACGACTGAGATGATCGGCTACTTCGTCCGCCACCCGGTCGCCGCCAACCTGCTGATGGCGCTGGTCTGCATCCTCGGCATCGCCGTGGTACTGAACATCGAGCGCGAGACCTTCCCCGAGTTCTCTGCCGACACGGTCAGCATCGGCGTGGTCTATCCCGGCGCCTCGGCCCGCGATGTGGATGAAGAGATCTGTGTCCCGCTGGAAGATGCGGTCACCGGCCTCACCGGGCTGGCCGAGTTCGACTGCGTCTCGCTCGACGGCCGCGCCAGCGCCACCGCCGAGCTGGACGAGGGCGGCGACATCATCCAGTTCTTCAACGACGTGTTCTCGGCGGTCTCGGGCGTCACCGATTTCCCCACCGCCGCCGAGACCCCCACCGTCGAGATCCAGGGCCAGACCGAACTGGTCGCGCTGGTCGCGGTCTCGGGCATCTCGGGCAAGCAGGGGCTGCTCGAATACACCGACGGTCTCGCCGACCAGCTGCAGGCCCTCGACGGGGTGGCCGATGCCCAGGTCACCGGCATCTCCGACCGCGAATTGCGCGTCAACTTCGATCCGCAGGCGCTGCGCCGCTACGGGCTGTCGGCCAGCGACGTGCTCAACGCGATCCAGGCGCGCAGCCTGCGCCAGCCCCTCGGCGACGTCGAGATCGGCGAGACCAGCTTCGTGCTGCGCTATACCGACGTGCGCCGCAGCGTGACCGAGCTCGAGGACCTGATCGTGCTGCAGACCCGACAGGGCGGCGTGGTGCGGCTCGGCGACCTGGCCGGGGTCACCCTGGTGGACAGCGACGAGAACCTGCAATCCTACATCGACGGCGACCAGGCCGCGATCATCGCCATCTACAAATCCAAGGACGACGACAGCATCCGTGTGTTCTCGGCGGTCGATGCCGTTCTGACCAGCGAACAGGCGCGCCTGCCCGATCCGTTCCGCCTGACCGTGATCAACAACCTGACCGAGGTGGTGCAGGAACGGCTGACGCTGATCCTGCAGAACATCGCCATGGGGCTGGTGCTGGTCTTCGGCACCATGTGGCTGTTCTTCTCGATGCGCGAATCGCTGTGGATCTCGGCCTCGCTGCCGGTGTCTTTCCTCGGCGGGCTGTTCCTGATGAGCGTGCTGGGCATCACCATCAACATGATCACCCTTGTCGCCCTGCTGATGGCGGTGGGCATCATCATGGACGATTCCATCGTCATCGCCGAGAACATCGACAAGTGGCGCGGCAAGGTCGGCCGGCTCGAGGCCGCCGCGCGCGGCGCGGCCGAGGTGATGCCGGGCGTCGTCTCGTCCTTCCTGACCACCGCCTGCGTCTTCGGCCCGCTGATGTTCATCACCGGCGATTTCGGCCAGATCCTCAAGTTCATCCCGATGGTGCTGCTGCTGACCCTGACGCTGTCGCTGGTCGAGGGGTTCCTGATCCTGCCGCATCACCTCAGCCACGGCGGCCGGGACGAGGCTGCGCCAGTGGAACGCCGCGCCACCCGCGTGCTGGAACGGTTCAAGGACCGGGTGCTGCTGCCCACGGCGGCGCGGCTGGTCAAGGTGCGCTACCTCACCTTCGGCACGGTGATCGCGGCGCTGATCCTCACCGTCGGGCTGATCGCCTCGGGCGCGGTCAAGGTGATCGGCTTTCCCGCCACCGAGAGCGACACGGTCATAGCCCGCATCGCGCTCACCCCCGGCATCGACCGCAGCCGCACCGTGGCCGAGGTCGGCCGCATCCTCGCCGCGCTCGACCGGGTCGATGCGCAACTGACCCCGGGCACCAAGGGCGCCGCGCCGCTGGTCCAGCGCGTGCTGGTGCAATACGCGGTCAACAGCGATGTCACCGCCAACGGCTCGCACACCGCGACGGTCACCGTCGACCTGCTGGAAAGCGCCGTGCGCAACGTCGAGGCCGACAGCGTCCTGGCGCTCTGGCGGCAGGAGACCGGGCCGATCCCCGACCTGGTGCAGGGCAGCTTTTCCCAGGCCGAACGAGGCCCGGGCGGCTCCGATCTGGATGTCGAACTGCTGTCGCACGACCTCGACACGCTCGAGGCGGCGGCGAACCGGATGCTGCTGGCGCTGGTCGCCCGCGCCGACGTGACCGAGGCCTATCTCGACCTGCAGGGCGGCCGGCGCGAGGTTCAGATGACACTGACCCCCGCCGGCTATGCCGTCGGGCTCACCCCGCAGGATCTGGCCGCGCAACTGCGCAATGCCTTTTCCGGCGAGGAGGTCGACAGTTTCCGCGCCGGCCCCTCCAACATGAGCGTGCGCGTGCAACTGGCCGACAGCATCCCCAGCCTCAGCGCGCTCGAGGTTTTCCCGATCACCCTGCCGGACGGCGCGCAGGTGGCCCTGTCCGGGGTGGCCGATTTCACCTACAGCGCCAGCTTCCCGGCGCTGACCCGCAAGAACGGCCGGATCTCGGCCCGGATCGAGGGCCAGATCGACCGCGCCGCCACCACCTCGTCACGAATCTCCGCCGTGGCGCTGGACGAACTGGCGCCGCAGATCATGCGCGACTTTCCCGGTGTCACCGTCCAGATCGGCGGCGCCACCGAGGAACAGCAGAAATCGCAGGTCTCGATGATGCGGTCGCTGCTGCTGGGGCTGGTCGGCGTTTACCTGGTGCTGGCGTTCCAGTTCCGCTCCTACAGCCTGCCGATCGTGGTGATGCTGTCGATTCCCTTCGCGCTGATCGGCACGGTGCTGGGCCACCTTGCGCTGGGGCTGGACATGTCGATGCCCTCGATGATCGGCTTTGCCTCGCTGTCGGGGATCGTGGTCAACAACGCGATCCTGTTCCTGACCTTCTTCCAGACCCACCTGCAGGGCGACGATTACATCGCCGCCGCGCTCAACGCGGTGCGCGACCGGTTCCGCCCGATCCTGCTGTCCAGTTCGACCACCTTCGCCGGGCTGGTGCCGATCATGTTCGACAGTTCGCCGCAGGTCCAGACGATGGTGCCGCTGGTGGTCTCGGTGGCCTTCGGCCTGCTGGCCTCGATGATTCTGGTGGTGCTGGTGTTCCCGTCGCTGCTGGCGATCTACTTCGACATCTTCTCGCTGCGCCGCTGGATCGGCAAGTTCCGCGCCGAGGACACCGGCGCCGCGTGAGCGTTGCCGGCGCGCGCCCCCGGCCTGCCCCTCACGGCCACTTGGCCAGCGGCGGCAGGCTCATCAGCACGGCGTTGGCGTCATGGCCGGTCTCCAGCCCGAACTTGGTGCCCCGGTCATAGACCAGGTTGTACTCGGCATAGAGGCCGCGATGGATGAGCTGGGTGTCGCGGTCCGCCTCGGAAAAGCCCTGCACCCGGCGTCTCTCCACCAGCGGCAGGAAGGCGGGCAGGAAGGCGCGACCGATGTCCTGGGTCAGGGCGAAATCGGCCGCCCAGTCCCCGGTGCAGTAATCGTCCATGAAGATGCCGCCCACCCCGCGCGCCCGCTTGCGATGGGGGATATAGAAATACTCGTCCGCCCAGTCCTTGAGCCGCGGGTAATGCGCCGCCCCGTGGGGGTCGAGATGCGCCTTTTGGGTGGCGTGGAAATGGGCGGTGTCCTCATCGTACTCGATGCAGGGGTTGAGGTCGGAGCCGCCGCCGAACCACCAGGCGTGCGGGGTCCAGAACATCCGGGTGTTCATGTGCACCGCTGGCACATGCGGGTTGCGCATATGCGCGACGAGTGAGATGCCCGAGGCCCAGAAGCGCGGGTCGTCACCCATCCCCGGCAACCCCTTGCGCGCCATCATCGCGGCCTGGGCGCGTTCGCCAAGCGTGCCGTGAACGGTCGAGACGTTGACGCCGACCTTCTCGAACACCCGGCCGCCGCGCATCACGCTCATCAGCCCGCCGCCGGCGTCCGAGCCGTCGTCCGAGGCGCGCTTGGTCTCGGTGACCTCGAAGCGACCGGGGGCGGCGTCGGAAAACGGGCCGCTTTCGTGGCTGTCCTCCAGCGCCTCGAAGGCGGCGACGATACGGTCGCGCAATTCGCGGAACCAGGCGGCGGCGGTGGCTTTTTCGGTGTCGAGCGGTGCGGTCATCTGGGCTCTCGCGGCTGGGGGTTCTGGGCGGGCAATCTAACCGGGTTAGCGGCGGGGACCAGCCCCTTTGGCCGGAAATGCGACCTTGTCCAGGTGGGCTGTCATCCCGGGCCGTACCCGGGATCTCTCCGGTCTGGGCGACCCCGGATCAAGTCCGGGGTGACAGGTCCGCCCCCCCGTTTGTCATCCCGGGCCTGACCCGGGATCCTGGGGCTCGCGGTCAGTGCGCCGGCGCGGCCACCGGGTCAAGCAGGGTGCGGCCGCCGTCCAGCGTCAGGATCTGGCCGGTCATGAACCCGGCGGCGTCCGAGGCAAGGAACTGCGCGGTATCAGCCAACTCGCTGGGGGCGGCGATGCGCGACAGCGGCGTGTGGTCCTCGATGTCCTGGCGATACTCGCGGTTCTCCTTGAGGGTGGACTTGAGCGAGGCGCTCATCACCGAACCGATGGCCACCGCGTTGACCCGGATGCGGTGCGGCGCCAGCGCCACGGCGAGCGACCGGGTGAGCTGGTCGAGTGCGGCCGAGCTGACCGAATAGGCCATCAGGTCGGGATGGGTGCGGCGCGCGGCGATCGAGCTGAGGTTGATGATGGCCCCGGCGCTGGCCCCTTCTTCGCGCGACTCGGCCTGCTTGATCATCCGCTTGGCGACCATCTGGCTCAGCCGCATCGCCGGCATCACGTTTTGGTTCAGCAGCGCGATCACCGAGTCGTCCTCGGGGTCCAGCGGGTCGGAGGGGATCACCTGCCGCGCCCCGTTGACCAGCACGTCGACCCCATCAAAGGCGTCGATGGTCGCCGACAGCAGGTTGGCGATGGTCAGCCGTTCGCGCAGGTCGCCGGCGAAATAGCGCACGTTGCTGTCCTCGGCGTGACTGCCCAGCTCATCGACGAGGCGGGCCTCGTCGATATCGGCGAACATGACGTTGGCGCCTTTCTCGGCGAACTGGCGCCCGATGGCGAGGCCGATGCCGTTGGCGGCGCCGGTGACGATGGCGGTCTTGCCGGCGATGGAAAAGGACATGGGATCTCTCCTGGCGGGATGGGCCGTGCGGAATGGCCGTGCGGGATGGGGTCAGCCGGGCCGGCGGCGCGGCTTGGCGGCGCGCAGCAGCTTGAACCGGGCATCGCCGCCGATCTCCTCGACCGAGGAGAAGGCAGCCGCGAGCGCGGCCTCGTAGGGCAGTTGCCGGTTCGCCACCATCCAGAGATGCCCGTGCGGGCCAAGCAGGCGCGCGGCAGCCTCGATGAAGCTCTGACCAAGGGCAGGGTCGGCGGCGCGGCCGGTGTGAAAGGGCGGGTTGCTCACCACCGCGTCAAGCGGGCGGGTGGTGCGGAACAGCGCCGCATCGACCCAGTGAAACCGCGCGCGCGGATCGGAGACATTCTCCATCGCGCAGTTGAGCGCGACGCGGTCGGCCTCGACCACGTCCAGCGATTCGAGGCGGTCGTCCTTGAGAATCCGCGCCGAGAGATAGCCCCAGCCGGCGCCGAGGTCGGCGACACGGGCCCCCAGGTGCCCCGGCAGCGCCTCGGCCAGGAGCCGCGACGCCGGGTCGATCCCGTCGGCCGAGAACACGCCGGGCGCGGTGACAAAATCGTCGACGCGCTGCGTCTCGGGCGCGACCCAGTCGGAAAAGGCATCGCGGTCGAACCCTTCCACGTCGGTGCGGAACCAGAAGATGCGGCCATGCGCCTTGGACAGCGAGCCATCGAGCGCCACCCGCCGCGAGACCTGCCGCAACAGGCTGTCCGCGCCCTCGGTCTTGGCGCCGTCGACGATCACCACCCCGTCGGTCTGGGCGGCGGCCTGGGCGATCAGCGCCCGCGCCAGCGGCTTGGCCCGCGGCAGGCAGACCAGCGCGGCGGCGAAACGATGCGCCTGCGGCACCGACCATGTGACATTGGAAAAGCCGCTGGCGGCGAGGAAATCATGATCGGGGCGGAACGGCTGCACCAGCACCGCCCGGTCGCGCGGCAGCACCGACAGGTCGGCCCCGGCGCGCGGATGCAGCACCAGGATCTGTCCCTCGGAAGGAAGATCGAGCCCACCCTGGTCGGTGGCGGTTGTCAGGCGCGCGGACACTGCGCTTCCCTATTCCTCTTTTTCCATGGTGCATTGCAGCGGATGCTGATGCCGCCGGGCAAAATCCATCACCTGCCCGACCTTGGTCTCGGCGATCTCGTGGCTGAACACGCCGACCACGGCGAGTCCCTTCTTGTGCACGGTCAGCATCACCTCGAAGGCCTCGGCGTGGGTCATGCCGAAGAACCGTTCAAGGACGTGGACCACGAATTCCATCGGGGTATAGTCGTCGTTGAGCAGCAACACCTTGTAGAGCGGCGGCCGCTTGGTTTTCGGCCGTGTCTTGAGCAGGGTCGAGGCATCGCCCCCGCCATCCGGGTTGTCGGTCATCATCAATGGCTGTAGCAGCATCGCGAAGCTCTCATCCGGTTGCGGTCTGTGCGCTGAAGGGTCGATGCTCTTATATAACGCTCTGACGGGTTTAGAAAAGGCATAGCGGACAAGCAAGTGATGACGCGCAGATTGACCACGGTGGGCTTCGATGCCGATGACACGCTCTGGCACAACGAGCGGTTCTTTCACCTGACCCAGAAACGCTTTGCCGAGTTGCTGTCGGACTATGTCCCGCACGATCACCTGGCCGAGCGGCTGCTGGCGGCCGAGAAACGCAACATCGGGCGTTATGGCTATGGCATCAAGGGGTTCACCCTGTCGATGATCGAGACCGCCATCGAGGTGACCGAGGACCGGGTGCCCGCCCGCACCATCCGCGCCCTGATCGAGGCCGGGCAGGAGTTGCTGGCGCATCCGGTCGAACTGCTGCCCCATGCGCGCGCGGCGGTCGAGGCGGTGGCGGGAACCCACCGGGTGGTGCTGATCACCAAGGGCGACCTGCTGCACCAGGAACAGAAGCTGGCGCAATCGGGGCTGGGCGATCTGTTCGACGCGGTCGAGATCGTGTCCGAGAAGACCCCGCAGGTCTACGCCGAGATCTTCGCGCGCCACGGCGACGGGGCCGAACGCGCGCTGATGGCCGGCAACTCGATGCGCTCGGACGTGGTGCCGGTGGTCGAACTGGGCGGCTGGGGGGTCCACGTGCCGCACGGGCTGGTCTGGGAGATCGAGCACGCCGACCCGCCGGAGCAGGCGCCGCGCTATCGCAGCATCGCCGACCTGGGCGAATTGCCGGGGCTGGTGGCGGCGATCGAATCCGACTGACGTCGGCGGATATCCGCCCCCGTCCGCATCGACCATGGCCATGATTTCGCCCCATTCGCCGGTGTTGCGGGCGGTTTTTGAGCAACCGCTAGATCTAGAAAACCCGAACCGCTCGAAATGAACAAAACCTCCCAACCGGCGGGTTTATTTTGATTATTCCCTATGCTAGCCTGAGGGTAATAATTCGACAATGAGCCGCCGGCAAACCGGAGGCATGAGGCAGACAGAGGCAATATCGTGCAGGTTCGGCGCATTCGTCCGGCCCGTCCCGGGCCGAGTCCATTTTTCACGACTCAGATCACATCGCTTTGGGCGCTGGCCTTGGCTGCGTTGCTGGTCGTCATGGCCACCGTGCCGCTGCGCGCCGCGCCCTATGCGGCGATGGTGATGGATGCGCGCACCGGCGAGGTGCTGCATTCGCGCAATGCCGACACCAGGCTGCACCCGGCGTCGCTGACCAAGATGATGACGCTCTACATCGCCTTCGAGGCGGTGCGGAACGGCGAGATGACCATGGATACCCTGGTGCGGGTGTCGCAGAACGCGGCCGCCGAACCGCCGTCGAAACTGGGCCTGCGGGCCGGGCAGAAGATCGCGCTGCGCTATCTCGTGCGGGCGGCGGCGGTGAAATCGGCCAATGACGCGGCCACCGCCATCGGCGAGGCGATCAGCGGCTCCGAGGCCGCCTTTGCCCGCAGGATGACCCGGACCGCCAAGGCGCTGGGGATGACCCGGACCACCTTCAAGAATGCCCATGGGCTGACCGCGAGCGGCCACCTGTCCACCGCCCGCGACATGACCATCCTGGGGCGTCACCTGCTGTATGATTACCCCGAGTACTACAACCTGTTCTCGCGCCAATCGACCCACGCGGGGATCAAGACGGTGTCCTCGCACAACCGGCTGCTGACCAGCTACAAGGGCGCCGACGGGATCAAGACCGGCTATACCCGCGCCGCCGGCTTCAATCTGGTCGCCTCGGCGCAGCGCGGCAACGAGCGGGTGATCGCCACGGTGTTCGGCGGCAAATCCTCCTCCTCGCGCAATGCCAAGGTGGCCGAACTGCTCGACCTCGGGTTCCGCCGGGCGCCGTCGCGGGCGCCGCTGCGCAAGCCCAATCGCCCGGTCTATGCCGGCAACGCCGCCGATGGCGCCGCCGGACGGGTGGTCCGCGTGAGCGGCGCGGTCAGCAAAAGCCGCCGGCCGGTGGCGCGCACCGGCGGCACCGCGGTACTGGTCGCCGAGGCCGACGCCCACGCCCAGGTCATCGCCGCTGCCGTGGCCGAGGCGATGTCCGAGACGCCGCCGCCCACCGCCGGAACGACCGATGTCGCCGCCCCCGCCGAGGCACCCCGTCCCGCCCTGCGGCCAGAGGATCTGGTCGCCGAACTGACCCAGGTCAGCGCCGCCGCACCGGAGGAAGAGGAACAGGAGATCGTCACCCGCCTCTCGACCTCGGGGGAATTGCACTGGGGCATCAACGTGGGCCGCTACACCAGTCGCTACCAGGCCGAGAAGACGCTGTTGCGTACCGCGCTGGCGGAGATGGAGACGCTGGACGGCACCCTGCGCAAGGTGGTGCGCAGCAAGCAGGGCTTCGAGGCCAATTTCATGGGCATGTCGGCCGAGACCGCCGACCTCGCCTGCCGCCGCCTCAAGGCCCGCAACGTCACCTGCAACCTGCTCAGCCCGTCGTCCTGAGCTGACCCCGGCGGCGGGCACTATCCCCCCGCGCGCCCGGGCGCGCGGCGGCCCGTGGGATGGCGCCGCAACGGTCGTGCAACGCGCTTTATTGTCGCCAAATACCTCCTCCCTGTGATCGACGCGCAAGATATCCAGAGCGCCAGCCCGTCACGCCAGAGGCGTGCCGATCAATAGGCGGCGCACCTTTGGTGCGACGGAACGGTCTCTCGGGCATTGCTTTGCAATGCCCTGCCGACAGGCGAT
Source organism: Aquicoccus sp. SU-CL01552 (assembly GCF_040365005.1). Taxonomy (NCBI): domain Bacteria; kingdom Pseudomonadati; phylum Pseudomonadota; class Alphaproteobacteria; order Rhodobacterales; family Paracoccaceae; genus Aquicoccus; species Aquicoccus sp. SU-CL01552. The sequence continues at coordinate 20,417 of NZ_BAABWV010000004.1, read as the reverse complement.
TGCCTGCAATCGCCGAGAGGCCGTCGCTCGCCCGGCGCCTGCGGCGCTATTCGGGCGGGGTGGGGCATTGCCGCCGCTCCCCCTCCCGCGCTACACCCCTCCCCATGGCCCAGCTTCTGATCGTCTACCATTCCCGTACCGGCGGCAGCCGGCAGATGGCCGAGGCCGCCGCCGGGGCCGCGCGGGCAGAGGGTGACTGTGTCCTGCTGCCCGCCGAGGACGCCGGGCCGGAGGACCTTTTGCGTGCGCAGGGCTATCTCTTTTGCGGGCCAGAGAACCTCGCCGCGCTCTCGGGCGCGATGAAGGAGTTTTTCGATCGCTGCTACTACCCCGTTCTGGGCCGGATCGAGGGGCGCCCCTATGCGCTGATGATCTGTGCCGGCTCCGATGGCGAGGGGGCGGCGCGGCAGGCGGCGCGGATCGCCACCGGCTGGCGGTTGCGGGCGGTGCAGCCGCCGCTGATCGTCTGCACCCATGCCCAGACCCCCGATGCGATCCTGGCCGACAAGACCATCCCCGACCCCGAGCTGGCCCGCTGCCGCGAGTTGGGCGCGGCACTGGCCGCCGGTCTCTCCCTGGGCGTGTTCTGAGCATGGGGCACCCTCGCCCGAGGTGGTTAGCAGGGGGTTAACCCGCCGCGCGCCGTGGCCCGTTTACCCGCTGGCAGCGAAGATCGTACAAAACCGGCCGAAAATCCCCCGAACCGGGGTTTCGGGCCGGTTTCGGCGGGGGGCGGATCGTACGAAACGCCCCCCGGATTCCCCAAACTGCATATCCAGGGGGGCTTGACGCGGCGCCGCCCTCGGGTCTATCCGGGGCGCGGCCGCAGCCGCCCGCCTCCCGCGGAGTCGCATGACTCTTGGTGAAGTGCTGCATGAGACCAACGCTGTAAAACCCTCTCCGCGTCTCGCGCGGGTGGTAATGCGGGACCCATCCAGACTGACGAGACTCGCGCATGAGGACTGCAGTGAGATGTCTGATCTATCGAAAAATCCCTTTGTTGACGGGCCTTTACCCGTCATCTTCGCGCGCACCGCGCTGCCCGTCATCTTGGTGATGGGCATGAACGGCCTGATGACCGTGGTCGATGCGCTGTTCCTGGGCCACTACGTCGGCGCGGCGGCGCTGGGGGCGGTGACGTTGATGTTCCCGCTCTACATGCTGATCGTCGCCCTCGCCACCCTCGTCGCCACCGGCATGGCCAGCCCTCTCGCCCGCCACCTCGGTGCCCATCGTTACACCGACGCGCGCCGCGTTTACGCCAGCGCCCATTGGCTGGCGATCACCACCGGGGCGGCGCTCGTCCTGGCCTATGTCTTGCTGGGCGGGCCACTTGTCAAGCTGATCGCCGGTGGCTCGGAACCCCTTGTTTCCATGGGGGAAACCTACCTTCAAATCCTGGTGATCTTCTCGCCGGTGATGTTCGTGTTGTCGGTGAACACCGACGCGCTGCGCAGCGAGGGGCGAGTCGGTTTCATGGCGGCAGCCAGCCTGCTGGTCTCGCTCGGCAACATCGGCTTCGACTACCTGCTGATCGCGGTCTTCGACCTCGGAGTCGCCGGTTCGGCCTATGGCACGGTGCTGGCGCAGGCGGTGGCGCTGGCCCTCGTCACACGGTATCGCAGTCGTGTTGGAACCGTGCTGCACCCGCTGGCGGCGCTGCGGCGGGTTAACCTGTCCGGCTGGGGCGGCCTGCTGGCGCTGGGCGCACCGCAGAGCCTGAACTTCGTCGGGGTGGCGCTGGTCTCATCGGCGGTCCTGGTCGCGCTGCAATGGGTCGGGACACCGGATTATGAAACCACCGTAACGGCTTACGGGATCGTCACCCGGTCGCTGACCTTCGCGATCCTGCCGGTTCTCGGGCTGGCGCAGGCGATGCAGACGATCATTGGCAACAACCTCGGCGCGGGGAACGAGCGCCGGGTGCGCGGCAGCCTCATTTTCGCGGTGGGGGTGGCGCTGCTGTTCTGCGCGGCGGTCCAGGGGATCGCCACCCTTTTCGCGGGCGGGATCGGCGCCATGTTCGTTTCCGATGCGCGCGTCATCGCCGAGGTCGCGGCGATCATGCCGGTGATGGTTACGCTTTATGTCCTGTCCGGTCCTCTGGTCATGGTGGCGTCGCATTTTCAGGCGGTCGGGGACGCGCCGCGCGCGGCGTTGCTGGGGTTGTCCAAACCCTATCTGTTCGCGCTGCCGCTGACCTTTGCGCTGCCGGGCCTGTTCGGGGCGACGGCGATCTGGTGGGCGGGCCCGGCGGCCGAGGGGATGTTGGCCCTGCTGACCGCTGCCGTCTTGTTCCAAGCCGCGCGGGGTCCGAAAACCTTGCGCGAAATCAAGGAGATCCAAGCATGAGTACGCAGCTTCCCACCCTCGCCGAGGCCAAGGCCCAGGCCCGCCGCCTGCGCGACCGGCTGCGCGCCGAGGGCACCGAGATCGCCCATGCCAAATCGCTGGAGCTTCTGGCCCAGCAGCACGGGTTCCGGGACTGGAACACCTTTCACGCCGCGATCGGCAACCGTCCGCCCGAGGGGTTCACGCCCGGCGGGCGGGTGCGCGGGCGCTACCTGGGCCAGCCGTTCGAGGCAACCGTGATCGGGGTCGAGATGCCGCGCCCCGGTTGGTATCGGCTGGAGTTGGATCTGGATGAGGCCGTCGACGTGGTGACCTTCGACAGCTTCTCGAATTTCCGCAAACGGATCCGGGGTGTGATCGGCCCGTCCGGGGTGTCGCGTGAACGCACCTCGGACGGGGTGCCGCATCTGGAGATTGATATCTGACGGCGCTGCGCCTCCGGGCGCAGCGCCGTCGGCTGCGGATCGGCTGTCAGTATCCCTTGGCCGGGGCGCGAGAGAGAGCTGCCGCGAGCCAGAAGAACCAGACCACGTAGCCAAGGCCGAACACCACCCCCGCGCCATCGGTGAACACGGGCAGCAGGGTGAGCAGCCCACTCACCCCCACCAATCCGCCGAACCAGGGCAGCGGGCCGGGCAACAGCCCCGAGGCCCGCGCCGCGCCCGCGACGAGAAGGGCCCAGACCCCACCGGCGATCTCGTTGCCACCGCCCAGCCCGGTTTCGACAATGTGCACGAGCTGCCAAAGTCGCGCTGCCTCCTCCGGGGCGATGGATTGCAGTCGCACCACCTCGGTCAACCCGACATTGCCGACCAGCCCGGCGGCGACGACCAGTGTCGCCCAGAGCAGACCGAATCCGCGTACCAGCGGCGCGAGGGTCGGGGCGTCGGTTTGCATCACCGCGCCCAAGGCGATGGCCAGCGCTGCCAGCGCCAGCCCGTTCACCACGTAGATGGTCAGGGTCCAGACCGACATCAGCCCGTGATGCGTGGCCAGAAAACCCACGATCACGCCCGGGTCGGCGGCGCTTGCGCCATAGCCGGTGCCACCCAGAACGGTGGCCATGATGGCAAACCCAAAGACATAGGTTGATCCGCACAGCAGTGCCGCGAGCGCGCCAAGACGGGTCATGTTTCGATCCTTTCATGGGGTGTTTCCACTGCCGTGCCGAATACCGACGCCGGGCGGGGCGGGCGATGACCGGGGGTGACACTCTATTGCCAGATCGTGCCAGCGCACCGTAAATACCGTGCATGAAGCACCTGACCGTCGCCGCCGGCCTTGCGCGGAGCTTTGCAGACTATGCCGCCCGGAAGGGCGCCGATCGCGCCGCGCTTCTGGCGGCTGCGGGTTTGGAGGCGGTTGACCTGACCGATCAGGATGCGCGTGTTCCGCTCGACCGGTTCCAGAGCTTGACCCTGCACGCCAAGGCCGCCACCGGCGATCCCGCCTTCGTGCTGCATCACGAGATGGACACGCAGATCGCCGCGATCTCGGTGGTCGGGCTGATCGTGCATTCCTGCCGCACCGTGGGCGAGGCGCTGTCGCAGCTCAACCGCTATGGCAAGCTGATGGTCGAGGTGGACGTGATGGACGGGCAGGAGCGGTTCGGCACCGAGCTTACCCGCGACGGCGTCTGGATCATCGACAACCGGCCGGATCCCAACGGGTTTCCCGAGCTGACCGAGGGTGGCTTTGGCCGATTCATCGGCGAGTTCGCGCGCGAGTTTCCCGGCCGCCCCTTTGCGCTGGCGGTCGAGGTCACCCATGCGGCACCGGATTACGCGGAGGAGTATGGGGCGCTGTGGCGCTGTCCGGTCACCTTTGGCGCGCCCCGCAACGCCATGCTGATCGCGGCGGACTGGCTGGAGCAGGCGTTCGACAACCACATCGCCTACGTCTTCGGTGTCTTTACCGACAAGGCCGACGCGCTGCTGGCGGAACTGGACCGGCAGGACAGCCTGCGCGCCCGGGTCGAGGCGTACCTTTTGCCGGTCCTGCACAAGGGCGAGGTCTCGGTCGAGGCAGTGGCCACCGAGATGGGGATGAGCCGACAGACCCTCTATCGTCGCCTGAAGCAGGAGGGGGTGACCTTCGCCGCGTTGCTGGACGACCTGCGCTGCCGGATGGCCTCGGACTATCTCACCGCGCGCAAGGTCTCGGTGAACGAGACCGCCTATCTGGTGGGGTTCTCCGAAGCCTCGTCCTTTGTCCGCGCGTTCCGGCGCTGGACCGGCCAGACCCCGGCCGAGTTTCGCAGCCGGCACGGGCGCAGGGTTGCCCCCTAGGCGGTCTTTGCCGCCGCGCGGAAGTCGTCGATCAGGTGGTGGGTGCCGCAGGGCGTGCCGACCATGTCGCGGCCCATCGCGGTAAGGAAGAACTGTGCCGGGCCGTGGATGTGGCGCGGCGTGACCCGGGGCAGGACGGCCAACGCGAGCCGGCGCAGCGCATCGGGCAGGTGGGTGATCCGCGGCTCTTTCCCGAGGCTCTCGAAGGCCAGCCGCGCCAAGTCGTTCTGGCTCAGCACGTCGGGGCCGCCGACATCGACGCGGGGTTTCCCGGTCGCGACCGCCTCGGCCACCGCCTCGGCAAGGTCGGCCCCGTGGATCGGGTTCAGCCGATGCTCTCCCTTGCCGAACAGCCAGACGCGCCCGGCGCGCGCCATGCTCAGGAAATCCGCCATGTCCGAGAAATAGCCCGACGGCGCGATGACGGTGGAAGGGATCGGCGCTGCCTGCAATGCGTCGACGAAGGCCTGTTTTGCCGCCACCAGCGGTACGTGTCGCATGCTCTCGGCGCCCAGCACGTGGATATAGGCAAAGCGCTCGACGCCGGCCCCCAAGGCCCGCTCCAGCAGGTTGCGGTTGGCCTGGTAATCCACGTCGCGATAGCTCAGCCCGTCCTTCTGGCGGGTGATCCCGAGGCTGGAGACCACCAGGTCGACCCCCTCCATCACCCCGGTGAGGGTTTCGGGGCGGGTCGCTTCGGCCTCGATCAGCTCATGCGCGATAAGGCCCGACGCCTCGGCGCGGCGGGCATCACGGACCAGCGCCCGGACATGCCAGCGGCGCTCGACATAGGTGCGGACAAGGTGGCGCCCGAGGTATCCGGTCGCGCCGGCGATGAGAACGGTTTTCATGTCTTGATCCTCTCAGGCTTCGGGCGGCGTGTCAGGCGATGATCACGATCCCGCCGCAGATCATCATCAGGCAGAGGATCGGCAGCCACAGCCGCCGTTCCGCCGCCGAAGGGGTCACGAGGTGCAGGCCCACCGATACCCCGGTCAGGATCAGGCTGGCCCAGATGCACCAACCCGGCAGGCGAAGCGCGACGAGGCCCGCCTCGACCAGGACCGCCGTCGCCATCGCCATCTGCAAGGCGGCCTGAAGCGCCGCGACGGGGCGCAGCCGCATCGGCAGGGCCCCGGGCCAGCGCCCGGCCAAGGTCAGCGCGCCCCAGGGGGCGCCTGCGATCAAGGCGAGCTGGACCAGGGCGGCAAACCCGGCAAGCCCGGCAAACCCGAGCGCGGCAAGCGTGGTGAGTGTCATTGCCCCGCCCCCGGTCAGCCGACGACGCGGTGGCCGCGCCCGCGCAGGCACTGGATGACGATGGCCTGGCGTCGGTCGCTGGTGTTGACCGCGCCGGCCAGACCACCACCGATCAGCCCGACCGCGGCGCCTTCGCCGGCGGTGGCTTCATCCTCCGCCGCGCCCAGGGCCGCGCCGAGACCGGCGCCGAGCACCGCCGCGCCCAGTGTTTCCTGGTCGAACTGGCGCTGGGTCTTGGCGAGCGTCTGGCAGGCGGAAAGGTCGGCTCGGTAGGCGGCGGTTTCCGGGCCGTCGAGAATGGGGGCATGGCGCGCGCCGCTGTCGGCACAGGCGCCAAGGCCGATCAGGGTGGCGAGAAGAAGGGAAGCGGGTTTCATGGGGTTTTGCCTCGACAGGGTGTTGATGTGTCGAAGGCCGGTCTAGGCCGCTCGGGGCGATCCGGACATGACCGCCGGTGCCAAGGGGTTGACCGTTGGTTTCAAACGTCCGCGTTGCGGGGGCGGGGAGGGGCGCGCGCCCCGGCGCTTAGCGGTCGTCGTCTTTCTTTTGCGCCGCCCCGCGCGGGCGCACGGGAAAGCTGGCACGGGTCAGCAGGTGGCCGCTGTCATCGACGATGAACCGGCAGGCTTTCGACCCGTGGTGAAAGGTCAGGCGCCAGCGGCCCTTGTCCTCGTCCACGCCCGCTTCGCAGCGCGAGGTGATCCGGCCATCGCGCATCCGCTCCTTGACCTGTGCCGGCGTCAGCCCCAGTGCCTCGGCCAGCAGGGTTGCATCCACTGCGAACCCGTCGCCGTCGCGTTCGATTGTTGTCATCGGTCGGTCCTCCTGTCTTCTCGGGTCATGCCGTTGGTGCCGGGCTCAAGGCGACATCGGCCAGGGTCGAGCGGTCGAGGTCGGCCAGGAACGCGGCCTCGGCGCTGCGGAACCGCACCTTGAGCCGGCATTGTCCGTCGATGACGCAATTTCCCCCGTCCGCGCCAAGGCATTCGACCAGCGGTTGATCCTGCTCCAGCAGCCGGACCACCGATCCGAGGCGGATCTCTTCGGCCGGGCGCGCCAGGATGGCCCCGCCGCCGCCGCCCCGGCGCGTTTCAATGAACCCCGCACGCGACAGGCGCTGCATGATCTTGGCCAGATGGTTGCGCGACAGCTGGAACTCCTCCGCCAGTTCGGCGGTGGAAAAGGCGCGCTCCGGTGCGCTGGCCATGCGCATCAGCATACGCAGCCCGTAGTCGGTGAAAGAGGTGAGGCGCATGATCGCAGGGGGATCCTTTTGAATGGGTATTTACAATACTTATTAGCGGCGATACGCAGGATTTCAAGCGCGAATCCGGGAGTGCCTTGATGAACCGTTCCGACATGACACCGCGTATCGCCTCGGCCCGACCGGACGTGACGGCCGCGCTGATGGCGCGGACGGGCCTTGACGAGGCGATGCTCGCCGACCTCGTGCACCGATTTTACGGCAAGGTGCGCGGCGATGCCATGCTGGGGCCGATCTTCGAGGCGCGGATCACCGATTGGGGACCGCACCTGGAGCGCATGGTGGCTTTCTGGTCCTCGGTGGCGCTGATGACCGGACGCTATCACGGGGCGCCGGTTCCGGCCCATGCGCGGCTGCCGGTGACATGGGCGCATTTCGATCGTTGGCTGATGTTGTTCCGCGAGACCGCGCAGGAGGTCTGCCCGCCCGAGGGCGCGCGCCACGTGATCCAGGCCGCCGAGCGCATCGCGCGATCCCTGCACATGGCGGTCGAGGACGCGGGGAGGGCAGACGGTGCCACGACGCCGGTTCTGCGGTGAGACGGCACGCGGAAATGGCCCGCGCCAGGCCCGCCGGCGATGCGGCGGGCACGCCCGGGATGCGAGGAGGACGGGAATGACACAAGATCACGACGGGACCGGCGGTTATGCCTCTCCCCCCTGCATGGCGGGAGAGGTCGCGCCGGATTATTTCGACCCGTTGGCAGTGGACCCCGCACAAGCCCGCGACGTGGCACGCTGGCGCCGAGCCGAGCGGGCGCGGTTGCGCGCCGCGCGGCAGGCGCTGAGCGTCGAGACCCGGCGCAGGGTGGGAGAGGTGCTGTCCGGCCACCTGCGCGACCTGCTCGAGGCGCGGTTCGGCTCGCTGCGGGGCAGGGTTCTGTCCGCCTATTGGCCGATCAAGGGAGAGCCGGACCTGCGCCCGCTGATGGGCGAATGGCATGCCGCCGGGGTCATCGTCGCTCTGCCGGTGGTCGAGGTCAAATCCGCGCCGTTGGCGTTTCGCCGCTGGACCCCGGACACGAAGATGGTGCGCGGCGACTGGAACATCCCGGTGCCGCCGCCCGAGGCCGATCCGCTGTTTCCCGATATCATGCTGGCGCCGCTGATGGGCTGGGACGGGCAAGGGTATCGCCTGGGCTATGGCGGCGGCTATTTCGACCGCACGCTGGCGGGTTGTGCGCCATGCCCGTTCACCATCGGGATCGGTCTGCAGGCGGCGCGCCTTGCCTCGATCTACCCGCAACCCCATGACATCCCGCTCGCCACCATCGTGACCGAGGCGGGGGTCCAGTTCCCGGAGGAGAGCCGCTCATGACCGTCGATCAAGGGGTGGTGCTGCCGCCCCGACCGCCCGGAACGGGCGCGTTCGCGCGCCTTGCCGCCGCCCTGGCCCAGCCGATCCTTGGCCGGGTCGTTCGCCGTGTCGCGGCGCGCCACAGCTCGCTTTTCGCGCGGCTGGGGCCGCATCAGGGCACCGATTTCGTGATCGACCCGGTCGAACTGCCCTTTGCGCTGCATCTGCGTCCCGACCCAAAGGCGCTGTTGTTTCGCGCCGTGTCCCGAGATGCGCTGCCCGAGGCCGGGGCGACCATCCGCGGCCGGTTCCTGATGCTGCTGGAACTGCTCGATTCCGAGGAGGACGGCGACGCCGCCTTTTTCTCGCGCGCCTTGGAGATCACCGGCGATACCGAGGCGGTGGTGCGCCTGCGCAACGCGCTGGACGACGTGGACGGCTCCATCGCCGAGGAAACGGCGGCGATGTTCGGCCCGCCCGGCCGCGCGATCCTGGCGCGGCTGCGCCGCAAGTATTCCGATGATGCCATGCCAAGAGGTGAAGGATGAGCCTTGCCGAACTGATCTGCCCGGCCGGAACCCCGGCGGCCTTGCGCACCGCTGTCGATGCGGGGGCCGATGCCGTCTATTGCGGGTTCCAGGACGCCACCAACGCGCGCAACTTCCCGGGGCTGAACTTCACCCCCGAGGAGTTGGAGGCGGCGGTGGCCTATGCCCATGCGCGCGGCACCAAGGTGCTGCTGGCGCTCAACACCTATCCGCCGGCGGGCAAGGTGGACCTGTGGCGACAGGCGGCCGATACAGGGGCGCGGTTCGGGGTGGATGCCTTCATCGTCGCCGACATGGGGGTGGCCGACTATATCGCGCGCACCCACCCGGGCGTCCGATTGCACCTGTCGGTGCAGGCGGCCGCCTCCAGCCCCGAGGCGATCCGTTACTACGTGCAGAACTTCGGGGTAAAACGCGTGGTTCTGCCGCGCATCCTGACGATCCCCGAGATCCGCAAGATTCGGCAGGACATCCCCTGCGAGATCGAGACCTTCATCTTTGGCAATCACGGGCTGATGGTCGAAGGGCGGTGCAGCCTGACCAATTACCTCACCGGCCAGTCGACCAACATGGACGGGGTCTGCTCGCCCGCCTCCGACGTGGAATACATCCGCGACGAGGCCACGGGAGAGATGTCGAGCTGCCTTGGCGGGTTCACCATCGACCGTTTCGGCCCCGAGGAAAAGGCCGGCTATCCCACCATCTGCAAGGGGCGCTACACCGCCCCGCACCGGCCCGAGGGCTATTACGCCTTCGAGGAGCCGGTCAGCCTGAACCTGTCGCGCCTGCTTCCCGAGCTGATCGACGCCGGCGTGCATGCCTTCAAGATCGAGGGGCGGCAACGCTCCAAGGCCTATGTGCGCAGCGTCGTCTCGGCGTTTCGCCGCGCGGTGGACGACATCCGCGCCGGGCGCAAGGCGAATATCGACGACCTCGTGGCGTTGACCGAGGGCCAGAAACAGACCCAGGGCGCCTTCGAGACCAAGAAATGGCGGTAACGGACATGGAAAACCTCACACTCGGGCCGATTGCCTATCACTGGAGCCGCGACGAGCGGCGCGATTTCTATGCCCGCATCGCCGACGAGGCCCCGGTCGACGAGGTGTACCTCGGCGAGGTGATCTGCTCCAAGCGGGCGCCCTTTCACGAGGCCGATCTGCCCGCCACGATCGAACGGCTGGAGCGGGCCGGCAAGACGGTGATCGTCTCGTCTCTGGCCGAGGTGATGCTGGCGCGGGAACGTAAGGCCACGGCGGATCTCGCCGGGATGGACAGCCCGGAGGTCGAAATCAACAACGCGGCGGGGCTGTTCGCGCGCGAAAGGCGTCCGCACCGGGTCGGGCCGTTCCTGAACGCCTATAACGAGGCCACCATCGCCTGGATGGCGGGGCAGGGGGCGACCCATGTCACCCTGCCGGTCGAGCTTCCGCGCGAGGCGGTGGCGGTGGCGGCACGGGCGGCGCGCGATCTGGGGCTGGGGGTGGAGATGCAGGTCTTTGGCCGTGCCCCGCTGGCGGTCTCGGCGCGTTGCTATCACGCGCGCGCCCATGGCCGGACCAAGGACAACTGCCAGTTCGTCTGCGAGAACGACCCGGACGGGATGCCCCTGTCCACCCGCGATGATCATCCGATCCTGCGGGTGAACGGGATTCAGACCCTGTCGGAAAGCTATGTCGATCTGTTGCCCGAGACCGAGGCAATCAAGACGATGGGCGTGAGCCACCTGCGACTGATGCCGCAGGCGGTGGATATGGTTGAGGTGGCCTGGGCGTTTCGTGATGTTCTCGACGGCGCCTGTGCGGTCGGTGAGGCCGACGCGCGGCTGCGTGCGCTTTGCGGCGAAACCAGCCTCAGCAACGGGTTCTATTTCGGCGCCGCCGGATATCGCCGCATCGAGGGAACGGCCCGGGCATCGACCTGACAGGGACATGGCGGGGCGATCTTCGGGCCTCGACCGATGCAGTGGGGGCGTGATCTCGCGTCGCGCTCTCTATCGGTGACCGTGCCGTTTCGGTCCGCTGCCTTTTCGGCCTGCGCGCAACAACGGATCGGAACTGGCCAGCTTCGCCGGGCCGCAGGGCGCGGCGAGGATCTTTCCCCCTATTGGTGGAACGAAAACAATCGCTTTACCAAGGGCTTTGTCAACAGTCCGGGGGGGGGCCGCAGAGGCGGGTCAAACAGTGATCTCGTGCGGGCGAGATGCGTGTCGTGGTTATAAAGCCGACCGAAAATGGTGCTGCTGGAGAGAATTGAACTCTCGACCTCTCCCTTACCAAGGGAGTGCTCTACCTCTGAGCTACAGCAGCGCCGTGGGCGGCTAGTTAGACGCAAAATCCGAGGGGCGCAAGCGCTTCTTCGGAATTTTTTCGATGAGCCCTCGCTGCCCTGCGGCTGGGGGCCAAGGACAACTGGGCGGCCCCCCGCGAGGGGCCGCCCGATGGCGATTCCGGCGCGGCTCAGAACAGGAAGTCGACCGTGTCCAGGTTCGCCAGTTGGACCCCCGCCAAGGTGATGACATCGCCGCCGGTGGCGTCGATCACAACGTCGGCCCCGTCCTTGGTCATGTGGTTGTTCACCAGATCGGTGAAACCGGTGATCGCGGTCATGCCGGACAGGTCGATCTTTTCGTCATCGTTCGATGCCTCGAAATCGAAGAGAGTGTCGAGGCCGGACCCGTCCGAGAACTGGAACGTATCGTCGCCAATCCCGCCGTAGAGCTTGTCGTTTCCGGCCCCACCGTCCAGCAGATCCCCGCCGTTACCGCCCTTGAGCTTGTCGGCTCCATTCTGGCCGAAAAGCTCGTCGGCGCCCTTGTTGCCGAGCAGCTTGTCGCCAAGGTTTCCACCCAGCAGCAGGTCGTTGTGGAGGCCGCCGTCGAGCAGGTCCCTGCCGTTGCCGCCCTTCAGCGTGTCGTTGCCGTTCTCGCCGAACAGGCTGTCGGCGCCCTTGTTGCCGAACAGCTTGTCGGCCTTGTTGCCCCCCAGGAGGTGGTCGTCACCGTCGCCGCCGGTCAGCACGTCGCGCCCGCCCCGCCCGGTGAGCGTGTTGTCGCCATCCGATCCGATCAGCGTGTTTTTCCGGGTGTTGCCGGTTGCGTCGAGGTCATTGTCACCTGACAACGTCAGGCTGGTCACCCCGTCAAGCTTGAGTTCGGCGCCGATGGCCCGGTTCGAGGTCACGGTCAGCCCGTTGTCGGCGACCGTATAGCTGTCCTCGGTCACCGCGGTGGCCTTGTTGATCTGCACCACGTTGCCACCCTCGGTCGCTGCCAGCGCATCCGACAGCGTGTCGTGGTTCGACAGCAACTCCCCCAGCGTGGTGTCGGACAGGACCCGGACCGCCGAGGGGTCGGGGCTCAGCCGGACATTGTCCAGCCCGCCGGTGTCCGCACCATTCACGTATTCGCCGCGAATCCACAGGCTGGTCACATCGGCGAGAACCGCGTCGATATCGGCCTGACTCGCCGCTTCGCCCGATATCGACCCCAGCCGCCAGTCGCTGTCCGTGTCCAGCGAGACCGCATAATGGGTCCAGTCGAGCCCGGGGTTGTCCTCGGTGCTGAGCGCGATGGTCTTGCCACCGCCGGTGATCACCACATCCTCGTCGTCGAATTGGCTGCTGAGCGAGGATTGCTTGAGGTCGAACTCCAGCTCGCCGCCGGCATAGGCCGATTTGTCGCCGAGGTATTTCTCGGGCGCCACGAAATACCATACGGCGCCGGTGGCATAGTCGACCGCCTCGACATAACCGCCGGGGTTGCCGCCGGTATCGACCCAATCGAAGGCCTTGACGTCGGCAACGAAGGACCAGCCGTCCAGCCCGGTGTCAAAGGTAGAATCGATCTTCACGCCGATGTACTCGGGCGGCGTCGCCGGTTCCTTGACCATCGAGAAATTATCGAGGTTGCTGGCATCGTCCGTGTTGCCGTTGACGAACTCGCCACGGACAGAGAGCGATTCGAGATCGGCCAGAACCGACTGGATCTGCGCCTCGCTCGCCACCGAGCCGGACAGGCTGTCGATCCGCCAGCCGCCGCCCAGTGACAGATTGGCCGAGTAGGAGGTCCAGTCGGTGCCCGGGTTGTCGCCTATGTCCAGAACCAGATCCATCCCGCCGCCGGTGAGAATGATGTCGATATCACTGAACTGGTTGGCGGTGGTGTCCTGCTTCATGTCGAAACTGATCGAACCACCATAATAATCGGACTGGTCGCCCAGATAGGCATCGGGGGCCAGAAAATACCAAGTATCGTTGCCCTTCTCGATGCCGCGCAAACTGCCGGCGGGATCGCCATCGACAGCGTCGAAAAGCTGCGTGTCGTTGGTGGTGGTCCACCCCTCCAAGTCGGTTTTGAAAGTACTTTTTGTCATATTTCATTTCCCAATGGTGATGTCCGTCAGGGCGTCATTGCCGGAAACGGGGCCGGAAATCCGGCCTGTCAGGTGGCGTCGGCTTCCCCGTACCTGACAAGAATAATTATATTCGAATTTCAGAATTTTTTTGTTGATATGCGTCAATTGCGCCCACCCCGCGATTTGCGCCGGCCGCGCCCTTAAGGGCGCCGCTCAATCTGGACCAGGCGCGGGGGCTGCTGTAGAGGTGACCCATGGCACGCAGACCGAAACAGACAGACAAGACGACCCCGGCGGCGGGTCGGGAAGACCGGCTCAAGGCCGCGCTCAAGGCCAATATGGCCAAGCGCAAGGCGCAGGCGCGCGCCCGCGCCGAGGGTAGGCCGGGTGAGGACGCGGGTGCGACGGACAAGAACGAGGGTTAGGGCAGATGGATTCGATACTGGTCACGGGAAACGGGCCGCTTGCCGGCCAGATCCCCATTGCGGGGGCGAAGAACGCCTGCCTGACACTGATGCCCGCGACCCTGCTGAGCGAGGAACCGCTGACGCTGACCAATGCGCCGCGGCTGTCCGACATCCGCACCATGACGGCGCTGCTGCAATCGTTGGGCGCCGAGGTGAGCGACCTGCAGGACGGGCAGGTGCTGGCGATGTCGAGCCATGACATCAACAACCACGTCGCCGACTATGACATCGTGCGCAAGATGCGGGCCTCGAACCTCGTGTTGGGGCCGATGCTGGCCCGGTTGGGTCACGCGGTGGTGTCGCTGCCCGGCGGCTGTGCCATCGGGGCGCGGCCGATGGACCTGCATATTTTCGGGCTGGAGGCGCTGGGCGCCGAGATCGAACTCAAGGACGGTTATCTGCATGCCAAGGCGCCGGGCGGGCTCAAGGGCGCGGTGATCGAATTTTCCTTTGCCTCGGTGGGCGCGACCGAGAACGTGATGATGGCCGCGACGCTGGCCAAGGGCACGACGGTTCTGAAAAACGCCGCGCGCGAGCCCGAGATCGTCGACCTGGCCTCCTGCCTGCGGAAGATGGGCGCGCAGATCGAGGGTGACGGCACCCCGGAGATCACCATCCAGGGGGTCGACCGGCTGCATGGGGCGACGCACCCGGTGGTGACCGACCGGATCGAACTGGGCACCTACATGCTGGCCCCCGCCATTGCCGGCGGCGAGGTCGAGTTGCTGGGCGGGCGGATCGACCTTGTCGGCGCCTTTTGCGAGAAACTGGACGCCGCCGGCATCGCCGTCGAAGAGACCGACAAGGGGCTGAAGGTCGCCCGCCGCAATGGCCGGGTCAACGCGGTGGATGTCACCACCGAACCCTTCCCCGGGTTTCCCACCGACCTGCAGGCGCAGATGATGGCGCTGTTGTGCACCGCCGAGGGGGTCAGCGTGTTGGAAGAGACCATCTTCGAGAATCGGTTCATGCATGCGCCGGAACTGATGCGGATGGGGGCCAGTATCGAGGTGCACGGCGGCACCGCCACCGTCACCGGGGTCGAACAGCTCAAGGGCGCGCCGGTGATGGCGACCGACCTGCGCGCCAGCGTCTCGCTGATCCTGGCCGCGCTCGCCGCCGAGGGCGAAACCGTGGTCAACCGTGTCTATCATCTGGACCGCGGCTATGAGAACGTGGAGCGCAAACTGCAGGCCGTGGGCGCGAGAATCGAACGGATCCAGGACTGATGAGCCAAGATGCCACATTCGAAGAGGGCGGCGAAGCGCCGCTGAACCTGGGCGCACTGGATGCCGAGGATCTCAAGGTGATTTCGGCGCTGGTGCAGGACGCCGTCTTTGTCGCCGCCGACATGTCCTGGACCCCGGCCGGGCGGCGTTTCGCCATCCTGCTCAACCGCTTCCGCTGGGAGGACAAGGGCGGCGAGAGGCACGGACCGGAACGGGTCCGGTCGCTTCTGGTGGTGGATGAGGTTCTGAGGGTCGCCAGCCAAGGCGTGCCGCACCGCGACGCCGATACCATCCTGTCGCTGCTTTCGGTCGATTTCGAACCGGGCGAGGACGGCACCGGGCATATCCTCCTGACGCTGGCCGGCGATGGCGCGATCCGGCTGGAGGTCGAGGCCCTTGGCGTCACGCTCAAGGATGTCACCCGCCCTTATCGCGCCCCTTCGGGTCGGACGCCTTCGCATTCTGACTGAGCAGTGTTCCGTTCGCCCCCCGGTTCGGGGCAGGGGGCGTGCCGGCCTGTGCGGGCTTGAGCCCCGCCCCGCCTGCGGATATGTGCAGGGACCAGACCCGGAGACCCCCTGATGCCCGTTTTCCTCGACACCAAAGACGCCGATTTCGCCCCTGCCTTCGCCGCGCTGCTCGCCGCCAAGCGCGAGGACAGCCCCGATGTCGACGACACCGTGGCCGCGATCATCGCCGATGTGCGCGCCCGTGGCGATGCGGCGGTGATCGAGCTGACCGCGAAATTCGACCGGCTGGAGCTGACGCCCGAAACACTGGCCTTCACGCCCGGGGAGATCGCCGCAGCGATCGAAACCGTCCAGGCAAAGGAGCGTGAGGCGCTGGAACTGGCCGCCGAACGCATCCGTGCCTATCACGTGCGGCAGATGCCCGAGGATGCCCGCTGGACCGATCCCGAGGGGGCCACGCTGGGCTGGCGCTGGACGCCGGTCTCTGCCGCCGGTCTCTACGTGCCGGGCGGGCTGGCGTCCTACCCGTCGTCGGTGCTGATGAACGCGGTGCCGGCCAAGGTGGCGGGGGTCGGGCGACTTGCCGTCGCGGTGCCGACGCCGGATGGCCAGGTCAACCCGCTGGTGCTGCTGGCGGCGCATCTCGCCGGGGTGGATGAGATCTATCGCATCGGCGGCGCGCAGGCGATCGCGGCGCTGGCCTATGGCACCGACACGATTCAGCCGGTCGACAAGATCACCGGCCCCGGCAATGCCTTTGTCGCGGCGGCCAAGCGGCGGGTGTTCGGCAAGGTGGGCATCGATATGATCGCCGGCCCGTCTGAGATCCTGGTGATCGCCGACAAGGACAACGATCCCGACTGGATCGCGCTCGACCTGATGAGCCAGGCCGAACACGACGAAAGCGCGCAGTCTCTGCTGATCACCGACGACGCGGCCTTTGGCCAACGGGTGGCCGCTGCGGTGGACAAGCGCCTTGAAACGCTGGAACGCCGCGCCATCGCCGGGGCAAGCTGGCGCGATTTCGGCGCCGTGATCACCGTGCGCGATCTGGACGAGGCGGCGGCGCTGTCCAACCGCATCGCGCCCGAACACCTCGAGCTTTGCGTGGCCGACCCCGAGGGGCTGGCCGAAAAATGCGTTCACGCCGGGGCGATCTTCCTGGGCCAGTACACGCCCGAGGCCATCGGCGATTATGTCGGCGGGCCGAACCACGTGCTGCCCACGGCGCGCTCGGCGCGGTTTTCCTCCGGCCTCAGCGTGATGGATTTCCTCAAGCGTACGACCCTGGCCCGGATGACCCCCGAGGCGCTGCGCGCCATCGGCCCCGGCGCCGAACGGCTGGCGCAATCCGAAAGCCTCGAGGCGCACGGCCTGTCGGTGCGTGCGCGTCTGGATCAACTGAACAGGTAGGCGGCCCATGTCACATATCGTGGATATCGCGCTGGACGACGCGGGGCTGCCCCCGCCGACGCCCGAGATCGAACAGGAACGCAAGGTCGCCATGTTCGACCTTCTGGAACAGAACAGCTTTACCCTGCCCCGGCGGGAGGGCCGCGCGGTGCCCGAGGGCCCCTATCGCGTGACGCTGTCGATCCGCGACAAGCGGCTGGTCTTCGACATCGACACCGAGGACGCGCAGAAGGCGGCGGAGTTTCACCTGTCGCTTGGCCCGTTCCGCCAGGTGGTCAAGGACTACTTCCAGATCTGCGAATCCTATTACAACGCGGTCAAGACCATGCCGCCCAGCCAGATCGAGACCATCGACATGGCGCGACGCGGCATTCACAACGAAGGCAGCCGGGTCCTCAAGGAACGGCTGGAAGGCAAGGCCGAGGTCGACGAGGACACCGCGCGGCGCCTGTTCACGCTGATCTGCGTCCTTCACTTCGGGGCGTAACCATGGAACCGCTGCCGCAGTCGATCCTGTTCTGCTGCGATCATAATTCCTGCCGGTCGCCGATGGCCGAGGGGATCATGAAGAAGTTCTATGGCATGTCCTCCTACGTGCAGTCGGCCGGTGTCAGGAGCGACCTGGAGATCGACGGGTTCGCCATCGCGGTCAGCCAGGAGATCGACGTGGAGCTTTCGCGGCACCGCAGCCGCTCGTTCGAGGACATGGAGCAATGGGGCGACGACCTCAGCTCCTTTGACCTGGTTGTGTCGCTCTCGCCCGCCAGCCAGCGCCGGGCGCTGGACCTGACCCGGTTCTTTCACCTCGAGGTCGAGTACTGGCCGATTCTCGATCCCACCGGGCTGGGCAACACCCGGGCCGAGAAACTGGAGGCCTACCGCCAGACTCGGGACCAGATCATCGCCAAGCTGGTCGAGAAATGGGGACCGCCCCGGGAAGACCCCTGACCCGAGGTCGCGGATTCGGGGGGTCTTGCACCATGACGTGCCCCGAAAGCGGGGGTGTGGCCCGGTGTTTCGGGGGATATCCGCCACAAATTGTACGGTTCGGTCGCAAGCAGCCTTGAAAATCCGGGGGAAAGGGATCATCTAAGCGCACGGTCCGCAAATGCGCGGCTGAAACCACTATGGAGAGAACATGGCCAAGGAAGATACGCTCGAATTTCCCGGTGTCGTGAAGGAACTCCTGCCGAACGCGACATTCAGGGTCGAGCTGGAAAACGGCCATGAGATCATCGCGCATACGGCAGGCAAGATGCGCAAGAACCGCATCCGTGTCCTTGCCGGCGACAAGGTGCAGGTCGAGATGACCCCCTATGATCTGACCAAGGGTCGGATCAACTATCGCTTCAAGTAAGACCCGCGCCCCCGGCGCGGCAGCATATGCGCGAGGGCCCGTGAGATGAAACTGATCCTGGGCTCAGCCAGCCCGCGCCGGCGCGAGTTGCTGGCGCAGATCCATGTCGTGCCGGACGAGATCCGCCCGGCCGATATCGACGAAGACCCCCACAAGGACGAACCACCTCGCCCCTATGCCGCCCGCGTGGCGCGCGAAAAGGCGCAGGCGATCAATGCCGCAGCGGATGAGATCGTGCTCTGTGCCGATACCACCGTGGCGTTGGGCCGCCGCATCCTTGGCAAACCGGCCGACAGGGACGAGGCCGAACGCTTTCTGCGGCTTCTGTCGGGGCGGCGTCACCGGGTGATCACCGCCGTGGCGGTGCGGCGCGGCGACCGGTTGTGGGAGCGCGACGTGGTCAGCGCGGTGCGCATGAAACGCCTGTCCGAGCCTGACATCGCCGCCTATCTCGCCTGCGGCGACTGGCAGGGCAAGGCCGGCGGCTATGGCATCCAGGGGCCCG
Source organism: Aquicoccus sp. SU-CL01552 (assembly GCF_040365005.1). Classification (NCBI taxonomy): domain Bacteria; kingdom Pseudomonadati; phylum Pseudomonadota; class Alphaproteobacteria; order Rhodobacterales; family Paracoccaceae; genus Aquicoccus; species Aquicoccus sp. SU-CL01552. The sequence continues at coordinate 1,616 of NZ_BAABWV010000004.1, read as the reverse complement.
CCGGTGCGCTGATCCCCTGGATCAGCGGATCCTTCACCGGGATCGTCGGCCTGCCGCTCGCCGAAACCGCCACGCTGCTGCAGGCGGCAGGATACCCCGTTTACGGAGAAGACAGATGAAGGGCCGTCAGATCATCCTGGACCATATCGGTGACCGCGAGGCGGCGGCGCTTCTTGTTGATGGGCGGCTGGAGGATCTGCTGATCGACAGCGACGCCCCGCGCCCCGGCGCGATCTACCGCGCCATCGCGCGACGCCCGATGAAGGGGCAGGGAGGCCTGTTCCTCGACACCCCGGACGGCAATGCCTACCTGCGCCAGGTCAAGGGAATCGCGCCGGGCCAGGCGCTCTTGGTGCAGGTCACCGGCTATGCCGAGCCGGGCAAGGCGATCCCGGTGACCACCAAGCTCTTGTTCAAGAGCCGCTATGCCATCGCCACCCCCGAGGCACCGGGGATCAACCTGTCGCGTCGCATCCACGACGAGGAGGAGCGCATCCGCATCCTCGCCGCGGCCGGTACCGAGGTCGCCGACGACAGCGCCCATGGCCTCATCCTGCGCTCGGCCTGCGCCGGCGCCGATGCCGACGAGATCGCTGAGGACGTGGACGCCATGCTGGCGCTGGCCGATGCGGTGCTGGCGGATCGGGACGGCGCCGCCGAGAAACTGACCGAGGGCGACGGGCCGCACCTGCTGGCCTGGCGCGACTGGTCGGAGCCGGCGCAGGTCGAGACCGATCCGGGCGGCTTCGACCGTCACGGCGTGCTCGACTTGATGGAGACGCTGAAATCGCCGCGCGCGCCGCTCTCGGGGGGCGCTTACATCTTCGTCGAACCGACCCGGGCGCTGGTGGCGGTCGATGTGAATACCGGCGCCGATACCTCGCTCGCCGCCGGGCTCAAGGCCAATATCGCTGCCGCTCGAGAGTTGCCGCGCCAGTTGCGCCTGCGGGGGCTGGGCGGCCAGATCACGATCGACCTGGCGCCGATGCCCAAGAAGGACCGGCGCACCTTCGAGAGTGCCCTGCGCGCGGCGTTCCGTGCCGACCCCGAGGAGACCGCGCTGGCCGGCTGGACCCCGCTTGGCCACTACGAGCTGCAGCGCAAGCGCGGGCGCGCGCCGCTGCACGAGGTGCTGGCATGAGTTGCCCGGTCTGCAAGGCGAAAACCGATCCTGCCTATCGCCCGTTCTGCTCGAAACGCTGCGCCGATATCGACCTGGGCAACTGGCTGACCGGGGCCTATGCGGTGCCCTCCGACGACCCCGAAGACCTTGAAAACGCGGTCGAACAGATCGAGGCCGGAGCCATGCGCCCACATTAGCGTCACAAAGGCCAAAATGCCTCTGGACACCCGTTCGAGGAATGCCTAGAACGCCCCCACCCAAAGGCCAGCGCCTTTCCCGTGCCCGGGTAGCTCAGGGGTAGAGCAGTGGATTGAAAATCCTCGTGTCGGTGGTTCGATTCCGCCCCCGGGCACCACTTCAAGCAGCTGAAATGATTGAAGTATTTTCGAGGCATCAGCGCGTAGAGAATGTTATTTTCCTTAATGGGGACGTACTGGGGACGCGCTATCGCCTACCTACCCAGTAGGGCCGCACGAGGGCTTCAGTTGGGCGT